>NZ_JAMYPQ010000004.1:0-513878 GCF_040320455.1 Mesorhizobium sp. M0698 | reverse complement strand
GGCGGGGGGGGGTCACCAAAATCCCCCCCCCCGCCGCAACCACCCCACCCCCCCCCCCCCCAGCCCGGGGGCGGTTCCTCAAACACCCGCGGCGCCGCCCCCCACCGCCCGGAAGCGCCGCGCCCATCGCACGCTCGCGCTTCCTGATGATAGCAGTGGCGGTTTTTGCCGGCCTCGGTCTTGCTTGGTGGGCGGCAACAGGGCTGGGGCTGGTAAAGCCGATTTTCCTGCCCTCGCCGGGGAGCGTGGTGACCCAGCTCGGCAAGCTCTCGGGTGACGGCACGCTGTGGCTGGACCTCAGGACCTCGATATACCGTATTTCTGTTGGCTTCCTCATCGCCTCGGCATTGGCGATTCCGATTGGCGTGCTGATCGGCAGCTTCAGGACTTGGGAAGCGGCGATCGAGCCGCTTGTGGATTTCATCCGCTACATGCCGGTGGTCGCTTTCGTGCCCCTCTCCATCCTGTGGTCGGGGACGGGCGATGCCCAGAAGTTCCTGATCATCTTCATCGGCACCTTCTTTCAGCAGGTGCTGATGATCATGGACAATGTGAAGCGGGTTCCCGCTGATTTCATTGGCCTTGGCAGGACACTCGGCCTGCCGGATCGCAGGATCCTGACCCGCATCGTGGTTCCCAGCGCCTTGCCAGGCATCTGGGACACGTTGCGCATCAGTCTCGGCTGGGCATGGACCTGGCTGGTGTTGGCGGAACTTGTCGCGGCGACATCAGGGCTCGGCTACCGCATCACCGTGTCCCAGCGTTATTTCCAGACAAACACCATCATCGGCTACATCCTGCTGCTGGGCGTGCTTGGCCTCATCACCGACCAGGTCATGAAGGCACTGGGAAAAGTGCTGTTCCGGCAGGAGGGCCACGTGCAATGAGGCCGGGCCGATGAGTTTGCCCAAACTGCGGATCGAGGGTCTCCACAAGAGCTTCGGCACGGGCGCGCGGCGCACGGAAGTGCTGCGCGATATCAATCTCGATCTTGCCGACAACGAGTTCGTCTCGCTGGTGGGCACGTCGGGTTGCGGCAAGAGCACGCTGCTGTCGATCGTTGCCGGACTGCAGGATTTCGACGCGGGAGATCTTGCCATCGATGGCGCGCCGATCCTGCAGCCGGGCCTCGACCGCGGCGTCGTCTTCCAGTCCTACACCCTGCTTCCCTGGCTGACGGCGCAGCAGAACATCGAGTTCGCCCTCAAGGCCGCGGGTCATGATCGCGCGACCTGCCGCAGGATAGCACGCGAGCATCTCGATCTGGTCAAGCTCCCTCACAGCGCCAATCGTTATCCGTCTGAGCTTTCGGGCGGCATGAAGCAACGGGTGGCCATAGCGCGTGCTCTTTCCTATCGACCCAAAATGCTTCTGATGGACGAGCCCTTTGGCGCGCTCGATGCCTTGACCAGGCATCAGATGCAGGAACTCCTGACGCAGATCTGGGAGGAGCACAGGCTCACCGTGCTCTTCGTCACCCATGATGTGGAAGAAGCCGTCTACCTGTCGGACCGCATCGTCGTGATGGGGATCGGCCCGGGACGCATCATGCAGACCTTCAATGTCGATATCGAGCGCCCGCGCCGGGAAGAGGTCATGGAAACCCCGGCCTTCATGGATTTGCAGCGCAGCGTACACAAGGCGATCCGCGAGGCTTCAAAACGTCCCGAAATGGTTTAGGCGGGCCACTCAATTACTTACAATCGGCGACCACCGTTGCGCCCAATCTCGATATCGCGCCATCGCGATTCCTGACCAGGGGAGCCGCGATCGGCGGCTTTCTCCTCAACCTCGAAAAAAATTTGCAGGACAATGTCGATTTCCTAAACTCCGTTCGTCGTTTCGATGCCGGCCGGTGAGTCCGGCTCAACAAGGAGACAGACGATGCGTGTGATGGTGCTCGTGAAGGCTACCGAGGACAGCGAAAAGGGCTTTGTCCCCACGCCCGAGGCGAAGGAGGCGATGGAGGCGATGGGCAGGTTCAACGACGAGCTGCGCAATGCCGGCATCTTGCTCGACGCCGATGGCCTCAAGCCCTCCTCGCAGGGCAAGCGCGTTGCGTTCGATGGTCCCCGCCGGACGGTCATCGACGGGCCTTTCGCCGAGACCCGCGAACTGGTCGCCGGCTTTTGGCTCTGGGAAGTCAAGGACATGGACGAGGCTGTCGCCTGGGTGAAGCGCTGCCCCAATCCCATGCCCGGACCGAGCGAGATTGAAATCCGGCCGCTGTACGAGATGGCTGATTGGCAATGGGAATCTGACGCCGGAGGTCACGGAAATCCATGACCGGACGCGCGAGAAGCTCAGCGGCAACTGAACCTGTCGGCCGCAACCTGCTTTGCCTTCGTTATGGCTTTGGCCGATAAGGCAGCATGACGGCAGGCGAGACGCAGCAGGCGATCGAGGCGATTTTTCGCATTGAACGTGCCCGGCTCATCGCGGGCCTGGCCCGCCTCGTGCGCAATGTCGATCTTGCAGAGGAACTGGTGCAGGACGCCCTCGTCATAGCCCTATCCGAATGGTCCAGGACCGGCGTTCCGGCTAATCCCGGCGCTTGGCTGATGACGGTCGCCAAACGCCGCGCCATCGACGCGATCCGTCGCGACAAGATGCGCGAGCGCAAGCATGAGGAGATCGCGCGGGAGCTGGACGGCGACTGCGATGGTACGGCCGAGGGAAACGAAATGGCCATGAACGACGATCTTGGCGACGAGCTGCTGGGCCTCATCTTCACAGCCTGCCACCCCATACTTTCGGCCGACGCCCGCGCGGCCCTCACGCTGCGTGTCATCGGCGGCCTGACGACGGACGAGATCGCCCGTGCTTTCCTGTCGAGCGAGGTGACGATCGCCCAGCGCATCGTCCGCGCAAAGAGGACGATCGGAAAGGCCGGGCTCAGCTTCGAGGTGCCGCGCGGCGCCGAGCGTGCGGCGCGTCTGTCCTCGGTGCTGGAGGTCATCTATCTCATCTTCAATGAAGGCTATGCTGCCACGGCAGGCGACGACCTTGTCCGCCCGAGCCTGTGCCTGGAGGCACAACGGCTCGGCCGCATGCTGGCGGGGTTGATGGCCGAGGATGCCGAGGTGTTCGGCCTGCTGGCTCTGATGGAAATCCAGGCATCGCGCCTGCCGGCACGCATCGGGCCGGACGGCGCCCTCTTGACCCTGACCGAGCAAAACCGCGCGCGCTGGGACCAGCTGCTGATCCGCCGAGGCCTTGACGCGCTGGCCCGTGCCGAAGCCCTCGGGGGCGATGGCCCCTATGTGTTGCAGGCCGCGCTTGCAGCCTGTCACGCGCGGGCGCGCAGTCCGGCCGATACCGACTGGCCCCGTATCGCAGCGCTCTACGACCGGCTGCGTGCAGTGATGCCCTCGCCGGTGGTCGATCTCAATCGAGCGGTCGCCCACAGCATGGCCTTCGGGCCCGAAGCGGGCCTGCGGCTGGTAGACGAGATTGCCGACGCCGCCGCCTTGCGCAATTATGCGCCATTGCCGGCGGCGAGGGGCGATTTTCTGTTTCGGGCCGGCCGGCTGGCCGAGGCCCGCGCCGAATTCGAGGCTGCGGCCAAGCTCACCCGCAACGTGCGCGAAGCGGCCTTTCTCCTCGCCCGCGCAGACGCTTGTGGTTGACAGCATCGCTCTCCGTGCCCGACGCGCCGCTCGGCAACATCGAAAGCCGCCAGTTCGCTCCCGGCCAGCCCCCTTCAATGAGCGTGATCAGCTCGCAACGCGAAAGGGATTAACGATGCGCAAGCCTTCGTCGAGCGCCATTGCGTGCTGCATGTCCTCCGACCAAAGTGTATCGCAGCCAGCGTGAACCGCCGCGGAGGCGATCATCGCGTCATAGGTGGAAAGGCCGTACCGCTCGGCGAGCCTCAATCCTGTTTCGTGGGTCTCGAGCGTGAGCGGATGAACCGTCAACAGGCCGCGCAGCGTGGTCAGCAGCGCATGCGTTTCGTCCCATGACATTTGCATCTTCCGACGCGCGACATTGGTGAGTTCATTGAGAACCTGCACGCTGATCGCCCCGCCATCGGCGATGACCGCCTCGGCCCGATCCGCCTTCGCCGTGTCGCCTGACGCGATATGAAGAAGGACATTGGTATCGAAAAAACTAACGGGCATTTGCCTCGTCCCGATCGAATTTGAAGTCAGCGGGAAGCCGACCGCGGAAGGCGCGGAGACGCTTCAGCAACTCCTCACGCCCGGGCTTCCGCGCGACGCCAAGCTGGCGGGCGTCAGCGACATGGATTTCGATCTCATCGCCTTCCCTGAGTTCAAGCGCTTCGACCACAGCGGCGGGAAGGCGGACCGCAAGACTGTTTCCCCATTTGGCGACCTGCATGCCACTTCCTCTCTTAGATATACGCTGGAAGAAATGTATATCCACAAGTCGTCAAGGTCAAGAATTGCAGCCAATCGGTTTATTCATTTTGGAGGAGAGGGCCTCGATCATGCCAGCAACTGCGTCGGCACGCCGAGAATCGGTCCTGCCTCGGCGAGCCGCTGGTCGAGGGTCCACACCGTGGCGCCATGCTCCGATGCCGTCGCGAGGTGCAGGGCGTCGCCAGCACGAAGCCCGAGCATATGCTGATCGGCGAATTTCGCGGCGACCCGAAAATGCCCGCCCGTCACCGGCAGCACGGTGAAGCTCTCAGCGACAAGCTTATTGAACATCGCGAGCGCTGCCGCGCGTTGCTCCAGGTCGATTTGTCCGGTCCGAAGCTTGATCGCCATGGCGCAGGACATCTCGGTGATGGTCCAGTCGCTGATCACAAGTTGCGCAGGGTCCTGCTCCGCCAGCCAGCCCTGAACGCGCGCGGTCATGGCTTCGTTGGATAGCGCCGCGATGATCAGCGAAGTATCGAGATAGGACGTCAATAGCGATCGCCATCTCGCATCGATCGCACCAGATCGGTGGCAGCCTGAGCCTGCAGAGGCATGGTTGCGGTCAGGGATTGGAGCAGGACGGCGTCGATCCGTTTGCGAGGGCGGGCCACGGCCGTGAGCCTGGCGACCGGCTTGCCACGCCGGGTTATGTCGATCGAGTCTCCAGCTTCAACCCGGTCGACGAGCTCACTCAGATGTGCCTTGGCGTCCGCCAGATTGACCGCGTCCATGTCACGCTCCTGACCATGTAGATAGTCATATAGCGCATCACACTTGACGATTCCAGCGCAGAGTACTTTGGCACACCAGGCTGCCCCCAGGTCAGCGACCGTCGCGGCGCTCGTTCCACTTCTTGAAGCAGACCGCTGTGTGAGCGAAGCAGGTGATCGCTCCTGCAACGAGAATTGTGCCGCTTCCCGCTTGACTCACACATATCCCGGTGGTTATACATCGATCAATAGCCGAAGGGTTATCGATCCCAATGCCAAAGGCTCACGATGTACTCTTCAGAACGCTTGCCGATCCGACTCGGCGCGCTATTTTTGAGCGGCTGTGTCGCGAAGGAGAGCAGACGGTCGGGGCTCTGACGGCTCAGGCCGGGATCTCGCAACCGGCCGTGTCAAAACATCTCGGCGTTTTGAGGCAGGCCGGGCTCGTGCGCGACCGCCATGCAGGGCGACAGACCCATTATAGCGCGCAGCTTGCTGCGCTTGCCCCCCTGATTGACTGGACAAGCCAGATGACCGGGTTCTGGCAGAGCCGGTTCGACGACCTCGAAGACCTGCTCAAAAGGATGGACCAGTGAACCGAACGTCGACCGAAACACTCTCCGTCATTGTTGAACGGGAAATCGCTTATCCGCCCGAGAAGATCTGGCGCGCGCTCACGCAACCACACTTGATCGAGGAGTGGCTCATGAAAAATGACTTCAAACCTGTCGCGAACCACCGCTTCAATCTTCACGCAGACTGGGGCTCTGTCGAGTGTCAGGTGCAGACGGTCGAGCCGAACAGAACACTGACTTACACGTGGGATACCAAGGATCTCAAGAGTGTCGTCTCCTGGACCCTCACCCCCACGAGCACCGGAGCCCGCTTGCGCATGGAACAGTCGGGCTTCCGGCCGGATCAGCAGCCTTACTTCCGGGGTGCCAAAGTCGGCTGGCCGAGGTTCTTTGACGATCTGGAGCAGGTTCTGGCGCGGACGGACTGAGATCCGCTGGGCTATCCAAGCAAGGGCTCTGTTACAGAGCGACATCACGAGGCGATAATGGAGGCAAGCCAATGAAGATCAAGTTGGCCAAAGTATACGTGGACGACCAGGAAAAGGCACTGGGCTTTTACACCGAAACGCTCGGCTTTACCAAGAAGGCCGATTTCAGCAATGGGCCGTTTCGCTGGCTGACCGTCGCATCACCCGACGAGCCGGACGGTGCCGAGCTGCAACTCGCGCTCAATGACAACCCGGCGGCCAAGGCCTACCAGCAAGCCATTTTCCAGCAGGGCCAGCCCGCGGTCATGTTCTTCACCGATAACGTCAAGGGCGACTACGAGCGCATAAAAGCGCGCGGCGCCGAGTTCACGATGCCGCCGACCGAAGTAACCGGCTCGACCATCGCCCAGCTGAACGACAACTGCGGCAATCTCGTTCAAATCACCCAACTGGCGCGCTGGTAAAGCATGCGTTCAGTGGCGTGGCTGCCCGGCGGGAGTCGCCAAACGGGCCGCCCGATCCGCTTCGGTTCGTCTTCAGAGGAGGTCTCAATGGATTGGAACAAATGGGTTCGGCAGATCCACCGCTGGCTGTCGATCATCTTTGCGGCGGTCGTCGCCGCCATCTTCATCAGCCTGGGAGCAGGCAAGGAACCCGCCTACTGGGTATACCTCTTGCCGCTGTTTCCACTCGGCTTGCTCCTGCTTACCGGACTGTACATGTTCGTGCTGCCTTACGCTCCCAAGTGGCGCAACGCAGGGGGCACCGGCGCATTGGAGTGAACGCATGGCCAACAAGACGTCCATCAAGTCAGCGGCGGTCGCGAAGAAGCCCGCCGCCAAGCCTGCAGCCGCCAAGCCGGTCCTCCTCGCAGGCGGCAACCCGCAGATCCCGAAGGGTGATGGTGACGCTCCTGTGCAGGCCTACATCGCGGCCATGCCGGGCTGGAAACGCGACGTCGGCCGCCGCCTCGACGCACTCATCGAGCGCAACGTTCCCAACCTGCGCAAGGCCGTCAAATGGAACTCGCCCTTCTATGGCGTAGAGGGTCAAGGCTGGTTCCTCAACTTCCATTGCTTCACAAAGTACATCAAGCTGGCTTTCTTCCGCGGCACGTCGCTGCATCCTTTCCCTCCAGGCGAGTCCAAGCACAAGGACGTGCGCTACCTCGACATCCGCGAGGACGACCAGCTCGACGAAGCTCAACTCACCGACTGGGTAAAGCAAGCCAGCCAGTTGCCTGGCGAGCGAATGTGAGTGGAATGCCAGTCATTCCCGCAAACCCGGTGCCGACTAGCGGTATTCATGTGACGGGCGAGCGGCAACAACCCTAGGGAAAGCGACAATGGTGATGAAGAGTGGCTCTATGGAAGGAAATGCAGAGAGCTCCCCCTCTCAGCTGATAGATGCGAGGATCAGTGAGCTGGGCGATTGGCGAGGCAAGACGCTTTCCCATGTCCGCGCTCTCGTCAAGCAGGCTGACCCGGAAGTGGTCGAGGAGTGGAAGTGGCGAGGCGTTCCGGTGTGGTCGCACGCCGGAATAATCTGCACCGGCGAGACCTACAACAACGTCGTGAAGGTGACCTTCGCAAAGGGCGCCTCCCTGCCGGATCCTTCAGGCCTGTTCAACTCCAGTCTCGAAGGCAACACCAGGCGCGCCATCGATATCCGTGAGGGCGAAGACATAGATGAGAATGCGTTCAAGGCGCTGATACGCGCTGCTGCCGCCCTGAACACGGCCCGATAGTCAGCTCCGGCCGATATGGTCGGCTAGCGGGCCGAGAGCGGCGAGCAAAGCTTCGCCGGTGGCTTGCGTCGCGTTCTCATGCGGCGCGCGCAGGTTCAGCCAGCGTCTGTCGCCGGCCCGTACCGCCAGCACTGCCTTCATCGCGGAGATGAGGCCGGCGTCCTGGATGATTTTGCGGAACGCCTTGATGGCGGCATCCGCGTCAGTAATGTCCTCTCCCGCCAGTGCTGCGTCGTAGAGGGCCCGGATCGCTGCGGCATTTAGATTGACCGTCGCCGAGATGCATCCCGCAGCACCGTTGGCGAGGCCTTTCGTCAGCTGTGCTTCCGAGCTCGGGAACACCGCGACCCTTGGGGCTGCCGCAATGACCGCCGCGGTGTTGTTCCAATCGCCGGCGCTGTCCTTGTAAGCCACCACGACATCCGGAAACGCTTGGCTCAAGCGGGCGGTCAGCGGCGGGCTCACCGGTACGCCGGAATTCTGCGGGATGTGGTAGAGGATCATCCTCATCGCCGGGTTCGCCACCCGTTCGATCAGCTCGCCATAGTAGCGGGCCTGTCCGTTGTCGCCGGCGGCCGTATAGAAGAACGACGGCAGCACCATCACCCCGGCACAGCCGAGCCCGACGGCATGCGCCGTCAGCTCGACGGTCTCGGCAAGTGCTGTGACACCGGTGCCGGGCATCAGATGGCTTGGCGAAATGCCGGCCTCGACCAGCCACTCCAGCGCTTGCATGCGCTCGCGCAACGAGACGGACAAGGCCTCGCCCGTGGTACCGAACGGCGACAGGAAATGCGCTCCCTGATCCAGCACCCATTTGGCGTGGGATATCCAGAGATCGCGGGCGATCCGGCCGTCGTTTTCGAACGGCGTCAGGATCGGTGCGATGGTTCCTTGTGGGCGGATCATTTGCGTCCTTCTAAAGCCGGCATCAAAAATGTCGAGCAAGCTACATGAAGCAATGTTGCTGAGTACCGGCCGTTCGACCTCGAAAGCAAGCGGCTCGCGCATAGGCGCGCGATTGTGATCGGGCGGCGGTTCTGAGGCTCTCGAGGTATATCCTTGTCACGGGATAACGTCGTCTGGCCGAAAGGGGGGTGACAAACGAGTTCTGCTGTTTCATCAATGCCGCCTTTTGAGGAGAAGCCCATGCGGAGGATCGGTGTCGGCATTATCGGCTGCGGCAACATTTCGGATGCCTATCTGAAGGCATCGCCACAATTCCCGGTGCTCGACATTGTCGGCGTCGCCGACATCAACCGGGCGGCAGCCGAGGCGAAGGCAGCGGCCTACGGCCTGGCTGCCATGCCGGTCGACGCGCTGTTGGCCGATCCGCGCGTCGAGATCGTGCTCAATCTGACGACGCCGCAGCATCATGTGCCGGTCGGCCTGCAGGCTGTCGGGCAAGGCAAGCACGTCTATTCCGAGAAGCCGCTGGCAACGACGCTCAGCGACGCCGAGCGGCTGGTCGCGGCGGCGCGCGAACAGGGCGTGCGCGTCGGCTGCGCACCCGACACCTTTCTTGGCGGCTCCCACCAGACGGCGCGGCGGCTGGTCGATGAGGATACGGCTGGGACCATTGTCGCCGGCTCTGCCTTCTTGCAGGTGCCCGGCCACGAGCTCTGGCATCCCAATCCGGATTTCTACTATCAGCCCGGCGGTGGGCCAATGCTCGACATGGGACCGTACTATCTGACCTGCCTGGTCAATCTCCTGGGTCCGGTAAAATCCGTGACCGGGCAGGCGAAGTCTTCCTACGCCACCCGCACCATCGGTTCTGGACCGCGCCAGGGCGAAACCATCCGGGTCGAGGTGCCGACCCATATTTCCGGCCTGCTCGCATTCGAGAATGGCGCCGCGGTCTCGATCACCACCAGCTTCGACGTCTGGAAGCATGAACACAATCACATCGAACTTTACGGAACCAAGGGCTCGATGATCGTCTCCGATCCCAACCAGTTTCAGGGCGACATCAGGACCAGCCAGCGCAAGGGCGACTGGACGGTGGCCGATCAGATCCATTCGTATGGCGACGGCAATTACCGGGGCCTCGGCCTTGCCGACATGGCGCAGGCGGTCGTCTCGGGCAGGCAACACCGCGCCAGCCTCGATCTTTCCCTCCATGTCCTGGAAATCATGGAATCGATCATCTCTTCAGCAGAGATAGGCCAGCGTATCGACCTGAGATATGGCTGCGCCCGGCCGGCGCCGATGCAGGCCGACCTGCCTTTCGGAATTCTGGAATAGGGAATAATGCGATGAGCAAGACGGCACTGATTTTCTGGGGCGGCTGGGAAGGTCACACCCCGGCCCGGAGCGCCGAAATCGTCAAGGAGATGCTGGCCGGCAACGGCTTCGACGTGCAGCTGGAGCAGGGGACTTCGGCGCTTGCCGATCCGCAGCTGGGCATGCTCGATCTCATTGTCCCGGTGATCACCATGTCGACGATCGAAAAGCCGGAGCTGCAAAACCTGACCAGCGCCGTCGGGGCCGGCACCGGCCTTGCGGGCTTTCACGGCACGATGTGCGACAGCTTCCGCAACGAGCCGGAATACCAGTTCATGACCGGCGGCCAGTGGGTCGCCCATCCCGGCAACATCATCGACTATCACGTCGACATCACCAGGCCAGGCGATCCGGTCATGCAGGGCATCGACGACTTCGCCTACCGTTCAGAGCAGTATTACATGCATGTCGATCCGACCAACGAGGTGCTGGCGACGACTACTTTCACCGGCGAGCATCTCGATTTCATCGCCGGCGTCGTCATGCCGGTTGTCTGGAAGCGCCGCTACGGCAAGGGCCGCGTCTTCTACAGCGCGCTCGGGCACACCGCCGACGAGTTCGCCGTGCCGCAAATGCGCACGATGTTCGAACGCGGCGCGATTTGGGCCAGCCGAAACTCGGACCTTGGATAGCCGTTCAATCTGAACGCCACGTATCGTTGTAATCTCTCATGGGGCGGCCGCCCGAACGCGGACACAGGCACTGGACTGCGGCAATTGACTGCCATGGTAGCATCCAATACACCGGGGGCTCATCGAAAATTCCGTCGCTGGAGGTCGAATGGAGCAGACGTGGCGATGGTTTGGGCCGAGCGACGCAGCAACGCTTGCCCATGCCAGGCAGGCCGGCGCGACCGGTATCGTGACGGCACTGCACGACATCCCTTACGGCGAAGTCTGGCCGATCCACGCTATCAGGCAGCGCCAGGCGCTTATCGAGGCGGATCCGGCGATGGGCCTCAAATGGAGCGTCGTCGAGAGTGTGCCCGTGCACGAGGACATCAAGCTCGGCCGCGGCGATCTCGACCGGCTCTACGACAATTTCGGGCAGACCTTACGCAATCTCGGCGCCTGCGGTGTGCGCACGGTCTGCTATAACTTCATGCTGATCCTCGACTGGACCCGGACCGACCTGGCTGCGCCGCTGCCGGGCGGCGGACGGGCGCTCCGCATGAACATGCACGAGCTTGCCGCGTTCGATTGCTACATGCTGCAGCGCAAGGGATCTGAGCGCGACTATGCGTCCGATGTTCTCCAGCGGGCAAGCGAATGGTTCGAGGCGACGCCGGATGCGTCAAAAGAGCGTCTGCTTGCCAACATCATGGCCGGCCTGCCGGGCGCCTTCAAGCGCTATAACATAGCGGAATTGCGCGAAGTGGTGGCCGAGCAATCGGGCCTGTCGCACGACCGGCTGCGCGAGAACGTCGTCCGTTTTCTCGAAAACGTGCTGCCGGCGGCCGAAGAGGCGGGCGTCACGTTGGCGATCCACCCGGACGATCCGCCGCGCGATCTCGTCGGCCTGTGCCGGATCGTCAAGAACGCGGACGACATCGCCTTTATCCTGGACGCAGTGCCATCGGCCCATAGCGGCCTTACCTTGTGCACGGGGTCGCTGGGCGCCAACCCGGCCAATGACGTGCCCGCCATCGCCAGCCGCTTTGCGCACAAGATCAACTTCGTGCATCTGCGCAACGTCAGCAAGGACCCGGACGGCTCGTTCATGGAATCCGAGCATCTGAGCGGCGATGTGGACATGGTGTCGGTGGTTTCGATCTTGCTCGACGAGCAGCAACGCCGCCGCGACGCCGGGGAACCGGCGGCGCTGCTGCCCTTTCGCCCGGATCATGGCCACGAGCTGATCGATGACGCCGCGCGGCACACCCATCCCGGCTACCCCGTGATCGGCCGTCTTCGCGGCCTTGCCGAATTGAGAGGCGTGATGACGGCGATTGCCCATCAGCGCGGCTACCGGCTGCAATGACGGCGCCCCGCCTGCTCTGCGTCGGCGCGCTCACCTACGACACGATCTTGCGCCTCGATGTCCTGCCCTCCGGCGCCGGCAAGTTCCTGCCAAGCGAGGCCGTGCAGATCGCGGCCGGCATGGCAGCAAGCGCGGCCGCGTCGGCCAGCCGCCAGGGCGGGCAGGTCTGGCTATGGGCAAGCGTCGGCGACGATGCTGTCGGCCGCGATGTCATCGGCCAGATGGAGGCGGAGCGGGTCGACTGTTCGCTGGTGCGCAGGGTTGAAGGTGGCCGCTCGGCCATTGCCACCATCCTGGTCGATGCCGCCGGCGAGCGTATGATTGTGCCCTTCTACGATGCAGTCACGCAAGCCGATCCTGACCGTCTTCCGCCCGCGGATTTTTCCCGCTTCGACGCCGTGCTGGTTGATGTCCGCTGGCCCGGAGCCGCGGCCCTGGCGCTGGCGAAGGCTCGCGAGTGCGGCATCCCGGCGATCCTTGACGCCGATGTCGCGTCGCGACCGGTGCTCGACCGGCTGCTGCCGCTCGCCTCGCATGTCGTTGCTTCGCTGCCGGCGGCACGCATCTTTTGCGGTCCGGAGATATCCGCCGGTTCTGCCGTCGCCATTCTCGGCGAACGGACCGGCGCCTTCGTGGCGGTCACCGATGGGGCGAACGGCACCGTGTTCCGCTACTCGGGCAGCAATGACGTCCGTCATCTGCCGTCGCCGCGGGTCGAAGCCGTCGACACTCTGGCGGCAGGCGACGTGTTCCACGGCACCTTCGCTCTCGGCCTGGCCGAAGGTTGGGACGAAGAGCGGGCGATAGCAGTGGCCAGCGCCGCCGCCGCCCTGAAATGCCTGCGCTTTGGCGGACGTCTTGGCGCACCGACGCGCGCGGAAACGCTGGCTTTCATGCAAGGATCGACATGATGCCGAACACGCTTGGGCCGGCTCGGTGGAAAGAGCACGTCAAGTGGCGCCCGTCGACTACCATGGCAGTCGCTGCGCAACTGTTCGAGGGAGGATAAATGGCTGAGTTCAAAAAACGCGCACTGGTCACCGGGGCGGCCATGGGCATTGGCCGTGCTGTCGCCGAAAGACTGGCCGAGCAAGGCGTCGACCTGATCCTGTTCGACCGGGCGGGCGATCAGTTGGATGAGGTAGCGGCGCAGCTTTCGGCGCGCGGCGTGACCGTGCACACCGTGCTTGGCTCGACCGCCGACACTGAGGCCTGTGGCCGCGCCGTCGAGCTTGCCCGGTCCGCGTTCGGCGGGCTCGACATGCTCTCCCACAATGCCGGCATCCAGCGTTACGGAACGGTGGAGACCACGGACGAGGCGCTTTGGGACGAGGTGATGAACGTCAACCTCAAGGCTGCCTACCTGCTCTCCCGCGCGGCGATGCCGCTGCTGCGGCAAAGCCGCGGCGCCATCGTCCATATGAGCTCGGTGCAGGGTCTGGCCAGCCAGGAAGGGGTTCTGGCCTACAGCACGGCCAAGCACGGCCTGATCGGCCTGGTCAAATCGATGGCCGTCGACTATGCGCCGCTCGGCGTGCGCGTCAATGCCGTCGCTCCGGGTGCGGTCGACACGCCGATGCTGCGGGATGCGGTGAAACTCAACGATAAGCCCGACGAGATCCTGCGCATCCTCGACAATATGCATCCGCTCGGCCGTACCGCCCGGCCGCAAGAGATTGCCGCAGTCGTCGCCTTCCTGCTGTCCGACGATGCCTCCTTCGTCACCGGCGAGGTCGTACGCGTCGATGGCGGCCTGCTGGCGCGCATCGGCGGTTCTCCGCGCAAGGAATAACGTCGGCGCTGCTGCTTGCGCAGGCATTTCATGAACGGCTTGAAGCTGCAGAGCCAATAAGGGGTCGCCGATGGCAGGGCTTTTGGGAATGCGGACCATCACCGAGGGGCGGTTGGGCGAAACCGGCCCCGGCGTATCGGTCGCGGCGAGGACGTTCGAGGTTCTGCTCGACCAGATCCTGACCTTCCGCCTGAAGCCGCACGAGCTGATTTCTGAAAAGGCGATGTCGGAAGCCCTCGGCGTGAGCCGCACGCCGGTCAGGGAGGCGCTCGCCCGGCTGGCCGGTCTTGGCTTGATCGACATTTATCCGCAGCGCGGCAGCATGGTGGCGCCGCTCCGGATTGCCGATCTCGAGAAATCGCAGTTCCTGCGCGAAGCGCTCGAAGTCGGCCTGATCAAGCGCGCGGTCGAGAGCCCGCGCCGTGCTGACCTGCTTGCCGTGCTAAAAGGCGAACTGGCCGTCCAGGAGACGTTCGCCTCCATCGCGGACGACAGGCGCTTCTTCAAGTCGGACGAGCTGTTCCACCAGCATATCGCCAGTCATGCCGGGTTTCCCGGAATCTGGGCCGACATCAGCGCGGCGAAGCTGCACATGGACCGCTTCCGCTTCCTGTCTTTTCCGCGCCTCGACAGCATGTCGGTGGTCCTCGGCCAGCATCGGCGGATTGTCGATGCGCTTGAGCAGGCCGACGCGTTTGCGGCGGAAGAGGCGATGCGAACGCATCTTCGCCGCATCTTCGAGGTGCTCGAAATCGTCCAGGAGCGCTATCCCTATTATTTCGCGGCAAACGGCAGTGTGAGCCTGCTTTCGGCCGGCTCAATCCAAGCCTGAGCCTTTCTTGCGCGCTTCCGAAGGCGTCTTGGTCTTGCTGCCGGATTTGTCGGAAGCTGGCTCGGCTTTGCGATCTTGACCCTCGCCGCCTTGCTCCTTGCGGAGCTGATTTTCCACTACCGATCGCGATCCTTCCGCCGGGTCTTGTTCAGGATGAGTATCGGTTCCCGTCATGTCGGCTCCTATCCATTTTGATCAATTGCGTGCGGCGTGGGCTGACCTCCGCCGCCGGTTCTGTCGCGCCCGATCATCAGCCAGGCGGCGAACAGCACGACCAGTACGACCACGATCCAGGCGACGAAACGAGGCATCGGCCTCATGTCCCTCGCCGCCGCTTGCTGCCGCGTGCCTCCGGATCGGAGCCGGCCTCGACCGTTGGATCGGGCACGACCGGGCCGCGTTCGGCCTCGGAACCCTCAGCTTCGATCTCCTGCACGGCCTGATCCCAGTGCTCGCGCTCGCGTCCTTGCGGACGGCCTTCGCGCTCCCAGATCTCATGGGCTCGCTGCCTGATACGCTCTTCCCTATCCATGGCCTTTGCCTCCTCAGCCCCTAATCCGGCGATCGCTGGTTTGTTCCGCGGTGCCAGCGCCGTTCATCGCGGTTCAGTTGACCTGATCACCCAGCGCTCTAGATCAAACTTCGCGCCGAAGTCGCTTGGTGCGGGGAGAACAATCGTGTGGCAGCAACGCTACAAGCACGTATTGTAAATGCCGTTACAGCCGTCGGTCTTCGACCAGACCGCCCGTGCTTGCTGCTGATAATATTTGTATTGACGGCATGCTCGCCTTCCGACCAGGTCGAGCAGCAGTCGAAAACCGCGGCTTCCGCCACACAGACTGCATCGCTGGTCCTGGAGAGCTGGATCGCTGGGGGAGCCCCGTCGGAATACACGTCGCGCACTTTGCAATCGGCCGGCAAGGCGCTCGCCGATGCCGGTGCGCAAATCCAGTCCGCCAAGTCGCCTGAGCCCAGCGGGCAAGCCGGTCTGACGATGGCGGTTGGACGGCTTTCGGCAGCGGTAATTCGCGCGGCGACGGCCGTGCAGAACGGCAACCGCTCGGAAGTGGAACACGCGCAGCAGGATCTGCGGGCCGCCGCCGCCGATCTGAGCACGTCCTACGCGAAATATTTCGCGCCGAAATCATGAAGAAGCTGCTCGAAATATCGCTCGGCGTCGTCACCAGCGTTGGCGGCTTTCTTGAGGTCGGATCAGTGGCGACCGCCGCTCAGGCCGGCGCGGCGTTCAGGTTTCAGCTGATATGGGCCGTCGTCCTGGGCACGTTCTGCATCATCTTCCTGGTCGAAATGGCCGGACGCTTCGCCGCAGTTAGCCATCACACCATCGCCGACGGGATCCGGGAACGGTTTGGCTTCAACGCCTTTCTGTGGCCGTTGCTTGCGACCTTGCTGGTCAACTTCCTGGTCATGGCAGCCGAAATCGGCGGTGTTGCCATTGCGCTCGAGCTCGCCACCGGCATCGGCTTTCAGTGGTGGGCGCTGCCGGTCGCTTTTCTGGCATGGCTGTTCCTTTGGAAAGGCACGTTCGGATTCATCGAAAAAGGCGTCGCGATCCTCGGGCTGGTCACGCTGTGCTTCGTGGTTGGCGCAGTCATGCTGAAGCCCGATTGGGAGCAGGTCGCGGCCGGGGCCGTGCCCACACTGCCGGATCACGACGCGGCCAACTACTGGTTCATGGCGGTCAGCATTCTTGGTGCGTCGATCTCGCCCTATCTGTTCATGTTCTATTCGTCGGGAGCGATCGAGGACGAGTGGGACAAGAGCTATCTCGGAGCCAATCGGGCCATTGCCGGCCTGGGCATGAGTTTTGGCGGCACAATCGCTATCGGTGTGCTGATTGTGGCGGCGCTCGTGCTGGCCGCGCACGGCATAGAGCAGGTCGATGACTACCACCAACTGCCACTGATGCTGATTCCGATCTTCGGTTTCTGGGGATTTGTCCTGTTCGTTGCTTCACTAGGCATTGCCTGCTTCGGTGCCGCGCTCGAAATCGGCCTGCAGCAAGCCTACCTTGTGGCGCAGGGTTTCGGCTGGACTTGGGGCGAGAACCTGAAACCGCGCGACGACCCGGGTTTCAGCACCGTCTATACGATCTTGTTGGTTCTCGCCGCCATTCCGATCGCACTGGGCCTCGATCCGCTGAAGCTCACCATCTTTTCCATGGCGCTGACGGCCGCCAGCCTGCCGCTGACCGTGGTGCCGTTCCTCTTCCTGCTGAATGACGAGCGTTATGTCGGCGAGCACCGCAATGGCATGATAGCGAATGCCGCGGTCATCTTCATCATCGCGCTCGGTTTCGTGCTCGCGATCGTGACCATTCCTTTGCAGATATTCGGAGGCACGTGATGAAGTTGCTGCGCGACATCCTGGACAAGCAAGTAGTCGACCGCGAGCAGGTCAAGATCGGCAAGGTCGACGGGCTGGTGGCCGAGCTCAGGCCAGGCGAGCCGCCTAAAATCGTTGCGGTCGAGCTCGGCTCGATCACGCTGGGGCGTCGGCTTGGCGAGCGACCCGGGCGCTGGATGGCGCGGGTTGCGGCAAGGCTCGGCGGCAAGCGCCATGCCGAGCCGCACCGCATCGCCTGGAACAAGGTGCGCGACATCGGCGTCGACATCGAGTTCGATATCGACGTCCGCGAAACGGCGATTTTCGACTGGCAGGACTGGCTGCGCGATCATGTCATTGGGCGTATTCCGGGAGCTGGATGATGGCCACCGTCAATCTTGAGCAATTGGCTGGCAGGAATGTGCTTTCGCACGGCAAAAGCATCGGCCGTATCGAGGAGATACGCGCCGAACCGGATGGCGACGACCTGGTGGTTACCGAGTACCATGTCGGCATCTACGCGGCCTTCGAGCGTCTGTCCGCTTCGGCTATCGGCATTGCGGTCCTCGACGTCTTTCGATTGCGCAGTCGCGACAGCGTGTACCGCATTCCCTGGGACAAGCTCGACATCTCCGACCCGGCGCGGCCGCGGTTGTTATGCACGACGGAAGAACTTTCCGGTATGAAGGGGAGTATCGAGGGCGATAAACCGGAATGAACGATACTTTCCCGCCGTCGGAGAATGGGGTCCAGTGAAAGTCCTGGTTACCGGCGCCACCGGCCTGATCGGTGCCTCCGTCGTGGCACGCCTTCTTTCCGAAAGGCATGAGGTGATCGGATTGGTCCGCAGCCCCGGCGCAAACCGGGCCGGCAATTATCAATTGCTGGTGCTGGACATGGCGGCGGCGCTGCAGCCCGAAGACTGGCTACCGCATCTCAGGGGTGTCGACGCCGTCGTGAATTGTGCCGGCGTCCTGCAGGACAGCCCTCGCGAAAAGACGCGCGAAGTCCATCGCGATGCGGCGGCAGCACTCTTCCTCGCCTGTGCGCGGGCAGGGGTTGCCCGGGTAATCCACTTCTCGGCGATAGGCGTCGATCGGGCGCAGCCTTCGGCATTCTCGGCGACGAAACTGGCCGGCGACCAAGCGCTTATGGCGCTTGATCTGGATTGGGTGATCCTGCGCCCGTCCGTGGTGCTCGGCCGGCCGGTGTTTGGGGCCAGCGCATTGTTTAGGGGTCTCGCCTCGCTGCCGGTGCTACCGTCCATGCCCGGCACCGGCCGGCTCCAGGTGGTACTACTCGACGATGTGGTCTCAACAGTCGTCTTCCTTCTCGATCCCGACAGTCCGTCTCGCGTCGTGTTGGAACTTGTCGGTCCCGAACAGCTGAGCATGGACGAGGTCGTCGGCAGCTATCGCCGATGGCTCGGCTGGGCTCCTGCAGCCAGGTTTGTCTTGCCGGCGGCTGTTGCAAGGCTTCTCTACCGCCTCGGCGACCTTGCCGCGATGTTCGGCTGGCGTCCACCGATGCGCACCAACGCGGCCAGAGAGATCGCCCGAGGAGCGGTTGGAGATCCCTCGGACTGGACCGCCGCGACCGGCATACGCCCGCAAACCCTGGCGGGCTTCCTCGCGCTCAATCCGGCAACGGTGCAGGAAAAATGGTTTGCCCGGCTGTATTTCATCAAGCCTGCGATCTTCGTCGTCCTGCCCTTCTTCTGGATCGTGACGGGTATTGTGTCGCTGACCACCGGCTATAACGGTGGCATCGAGCTGATGCAAAGCACGGGGGCTGGCATCTTGTCGGCGCCGACCGTGATAGCCGGTGCTCTTGCCGACATCGCCGTCGGCGCGCTCCTAGCCTGGCGGCCAGCGACGCGAAAAGGCCTCTATGGCGGCATCGCGCTCTCGCTCTTCTACCTTGTCGTCGGAAGCTTCCTGAGCCCCGATCTGTGGAACGACCCGCTTGGGCCGTTCCTCAAGGTGTTGCCGATCCTGGTGCTGCACTTTGTGGCCTTGGCAGTGCTGGAGGAGCGTTGATGCTCTATTTCCTGCTGAAATTTCTGCATGTCATCGGCGCATCCGTGCTGCTTGGTACCGGCGCCGGTATCGCTTTCTTCATGCTGCTCGCCCACAGGACCGGCAATGCCGCGACGGTTGCGGCCGTGGCGCGTATCGTCGTCGTCGCCGACTTCCTTTTCACCGCGACGGCCGTGGTCGCGCAGCCTTTGACCGGAGCCGCGCTCGCCTGGCAGGCAGGCTACTCGCTGTCGGAGGGCTGGATCGTACTTTCGATCGCGCTCTATATCTTCACCGGAATGTTCTGGCTCCCGGTCGTCTGGATGCAAATGCAGATGCGCAAGCTGGCATCGCAAGCCGCCGCTGCAGGCGCGCCGTTGCCGCCGCGCTATCATCGGCTCTTCTGGCTGTGGTTCGCCTTCGGCTTCCCCGCCTTCGCTGCGGTACTCGGGATTTTCTGGCTGATGATCACTCGGCCTGCGATCGACTGGTGAAGACAGGCCGCGTGCAGCTGCCGGGATGAGCGATGACTTTCATTTCAGCGAATAGAGATAGGCCGCGATATCCCGCGCCTCCTGCTCGGAAATTCTGGTCGAAGGCATTGCCGTGTGCGGATTGATCTCTCTTGCGGCGCGTATCCAACGGACCATGTTTCGCGGGTTGTTGGACAATACGCCGCCGATATAGACCCGGGTGGCCAAGCTGGCGTCGAGGCGTGGACCGACCAGTCCCTGCGCGCCGGGCACGCCGGTGATCGTGTGGCATCCGGCACAGCCATTGGCCATGATGATTGGTATGGCGCGGGCGCCAACACCGCCGGTTGCATTGTCGGCCTTCTGCTCCACTCGACGGCTTTGCTCAAAGTACAACGCGATCCCGGCCAGGGCTGCAACAAGCACGACAATTGCCGCGGCGCCGAGGATGGGTCCGGACGGAGTGAAGCGCGATGTTGCGCGCACGCCGATGCTGCCAGGGGCATTGTCCGTCTTATGCGCGACCCTGACGAGGCGCTCCGGCCACAACGTCAGCGCCGCCCAAGCTGCGGCCAGCACGGCAATTGCCGTCCCGGTACCAATGACCAGCTTAGACAGCCTGGAGCGCATGCGACGCCTCCCATCTTCTCTGTCCACTTGAGCGAATCCACAGACCGGCCAGCAGCAACGCGGCTCCGCCATAAATCAGGCCGGCCGGAACCCACATCACCAAGCCGGCGAGCTGCTGGTCCTCGAGCGGGCTAAGGCTCCACAATTCCGCGCCGGCTGCGTTTACCGGGTACCACAGCCTTGGCGAGACCAGCAGCAGCACCCCGAGCAGGCCGGTGTGCAGCGAGGTGAAAAAGAGGTGCATGACTGCGCTGCCGTAGGCTTGTTCGCGGCCTGAACGCGGCAGCAGCACCCACCAGAACAGCAGCCCCGTACCAAAGAAGCTGGCATGTTGCGCATAATGCAGGACACCCTGTGCAAGCGCCGCCTCGAACAGCGCCGGAACGTGCCACGCCCAAATCGCGACGCCGTGCAGGAAGGTCGCGGCTAGAGGGCGGCTGACGGCGGCCCAAACGGTTCGAAGCACCTTCGCCTGCCCGGCTGCGCCAAATGCCAGCCGCAGCTTGGTCGGCAATGCCCACATCATCGCCGCCGCCGGACGGGAGGCGACCAGCAGGGGTGCCGCCACCGCCATCAACAGCTCGTGCTCGATCATGTGGGCGGTGAAAACGCGCTCACCCAATGCATGGAGCGGACTGACCAGTGCTGCCGCCAAAATGGCCCAGCCGGTCGCAAACAGCAGGGCTTGCCGCAACCGCAACGGGCGGCTGCGGGCACTCCGCCGCCACAGCCGAAAGGCGCCTGCCGCGTAAAGCAGTGCGACCATGGTTAGCGGCAGCGTGATCGGCAACGCCAGCGTCCAGCCGGCCTGCGGGGCGCCGGCACCGTAGCAGATCGAGGTCGAGAAGAGCGCGTCGAAGCTCATCGTAGGCAGCCGTCAACAATGAGCGAAGCCGCGCCTTGCATGACGATTACCAGCGCAAACAGCACCGCGCTGAGAATGCCGATCTTGGCGACGAAATGCTCGGTGCCGCGCGTACGATCCGGTTTAAAGGCGGCGCCACCTTGCTGTCGCGCCCGCCACGAAAGCCCGCCGCCGAGCAACGCCAGCACTGTCAGCACCAGCGCAATGACCGGTATGACGGGAATACCGTGGGCGCACTGCCACTCCACGAACGCATAATTCAGCTGCGTCGACACCGCCCAAGCCAAAGGCCCGGACAACAGCCCGCCCCATGATGTGCCCAAGCGAAGCGCACGCATCTCAGTCAAGCCTCGGCATCCAGTAGATCAACAGATAGATCGGGATCCAGGTCGCGACCACGAAATCCCAGTAGAAGACGTTGTCGCCAACGTCCCCGAAACGCCGGCCGCTATAGCCATGGCGCGTGAACATCAGGACCGTCAGCACCAGCGTGTCGCCGACGTCGGTAATCAGGTGCGTTGTGTGAAGGCCGAGCAGGACCCACAGCATCGAGCCGTACGCATTGGTATCCCAATAAATGTTGAGGGCCGGAAATTCGAACCACCGCACGACAAGCGGTGCGATACCGAGCAGCGACATGACGATCAGGCCGATGCGCACGGGCACCATGGCACAGGCTTCGGTGTAGCGGTTCAGTATGTGATTGGGCACCACGCTGGCGAGCAGCAACAGCGTGACGATGGTGCCCGGCCAATGGTTGGGCGGCGGCACGCCCAATGGCCATTTGGGCGACAGATAGGCGAGGTAAAGATAGGTGCCTGCGGCGAGCGCGAAGCCGGTGCCCTCCAGCGCCATGAAGGCGAGAGTGCCCCACCAGGTCGGGCTGCGCGGTCCGATCCCGAAGGTCGGGAGTTTGGAAAGATCGGCGGCAGGACGCTGTTTCATTCCTCATCCTCCGGATCGCCTTTCGGCCAGAACCAACCGATCAAAGTGATGGCGATCGGCCCGGCTCCCCAGACCACCGCCCACGGGCTGAAGATCGAATAGAGAAAGGTGGCGCCGACGGCGAGCGCGGCGAACAATGGCCAGATCGACGGCGTCGCCGACTTCTCGCGCACATCTGGATGCGCCTCTGCCACGGTCGAAATGACAAGTTCGCGCGCGTCGACGCGAAGCCCGGTCGCGACAGGCAGCGTGTCACGTTCGGCCCAGAGCGGCTCGGCGTGGGTAACCACCGGGATCCGAGCGAAATTATAGCTCGGCGGTGGAGAGCTCGTCGCCCATTCCAGCGTGCCGGCATTCCAGGGATTGTCCCCGGCCGGGGCGCCCCTCGAGGCGCTGTACACCAGGTTTATAGTGAACAGAACGAAGCTTAGGAACAGGATGACCGCGCCGGCTGTGATGAACAGGTTGATGTTGCCCCAGCCGAGTTCCACCGGATAGGTGTAGACCCGCCGCGGCATGCCCCACAGGCCGACAATGTGCATCGGAAAGAACGCCGCATTGAAGCCTAGGAAGGCAAGCCAGAAATGCCAGCGTCCGAGACGTTCGCTCATCATCCGGCCGGTGATCTTGGGGAACCAGAAATAGGTCGCGCCGAGCAGCGGGAACACCGACCCGCCGATCAGCACGTAATGGAAATGGGCGACCACGAAATAGGTGTCGTGCACTTGCAGGTCCAATGGCACCGACGCCAGCATCACCCCAGTCAGGCCGCCCGCGACGAACGTGAAGAAGAAGCCGAACACGAACAGCAGCGGCGTTCTGATTATCGGGCGTCCGTCCCACAATGTCGCCAGCCAGCAGAAGATCTGCAACCCGTTCGGAATCGCGATCAGCATGCTCGAGGCGGTGAAGAAGCTCGCGCCGAGCTTGGGCAGACCGGTTGCGAACATGTGGTGAACCCACAGGCCGAACGACAGAAAGCCGACTGCGATCAAGGCCAGTACCATGCCCAGATAGCCGAATACCGGACGCCGGGCGAAAGCGGCGATGATCGAGGACACCATGCCGGTAGCCGGCAGGAATATGATGTAGACTTCGGGGTGGCCGAAGAACCAGAACAGGTGCTGGAACAGCAATACGTCGCCGCCCTCGGCGGGATTGAAGATATGGGTGCCGACCAGCCGGTCGAGAATCAGGAACGTCGACGTGATCATGACCGCCGGCATGGCGAACACGATCACGAAGGAGGTGACCAGCATCGCCCAGACATAGAGCGGAATCTTGTCCAGCGACATGCCCGGCGCACGCTGCTTCAGCACGGTGACGATGGTGGCAACCGCGACCGCCAACGATGACACTTCGGTATAGGTGATCATCTGCGCCCACACGTCGGAACGCTTGCCTGGCCCGAATTCAGGACCGGACAGCGGCACGTAGGAGAACCAGCCGACGTCGGGCGCCATGTCGAGAGCAAACGACACCCAGGCGAAGAGGCCACCGGAGAGATAAATCCAGAAGCTGAATGCATTGAGGCGCGGAAAGGCGATGTTGCGGGTGCCGACCATCAGCGGCACGAGGTAGATGCCGGTCGCCTGGACGATCGGCACCGCAAACAGGAACATCATCGTCACGCCATGCATGGTGAACAGCTGGTTGTAGCGGTCGGGCCCGATCAGCCCGCGCTCCGGCCCCGACAGTTGGATGCGCATGGCAACGGCGCTGAGGCCACCGAGGCACAGGAAGGCGAAAGCGGTGATCAGGTAGCGCCGCGCGACAATCTTGTGGTCGACGCTCGAGAGCGCACCGATGATGCCCGGCGCCGTCTGCCATGTCCGCGCCAGCCAGCGGTCAAGGCTAGAGTCGTCGAGGCTGGTATCGCGAGGACCGTCGCGCTCGGGGGCCAGGTCTCCTTTGCCGGCCGCTGCTCGCTCGCCGGCGAGCCG
This sequence comes from Mesorhizobium sp. M0698, assembly GCF_040320455.1. Taxonomy (NCBI): domain Bacteria; kingdom Pseudomonadati; phylum Pseudomonadota; class Alphaproteobacteria; order Hyphomicrobiales; family Phyllobacteriaceae; genus Mesorhizobium; species Mesorhizobium sp. M0698. The sequence continues at coordinate 489,920 of NZ_JAMYPQ010000004.1, read as the reverse complement.
ACGCTCACGGGCCACGTCGGCGCTGCTCATTTCAGGCCCTCGAGATAGGCGACGATCGCATTCAGTTCGTCCCCGTCCAGTCGCACCACGGGCATGTGGGCGCCTGGCTTGATCCCCTGCGGATTGGCTATCCAGGCTGCGAGATTGCCGCGGCTCATTGTCAGCGTGCCGGCAGCGAGCGTTTGCCGGCTTGCGATATGGGTGAGGTTTGGGGCGACCGTGCCGCCGGCGATGGTGCCGCCGATCTTGTGGCACATCACGCATGGCCGTTTGAGGAACAGGTCGTGGCCGGTTTTGGCCTCGGCCGACACGGGGGCGGCCGCCGGCCGCAGCTGATCGTTCAGCCAGGCATCGAAGACGGGCCGAGGTTCGGCGATGATGAAGGTGCTCATATTGGCATGCTGCGCGCCACAGAACTCGGCGCATTGCCCGCGATAGACGCCGGGCTTGTCCGCCTTCAGATCGAGAACGTTCTCGTGGCCTGGAATGACGTCCAACTTGCCCGAGAGGTTCGGCACCCAGAAGGAATGGATAACGTCGGTCGAGGTCACCACAAGCCGCACCGGCTCGCCCGCCGGGATGTGGATTTCATTGGCGGTCGTCAGGATGCGGTTCGGCTGGTCGTTTTCGTAGCGCACCTCCCACCACCATTGATGCCCGGTCACCCGGATCGTCAGCGCCGCATCCGAGCCGATGGCGGCGAGCGTCCGGTTAGCGAAGTAGCTCAGCAGCGTCAGGCCGACCAGGATCAGGGCGGTAGCGGCGAGTGCGGCGACGACAATTCGCATCTTGCTGCGCTCGGCCGCAGCGTCGAGGACAAGCGGGTCGCCGAGCGGCGCCGCGCGCCGGGCCAATGGCACGATCAGCACGGCCATCACCAGAAGCCAGACCACCGTGCACAGCGCGGTGAACAACCAGATCAGCCATGCGAGTTCGCCCGCGGCCGGGCCCTTTGGGTCGAGCGCGGATTGCCAGCCGCTGCATCCTGCAAGGAGCAGGATGCAGGCCGTGCACCCGCACACCGTCCAGACACCGCGGCTCACGGCGACTTCCCCAGCGTCGCGGCGTCCGGCAGGCGATTCTCGGATGGATGGGGCATCATGTCGTCGTCGCGGCCCGGCGCGGCGGAGGACGGTGCGTTGCCGCTCAGTGCCCGGACGAAGGCAGCAAGCTCCCAGATCTGGTCATCCGGGATCGTATCGCGGAAGCTCGGCATGCCGTTGGGCCGGCCGTCCCTGATCGTGGCGTGGATGCTTTCGATCGAGCTGCCATAGAGCCACTTCTGGTCCATGAGGGCCGGGCCCATGCCGCCGCCGCCATTGGCATGGCAGCCGGAACAGTTGAACCAGTTGAACAGACGCTTGCCCTCGCTGAGGTGGAAGGCGTTGGCCTCGAACACGCCGGCCTTGTTGTCGGACGAGGTCGGCCGTTGGCCGCCCGGCTCGAGGGCCGTCACGGCTGCCGGTTGATCGCCCGAGCCGAGCGCCGACTGTGGACGCGTTTCGCGTTCCTCACGCTGGCAAGCGGCAAGGACGAGCATCGCCGACAGCAAGCATGGAAGGCAGCGGTTCATCGCACTGCCGCCCCGGCGACGTCGAGGCGAGGCACGCCATATTCCGCCAGGATTGCATCGATCTCGGCGCGGTGTTTGGCGAGCGCTGCGTCTACCTCGCTGCGCAGCGCATCGTCGTCGTGGCGCACACCCATCGAGATGTCGTAGATCATCGGCAGCAGCGGACCGTCGATGCGCGGCGCAACCGGCGTAATCCGCAACGGTATTTCTTGCCTGGCACCGAAGTAGCCGGCCAACGGTCCCCAGACGACGGCCATATCGATGTCGCCATTCGCGACCGCCTCAATGATGCGTGCTGGCGGGTTCGGCGCCGAATAGTCGCCATAGACGGGGAAACCGATGAGATGGCCGACGATGCCACGACGGCCAAGCGCCTGGACGGGGGGCGAGTTGGCGCCATCGTCGCCTATCAGCTGGACGCCGATGTGCAGATCTCGCAGGCGAGGATCGTTGAAGGACGTGATTTCGGGCACATCTTGGCGTGTCACGAACACATAAGAAGACCGGTAGTAGGGCGCGGTCGTGCGCAGCATCTCGAGATTGGCGGGCGTGCCGGGCACAAGATCGCACAAGCCAGCTTTCAACGTGTTGCGGACGAAGCCGCGCCGCTGTGCCCACCACGTGTAGGAAACCGCTGCGCCAAGCTCCGTCGCGACGAGTTCGGCGATCTTGTTTTCAAAGCCCTGCCTGGCGGCATTGGAGAACGGCATGTTGTTGGGATCGGCGCAGATCCTCAATTCGCGCGCATCGGCAACGGCGGCGACGAGCGAGAGCGCCAGTGCGCCGACCGCGGCGCCAAACCGCCGGGAAGATTTTCTCCGTGCGCGCGCAACTCGGCCGATCTTCTCAAGGCAGCCGGAACACATACAGCGCACCTCCCGGCGTGGTTACATCCTTCAGATCCTTCATGACGTTGACGAAGCCGAGCGCGGCGGTGGCGTCGCGCGGATCGAGATCGCCGGATACGATCGCGCCGGCCCAGCCGCCGACGCCCGAAAGAATCGCGACATATTGGTGCCCGTCCGGGCCGCGATAGGTGATCGGCTGGCCGATGATGCCGGACGACGTCTTGAACTGCCACAGCAGTTCGCCGGTCCTGGCGCTGACCGCCTTGAACCAGCCTTCCATAGTGCCATAGAACACGACGTTGCCGGCGGTGGCGACGGCGCCGCTCCACACCGGAAAGTTCTCCTTCAGGCTCCACGCCGGCTTGGCGGCGGCGACATCCCAGGCGGTGAAAGCACCGCGATTGCCGCCCGGCCCGGGGATCATGCGCACGTTCATGCCGACATAGGGCGTGCCGGCGATGTAATTCACCTCGACGCCCTCTTCGTCCATGCAGAGATTGTTGTGCGGGATGTAGAGCAGACCAGTCTTGGGCGAGAATGCCGAAGGCTGCCAGTCCTTGAGGCCCGATGCGGTCGGGCAGATGTCGCGCACGACCTTGCCGGTGCCGGTCTTCTTGTCCGGATTTACAATCAGCCGGCCGGTCTTGAGGTCGACGCCCGTGCTGGAATTGACTGGCCCGAAGGGGACTGCCGACAGGACCTCGCCTGTGGTGCGATCCAACAGATAGACATAGCCGTTGCGTTCCGGTCGGACCAGCACCTTGCGGGGCTTGCCCTGCCAGGTCATGTCGAGCAGCACCTGTTCGTTGATGCCGTCGTAGTCGTGCAAATCGTGCGGGGTCCATTGATAGAACCATTTGGCTGCGCCGGTGTCGGGATCGCGGGCAAAGATGCCGGCGGTCCATTTGTTGTCGCCGGGCCGCAGATCCGGATTCCACGGACCGGGATTTCCGGTGCCATGGAAGATCAGGTTTAGGTCCGGGTCATAGGAGATCCAGCCCCACACATTGCCGCCGCCGATCTTCCAGGCGTCGGGCGGCCACGACGTCACGCCGAGATCCTTGCCCTTGTCCATGTCGTAATGCGGCTTGAAATCGGGGCCGATCAGCACCTCGGCGTCCGGTCCGGTATTGTAGGCCGTCCAGACGACGTGCCCGTCGCCGGCGTCGAGCGCCTTGATCCAGCCGCGTACGCCCATTTCGCCGCCGGAATTGCCGACCAGCACTTTGCCCTTCACCACCAGCGGCGCCATGGTGATGGTCTCGCCGATGTTGATGTTGCCGATGTGGGTGTTCCAGACCGGTTTGCCGGTGGCCGCATCGACGGCGATCGTGTGGCCATCGAGCGTGTTGAAATAGATGCGCCCTTCGAAGAAGGCTGCACCGCGGTTGACCACGTCGCAACAGGCAACGCCCTGCGCCGCAGGCTCGGGATTGGGCTCGAACTTCCACTTCATCGGCGCGCCGGGCTTGGTAAGGTCAAGCGCGTAGAGAATGTTGGGAAACGGTGTCACGATGTACATCGTGTTGCCGACCACCAGGGGCGCAGCCTCCTGACCCTTGTTGACGCCGGTCGAGAAGGTGAAGGCCACCTGCAGGTTTTTGACGTTGTCTTCGGTGATCTCCGCAAGTTCGCTGTAGCGAGTCGAGGCGTAGTTCTTTGCCGGCATCGCCCATTGGCCGTCGTCGGGCGGAGCAGCTGCGGCAGGCGGATTTATCGCAAAGCTTGACGTTGACTGAGCAACCGCCGCGGTAGTCAGCGCGAAGCTTGCCAGCAGCGTCCATCCCAGCATCGCAGCCAATGGCCTCTTTCCCCTTTTGCCAGGCACCCTATTTTTCGCCGCCACCAGTCGCGCTTGCCTCATTGGCTGTCGAGTTTGCCGACGTTGGCGCAGAGCTCCATTAGCTGCAGCTGCGCCGTGTTTGTTGAACACTCTCCAACGCGTGAGCGGCGCAGAAGTGCCAAATGCAACGAAATAAATGTCGGATTCGGTTGGCCAAAGTCGGCGGCCGGGCGCTCGGGCCAGCCGATCCGAATGTTAGCACTCAAGTCGGAAGTAAATCTATTCCCGGTGGTCCGGGTTCGGCTGGAACGGAGCGGCGCTTTTCGCAGTTGTGTCGAATGCTGTCTGCAGTCGAGCAACTGGCTCAATCGGTAAAAGAGCGGCGAGCGATCTTGTTCGTTGGAGCCGGGGTGTCGATGAGCGTCGGCTTGCCGTCCTGGCAAAAGCTCATCGAACACATGCAAAAAGAACTCGGTCTGGACGAGGATACGATCGGTGCGCCGGAGGCCAGCTATCAGGCGCTTGCCGAATACTACCGGCTGAAGCAGGGGAGCCTCGGCCCCTTGCGCAGCTGGATGGATCGTGAATGGAGCGTCTCGCGGGAGAAAGTGCAGGGCTCGGCGATCCACAAGCTCATCGTGTCGCTCGATTTTCCGATCATCTACACGACAAACTACGACCGAAATCTCGAAGTTGCCTTCGAGATCCATAGCCGGCCCTTTGTGAAAGTGGCCAATGCGAAGGATTTGCCCAAGGCCACTGGCGAGGTGACGCAGATCATCAAATTCCACGGCGATTTCGACGACGATAAATCTTTGGTCCTGGCGGAGACCGACTATTTCGACCGGCTGTCGTTCGATTCGCCGCTCGACGTGAAATTTCGGGCCGACGCGCTCGGGCGCACCATCCTGTTCATCGGCTACAGCATGTCCGACATGAACATCCGTCTGCTGCTGCACCGGCTTTGGCAGACCTGGCGCCGCTCCGGCTATGACAAGAATCGCCCGAAATCCTTCATCTTCATGTCGCAGCCGAGCATCGTCCAGGAGGCTGTCCTCGGCCACTGGGGCATCGATATGCTGACCGAAGAGGCAGACGATCCTGAGGACGCGCTGCTCGCGTTCCTTAACGAACTCGAGGACAGGGTGGGCCGGCCAGACGGCGCGTGAGAAAACTTGCCGAAACGGATTGGCCAGGCGCTGGGAACCGGCTGATCCGGGACCGAGCCTGAATGGGCGCACGCAAACACCAGCGAAAAATGCATGCCAAACACGACCTGTCGGCCGAGTTGCCTATGAGATCGATTGTTTTGCCCGCAGGTGCGGTCTGACCAGGGACGAAGCACTCAAGATGATGCAAAATGCCGGCAGGTCCAACGATGGCACCAAGGCATCTGGCGAATCCGGGCCGAAGTAGCCGCATGGATTCTACATAGCGGGCGGCCGGGACGGTCATCCGGCACAGCTGCTTCGTCGTCGGTCTCGGTATCCGCATTGCAGTCGGTGGTGGCGCGCACCGCTGAGGATCAAGCGATGCACCGGCCACCACCGATGGAACATCCGCCGACAATTTTCGTTGACATGCTCCACAAGGCGAGAGGTCGAACATGTCGAAGTTCCAAGCCGCTACTCCGGAGCGTTTGCAGCAGCTCAGGCTCGAGGCGACAGCGCACTTTGCGCCGCTCATACTGCGCGAGGCGCTGGTGCGTCTCTGCCGAGCGTGTGGAAGCGAGAGCCTCGAACGGTTCGAGAAGACCATGGTTGACCAAATCGAGGCATCGCGTGACGAAAAGGCCGATTTCGACACAATGAAGGAATTTGCCATCGAACAGCTCTATGGCTGGATTCGAGAAGTCAGGTCTTCACCGGACATGACACAGCCGCTGGAGAATGTAGACACCCGAAGGACCGCTGGCCGCTCGGAAGAGCCGCAGACGCTGGAAGACCAGCTGCAGGCGGGTCTGGAGGATTCTTTCCCCGCAAGCGACCCGCCGGCTGTTGTTTCCACCGCGATCCCCGGCGGATCGAAGAAGCTGGTCGGAACCGACGAGGTCCTCAGACAGCAGCAGGAGAAAAAGGCCGAGGAAGCCAGCCATTCGCGATAAACGGCTCTGCGGGGAAGCAGCCTGCCGGTTCACCCGCCGTCCGGCATGAAGGCTGTCCGGGCATGTGTGTCATGCGGCTCGCCTTCGACAAGAATCTTCGCTTCCAAAGCCGCGTCGATAAATGCTTCGCGGGCTTCCGCTGCCGTAATCTGGCCGATCTGGGCGCCATCCAATGCATCTCCCGCCATCAGCGACAACGGGGCATTGCGGGCAGGCCATTTCTCGCTTTTGAGGCAGTAAGAAGCCTCGAAAACGGAGCTGACCATTCGCGATCGTCCCGGCTTGCCGAAGTAGATGCAAACCGGAGCATCGAACTTTATCTCCAGCATGGCGGTCCTCCCGATTTAACCACCCTTGATATAAATTAGCCTCAGCGGGTCACATGGCCTGCTGGGCATTTTAGCCGACGTCGCGAACCGCAGTGGGATTGGTGCCTGCTGGTATTTCGGCGGCGACATCGTGCGCCAGAATGCCCGCCTTGCGGGCGAATGCTTCGAACGCCGCGCGCACGGTCTCGGCATCGACCTCGTCAGCCAGCCCGGCGCGACAGGCGTCGAACGCCGCCTTGTGCGCCGGGCCGCGACTCGGCCATTCGTTCAAGACGTCATAGGCCTGCCAGATATTTTCGACATGGCGAGGGAAACCAAGGCCGACGAGAATTGGAACGGGGCGGCCAAACGATTTTTTTGTCATCTGTGTCTCCGCGAAAGAGCCTGTCGCATCAACGCTGGGCGGACGCGAGGCCCATGCTCTTTAACGCGGGATTGCTGCACGGGTTGCAGCGGGTTTGTTCGATCGTGCGCCGGCCGATGCTGGCGTCATTTGTTGGTCCGCATCTTTTGCCGGGGATTGATACCGCCTTGAGGCGTGGTGTCGTTCTCGACATCGCCTTCGAACGTGTTGTCGCCCTGATCGAGCCGGTCGCCCTCCTTGATCGTGCCCTTGGAACTGCCGATGCCGGGATCGTTGGCAAGGTCGCTATCGGCCGGCGTTTTGCCTTTGGCGTGCTTGTTTCCTGTCATGGGTTCCTCCTGTTTTGAGGTGGCGGACTGTCCTTGAGGTGGCGGCCCAGGCTCGCTGCGAAAATCGCGTTTCGACACGCCAATGGCGGCGCCCCGGATTTTCGGACGGCCTGGATTCCAACTCCGCGATACCGGTGGTTGTTCCGTCAAAAATATCACCGCCGGCTGGGTTGCCCAGCCAAGCCGCTCCGGTTCCCGATCCGGGTGATTTTCGCCAGCCGGAACGATCTTTCGCCCAATGCATTTAACTGGTCTGCGCTCACGAACTCATTCTGGACGGGAGCTGGACCATTGCCACCTACAGCCTACGCCTTGGCGACTCGCGAAACCGAAGAAGTTTCCATCGTCGACCTCATACCCGCTTTGAGGGCTTTCGCCCGCACCTTCTGCCGCACTCCCGATGATGCCGACGACCTGGTCCAGGAGACGCTGACCAAGGGCTTGGCCAACATTGACAAGTTCGAAGCTGGAACGCGCATGAAGTCATGGCTCTTCACGATCATGCGCAACACCTACTACACGCGTGTCAGGGCCGCGGTGAGGGAAGCGCCCGGCCTGCTCGACTGCGCTTCGCTGCGGCCGATCTCGGAAGCGACGCAGGAATGGTCCGTACAGGGCAAGGAGGTCCACCAGGCCATCCAGAGTCTTCCTGAGCACCAGCGCGAGGTTCTGATGTTGATAGGCGTTCTGGGCATCAGCTATGAGGAAACGGCCGAAATATGCGGTTGCGCGGTGGGAACCGTGAAGAGCCGGCTCAACAGGGCACGCGCCGGCGTGCTGGAATATCTTGGCGAAAGTTCCTCGCAAACCCTGATGGAAAGGCGCAGCTATCTGTCCGAAGGACAACTGGACTTCGAAGCCGAGAGGCGCCGCTAATACACGTCACGTTAATTACTGGTTTCGCGCAAGCGCCTTTCGATAAGCGCATGCTGCAATTCGATCGCAAGTTTGGTCAGCCGGTCAGGAACCCTTTCCTGCTCGATGGCCGCAAGCAAGGAAGCGATTTCCCGATCTATCGTCAGATCGGCACGCCTGCTGCCGGAATCTTCCCTTGAGCGAGACATCGCGTTCTCTTGGCAAATGTTGGTTCCTTCACCTCACTCTGGTGGCAACAGTGCGAGTTTGCAAGAATTTGCAGGGCGTCCATGCGACCGGCATCGGTCCTTGCACAGCTTCGTCAGCGGTTGGGCTCTCGCCGCCTTTCAATTGCTCACCGGCTGCAAGCCACATGCTGCCGCAACGATCAGTCTTCAGGCCGCCGATCCGCTGAATGATCCTGGTACTGCTCGGACTTGACCCGATTGCCGTCGAGCCCACGCTCCTTGGTGTGCTGCTTCTTGTCTCTGTTGGACAGAACGGCGTTCTCTCCGATCTTGTCCTTGGGAAGATCGGTCATCGCGCCAGCGCCAGCGCCTTTGCCGTGACTGCCGCGACCGATGTGCTTCTTGCTGCCGGACGCCATCTTGTCCTCCTTCATACTGTCGAATAGCGGCTTTTCCCGTTCGGCATCCGAACCATCGTTGGGCCGCAATGTTCCGCCGGAAATCGTAAGCAGGAAGGCATCGCCGTCCCAGTGCCGGAAAGGCTTTTCGCCGTCGACGAGGACTTGCATGCCATTTGCGTTGGCGAAGTTATGGACATCGGCGCGATCCAGCGCCGGCGATCCGCGATATGAATAATTCAAAAGCGCGGCCATGCCCGGCCTCTTCAGCACGCGCGCGATTTCCACGAAATGTCGCTCCGCAAGGCCGGCCAGCACCAGATAGGGAAAGCTGTCGACGGCCAGCACGCGGTCGAAGCTGGCATCGCAAAAATCGGCAAGATCGAAACCGCGCGCAGGGCGGAATTCTACATTGCCGAGCCCGGCGCATCGCCGGCGGGCGATCGAGATCATCGCTGGGGATATATCGCTGCCAACGATCCGGTGCGACAGAGCGGAGAGCGCCTGTTCGAACCGACCGATACCACAGCCGATATCCAGTATGTCGCGGTCAGTGCCGGTAAAGCCTCGCCTCTCCAGCCATGCAACGATCTCAGCCGTAGCGGCAGAGAGCTTTTCCTCATTGCCCAGCGATGACAGCTGGACGCTCGCCGCCGGGGAGATCGCCGCCGCCGCGTCAAACCCGGCCGCCAGCCGCTTGACGACCGCATCGTCGGTCTCGTCCTCGCCACGCTCGTGCCGAACGGCACCACCTGTTTTGCGCAGCGTGGCGAAGATCTCGGGCCTGCGCTGAAGCAGGTCGGCAATCCGTCGTAGTTTTGCCGTCTTTCGCGAATCGGCCGAATGTGTGTTTTGTGCAATCTTCGCCAGTTCTGCGGCTTCGATTCCTGTCTCGAAACGGAGAGCCAGCCTGGCGATGACGGCTTCGACGCCGGCACCGTCTGCCATGCAGTCCTCCAGCACCCGCCTTGCTGATGTCGACCGCCGAGATCCTGGCTGCGTCGCGCTCATCGCCCTTTGCTCCGCGTCCAGATCTTGCGCATCGTCCACCGGTCTACGGCGCCCCAGCTGTACTTGTAGGCCTCTTGCCCGCGCAGAAAATCGAACTCTTCCGCGCCTTCGCAGATCGCCTGCCTTATCGCTTGGCCGATGAGCAGCGCGCCGGGACTTTCCTCGGCATAGGCCGGATCGAAGCCACCGAGATAAGCGCAAGCGCGGCCACGATGATGGAACCCGTAATAGGCGCCCACGATCGCGTTACCGATCGTGATAAGCCAGCATCGGGCAAGCGCTTGGGCGGCCATTTGCGGCAGCGCCTGACGGTGGAATTCTTCCACGCGGGAATCGGACAGCACGCCGTCGCCGTGTCCGGCCCAGCGCGCGCGGTGAAGGCGGATCAGGTGGTCGAGGAATGTCTGCGGATCGGACAAAGCGGGTTCGATGGAGACACTGCCGCGTCTCGACGCGGCCCTGTGGGCGCGGCGCAATTGGCGCCTCCGCCGCGCCGGAACACAGCCTTGAAGCGTCTGGTCGCCGGCGAGGGCGAGCACCGGGCAAGCGGCGTGACCGACGGCTTGGCACGATTCGAGCGCGGCATGCCTGATGGCAAGGCCGGCGCCGCCGGGAGGCAGGTCCTGCAAGATCCACTGTGACCAGCCGACGGAAAGAACGGCGCCACCGATGACTGCGCCGACCGGTTCGGCGATCTCGGGAAGACAAAGGACATCCAGATAGTCGCTCACCGAAATGCCGAGCGGAAGCAATCGCGCGCCGGCGTCGTGGCGTTCCAGATAGAGTGGCGCCAGGCCGACCAGATCGTCGCCACGCCAGATGGCGACCGTCGCTAGGTCGCCGGGAGCAAATGTCCGCCACCATGGCAGCAACCATGCGGGAGACTGGAACGGCGTCGCCGAGGGACTGCTCGACCAGAGTTCCCACCAGTGCGGCTCGAGGGCTTCGAGGTCCGCCGGATCGTCGATGATCTCACTGCGGAGCATGTCGCGCTCACTTTGCCGTCGCGAGCTGCCCGCTGTCTGTGCCGAGCCGTGCCAGCGCCCGATAGGCGTCCATGTAGGAGGAAACCATGCGGTCGAGTGAAAAGCGCCGCCGCGCCTCGGCCCGGCAGGTCTCGGGGTCCAGGCTGGGTGCGGCAGCGATGGCTTCGGCCATCTTGTCGACATCCCCAACCAGATACCCGGTCTTGCCGTGCTCGACCACATCCGGCAGTGCGCCATTCGGGAAGGCCACCACGGGGGTGCCGCAGGCGAGCGCCTCCATGGCGACGAGCGAACTGGTTTCCGCGGCAAGGCTCGGGATGACTAGGCAGCGGGCTGTGTTCAGCAGGCGCCGCTTGGCGACAAAGCCGAGCGGACCAAGGAAGCGGCGCCGGTCGTCCAGCCGGGGTTCGACCTCGTCGCGAAAATACGCTGTGTGCGTTTCATAGGGGTAGACCTTGCCACCGATGACCAGCGGCACGCTGGCCTTCTTGGCTGCGTCCAGCGCCAGATGGATGCCCTTTTCCGGGCAGACGCGGCTGAGCACGAGCGCAAAGTCGTGTTTGGCCTGCGGTTCGCTCAGCGCGTCGACGTCCACTCCGTTGGGAATCGGCCCGATCAGCCTGGCTCCCGGCGGCGCGGTTCTTTGCTGAGCCGCGGATACAGCATGCAGCCATAGATCGTTTCGCGCCGGATTGAGAGCGTCGGCCGGATACCAGTCGAGCGGCAAATGCAAGGTCACCAATGTCGGCCCGTCGCCCGGCAGATAGGCGTCGAAATCAATGCCGTGCAAATGAACCACGTCGATTGGCCAACGGGCGCGCGCGGCAGCAATTGCGGCGCGATGAGCACGCTGTGCCCGGTGCCTCGCCGCTTCATCGAGCACGCCCGGTTCGGCCGGCGTCTCGATGAGGACACCCGCCGCGCTCGAGCCTTGGCAGCCGATCACGATCGAACGGTGTCCGGCGCGTACGAGCGCCTGGTCGAGCATCGACAGAACCTGCTCGGCGCCGCCGACCGCATCCGGCCCGACCGGGGCGAGGGGATAGGCGACGTTGAGGACGGTGAGCGTCATGGCTGGAGAGCCGAAGCTCCTCACGCTGCGGAGGCGCGCAGCCTGCCGACCGAAGGGGCAGCGATGCTGCCGGCATATCGGCGCGTCATTGCCGCGCAGAAGTCGGCGAATTCCTCCGGCACCAGCGGCGGACTGCTGTGGTGCGGCATCATTCCGCGGTGTTCCGGCGTGAAGCAGAAAGTAACCGTCACGTCGAAGTCGGCCAAAGCCTCCATCTGCCGGTCGAACCAGTCAAGTGCGTTCGGCCTGAAGCTGTCGGCCCAGGAAAGCCCGGTGCGCAGATTGGTGACGCCGAGCCGTTTCATCCAGGCGACGGCGTCACCCAGCCGGTGATCTTCGAAATGGAACCACTGCACCAGTCCCATTGCCGGCGTGTGGTGCAGGAACTCCTCGAGCGCGGGCTTTGGCGTGCCGTCCTGGCGGAGCAGGCCCATGTAGAAATGGCGGTAGTAAGACGAGCCTTCCGCCTCGCGATGGCGCGTCGTCGCTTCCCACTCGCGCGGCAGGTCGTAGAGGCTATACCATTGGATGCGCGGTGCGTTGCCGATCAGCAATTCCGCGGTCCGGCGCAGGCCCCAGACCTGTACCTCCTCGGCGCCGAAGGTCGACACGCCGACCTCGCTGACCCATACCGGAAGATCGGTGACAGCCGAAATCTCCCCGATCTTCTGCGGCCATTCGTGGATCTGCCAGAGGTTCCAGTCGAGCGGGAAACCGTGCACGGCGACAGCATCGACATGATCGAGCACGTCGAACTCCTTCATCCGTGTCATGAAACCGGCATCGATCGGCGAGATGCCGCCAAGGACCTTGGTCAAGGCCGGATTCTCCGACGCGATCGCGTCGGCGACCAGGGTTGCCATGTTGGCGAAGCGGCTCCAGTCGGGGTCGAGCTCGGGATCCCAGTGGGATTTGTTGTTGGGCTCGTTCCAGATCATCGCGGCTTCAATCATTTATTTGTCCTTTCGACGGGTAGACGACGCCGCCACCGGCCGGCACGTCGGCGGTGCGGCAGAAATAGACCTCCTGCTCCGGTTGCAGGACGATCTCGAAGCCGGCGCTGCGCAGCATGGCTTCGGTGCAGGCGCGATTGGGAATCCACCAGTTGGTCGGGTCGTCGGCATAGCGATGCTCGATGAAATGCAGCTTTGGGAACTCCGGCCGGTCGAACAGGTCGTGGGTCCAGAAATGATAATTCTGCTCGAGCGCCGGCACGTTGGTGCTGCCGCGCTGCATCGACTGGAAGATCATCAGGTCCCGGGCGACGTGCTCACGGATCAGATCGAGTGCGAGCAAGGGATGGCGCAAATGGTAGAGCACGCCCATGAACAGCACGATGTCGAACCGCTCATGCAGGGCGCCAACGTCGTAGACCGAGAGCTGCCGGAATTCGATGTCGCAGTCCGCAACCTCAGCGGCAAAGCGCGCCTGCGCCAGGTAAGCCTCATCGAAATCGATGCCAAGCACGCGGCCGGCGCCGCGGCGTTTCATCTCGATCGAATAGAAACCCGCATTGCAGCCTATGTCGAGCACCGCCTTGCCGGAAAGATCGGCGGGAATGGCGTCGGCGAATTTGCGCCATTTGATCAGTGGGTAATTGCCGAGGAAATGATCGGGAGCGGTTTCGACGCCGGCCAGTTCCATATTGTGGAACCATGGGCCGAGCGCATCGATACGGCGGCGGATTTCGGCATCGGAATGCAGCATGGCTAGCCTCCTTCGCCTGCGAGGACAGGGACGTGCTGGTGGCCGGGCCGCGTATTGGCGACTTGGTCGTCCTTGGTACCGCCGGCGCTTTCAAGCAGGCGAAGTGCGGTGCGGTAGCCGTTGAAGGTGCCGACGTCGACATAGGCGGTGCCAGCCTTGATGCCATAGGCATCGCCTCCGGCGGCGAGATAGGCATTGACCAGCGTGCCGATATATTCGTCGCACCGGTCCCGTTCCCGCCACAGCGCGGCGAGCTGGTGAAGGGTGCGGCCGGGCATCTTGAACGCACCCCAGATCCAGTTCGATTGGGCATTCTGCTGCTTGACCTGGATTTGCTTCACCCGGTCGTCCTGGTCGACAACGACGGCATCGAAGAACTCCGGCTGGTCCACCGGAAACAGCAGGAAGGACAGGCCGTCGTCCGGGAGGGCCAGGAAGCCGTCTTCGGGAAACCAGATTGTATCGGGCAACCCGACCAGAACGGTCTCATCGGCTGTGACGAGCGGTGCGGCACGGAAGATGGCGTCGCAAAGGCCGACCGGAGAGGGCTGCACCACAAACAGCGCAGTCGCGTCGGCATAGCCGGCAGAATAATATTCGAGGATATCCGACTTACCCGAGCCGATGACGAAGCAGATCTTGTCGGCCCCCGCGCGCACCATGCGGCGCACCAGGTATTCGCTGACCGCGCAAGGCCGCTCGGTGTTGCCGTCGATGCGGCTGCCGACCGGCAGAAGCTCCTTCGAAAAGCCGAGCGGCTGGATGCGGCTTCCCCGTCCGGCTGCGGGCACGATGCCCAACATCAAACTGCCTCCTTCAACGGCTCGCCATGCGTGGAGCCGTGCAGTGCATCGGACAGGATGCGGTCGAATTCCTTCGCGCGCCGCGCCGAGGTGTGTTCGTCCAGCACCCGCTCGCGCGCTCGGCGGCGGATAGCGTCAAGCTCGGCGTCGGACAGGTCGAGCGCGGCGACCACGTCGTCGGTGCTGTTCGCCACGACGATCTCTTCGCCGGGCCGGAAAAAGGCCTCCAGTCCCGGCCATGTGTCGCTCACCATCGCGGCACCGCAAGCGGCGGCTTCGAACAGCCGGCCGGAAGGACACCAGCCCCTTTCGGCCATCGCCTCGCGGGTCACGTTCAGGGTCAGCCGTGATGATGAAAAGAAGGCGGGGTGGTCGGCCGGCGGCAGATGCCGGACGAAGAAAATATTGTCGCTCCACGGGAATTCCTGCGGATATTGTGCGCCGCCAATGATGAAGCGGCGCTCCGGCAGGCGCGCAGCCGGACTGACCAGCAGCCTCTCGACCCCGGCCTGGCGGTCTGCCGCATAGGTCCCGAGATAGGAAAGGTCGCCGGCAAACTCCGGCCTGGGCGGGGCGGGCCGGTGTCGCTCTGGATCGACATGGCCGTAGAGCGGCATGACGCGGCGTGCACCCAGCATCGACTTCAATGCGTCGATCGCGGTGCCTCCCGTGTAGCTCAGCACGAGATCGAAATCGCGAAGCCCTTCCGGCCCGAAATAGGCCGGAGGCTCACCTTGTTCGATCCGCGCCAGTGTCACCGGCGTATCCAGATCGTAGAACACCTTCAGCCCGCGACAGGCCTGGAGGGCAAGGCGCGACGCGCTCACGGCATCGGGGCAATAGGAGGTGACGATGACCACATCGGCCTCATTCATCGCCTGCTCGGCAACGCGCTGGATGTCCTCCCAATCCTGATAAAGGACGAGGTTGCCGCCATCCAACTGGTCGAGGTCGCGCGTCCCGGCATAATAGGGAGTGTTGCGTTCGAAGAAGGTGATAGACCAGCCCAGCCCGGCCATCGCCCGGATCAATCCGCGCCACAGCGTAGCGTGCCCATTGCCCCACGACGATGTCACGGTAAGACCGAAAATGACCATGCGCATCCGGCAATTCCTCGTCAGGCAGCTTCGTTGAGTCTGATCAGCTTCGACCCCCAGTCCCCCCAAACAACCGTGGTGATCGACGCTGGGTCGATATCGAAGCGAAAGCAGTTTCCCAGCGACAGGCCGAGCACCTTGCACACGGCGGCCTTGATGACGTCGGCATGGCTGACCAGTGCGACGCCCTGGTTCTGGTAGGTGCCGCGGACCTGCTCGATCAATGAGACGACGCGTTGCTGCACGTCCAGCATGGTCTCGCCGCTCGGTGTTCTCGCCTGCTGACGCTGGTCGTTCCACACTCGCCAGTCGGCATCCTGGTTCAGCTCTTCGAAGGTCTTTCCCGACCAGGTGCCGAAGTCGATCTCATCGAGTTCCTCGCGGATCACGATCTCACCGGCATTGCAGGCGAGCGCGATCGGATTGGCAGTCTCCTGCGTGCGTTCGCGCGGGCTGCAGAAGATTGCCGCTATCGCGTCGCGTGCCATGCGGTCTGCCAGATGCGAGGCCTGTGCCTTGCCGGCTTCGCCGAGGCAAACGCCGGCCATCCGTCCGGCAAGATAACAGCCGACATTGTCGTGCGCGGCGTGGCGCACCAGAAAGAACGTCGTCGTCATTCCGCGGCATCGAGCATCGGCTCGTCCTTGCCGGCGATGAACGAGAGCGTGCGCTGGCGGGCTTCCGCGTCGGTGAACTGCTCGGGCGGCGATTTCATGAAATAGCTGCAGGGACCGGTCAGCGCGCCCGCGATACCGCGGTCGAGCGCCAGCTTGGCGCAACGCACCGCATCGATGACGACGCCGGCCGAATTGGGCGAATCCCACACTTCCAGCTTGAGCTCGGCATTCAGCGGCACACCGCCGAAGGTTGTGCCTTCGACCCGGATATAGGCCCACTTGCGATCGGTCAGCCACGGGACATGGTCGCTCGGCCCGACGTGAATGTTGCCGGGCTCCAGGGGAACGTCGATCTGGCTGGTGACGGATTGCGTCTTTGAGATCTTCTTCGATTCCAGCCGCTCGCGTTCCAGCATGTTGAGGAAGTCGGTGTTGCCGCCGAAATTGAGCTGATAGGTGCGATCGATGCGCACGCCGCGCTCGCGGAACAGGTTGGCGAGCAGCCGGTGGACGATCGTCGCACCGACCTGGCTCTTGATGTCGTCGCCGATGAGCGGCAGGCCGTGCTGCTCGAAGCGCCGGCGCCACTCCGGCCGCGAGGCGATGAAGACGGGTATGCAGTTGACGAAGGCACAGCCCGCCTCGAGCGCGCACTCGGCATAAAAGCGCGTTGCCTCCTCCGAACCGACAGGCAGATAGGACACCAGGATTTCGGCGCCGCTTTCGGCGAGGATCTTGCTGATGTTGGCGACGGGTTCGTCGGCCTCCTGGATCTCGTCGCGCAGATATTTGCCGATGCCGTCCAGTGTCGGCCCGCGTTCGACGCGAACGCCGGTAGCCGCCACATCGGCAAAGCGGAAAGTATTGTTCGGCGCGCTGTAGATCGCGTCTGCCACATCGCGTCCGACTTTGCCCTTGGCGACATCGAAAGCGCAGACCACCTCGATGTCTTTGACATGGTAGCCGCCAAGATCGGCATGCATCAGCCCGGGGATGGGCTCATCGCTCCTTGCGTCACGGTAATAGGTGATGCCCTGAATAAGGGAGGAGGCGCAGTTGCCCACGCCTACTATTCCGATCCGAACTTTCTTCGATCCCACGAAACCGCTGCCTATGCTGTTGAAGGTAAGTTCTTCGTGCCAAACCACCTGCCTCGCTGATTGTTCCTTGCCGGCTGCAAAAATCGTGCAACCGATGGTGGATCAAAGTAGCGCTCGCCGAGTTGTGCAGCTGGGAGTGAGGCCAACCGGGACGGAACAATGATCGTCTATGGCGACCACAAGCGAATTGAGAGCGCGCGATATGTTCGCGGCTCGGCCTGCAAAGCGGCCGGGCACATTGCGGATATGCCAAGCGGGATCGGACGGCACGCAGCCCTGGTCGGCCTGTTCATCAAGATCTCGGAATTGGTCCAGGGCCTTGCCGATGCTGAATTCGAGGCCAACGGCATGGACAGGAATTCCCGACAGCGGATCGCGGGCGCAAATCTCCTGGTCGGCTTGGCCCGGGACGTGGGCAGATCGTGGGCGGCCGGATTCGCCATCGACGGCCCGGTCGATGCCGAAGTGCCGCGAATGCTGGCCGAACTCGATTGCGATGGCGAAATCCTCATCGGCACGGCCGAGGGCTACGCCCATTACGCGCTCTATCCGGAGAGCTATTTCGTCGCCGCGCGGCAGTCGGGTCTCGATGCGAACACATGCGTAATCGGCATCCGCAGCATCGGCCTGGGGCTTGCAGCGATGGTGGCTGCAGCCATCGGCGCACCGGCACCCGTCAGCGTCCGTCCGACCGGTCATCCGTTTCGCAGGCGGCTTGCCGCCGATCCGGAACTGATCGGCGGCTGGAGGACAAGGCCATCGGCCCATTTCGCTGTCGTCGATGAGGGCCCGGGCCTGTCCGGCAGCTCGTTTCACGCAGTCGTCGCATGGCTGCAAGCGCTGGATATCGATGCCGGGCGCATCCATCTGTTCCCCAGCCATTCGGGTGGGCCGGGCCCCGAGGCATCGACGAACAGTCGGGAGGCATGGACGGTTTGCCAAAAACACAGCGTGGATTTCGAACGGACTTTCCCTGCTGGATCCGCTGTCCCGACGTTGCGGGATTGGGTGGCCAGGACGATCGGCCGCACAGCGGCCAGCCTGACCGAAACATCCGCCGGAGAGTGGCGTCGCTTGCACTATGGCTCGCTGGATCATTGGCCACCTGTTCACCGCGGCTTCGAGCGGCGAAAGTTCCTCGCTTTTGCGGGCCGGGGAAAATGGTCGGTCAAATTCGTTGGCCTCGGCGAAATCGGAATGCAAAAGGCCGAGACCGCCAGGAAGCTGCACGATGCAGGCTTTGGCCCGGAAGTCGCCGGGCTGTGCCATGGCTTTCTCGTCGAACGCTGGATCGACGGTGCAACGCTGGACCGGGCAAGGCTTTCGAAAGAAAAAATGGTCGCTCATCTCGCGCGCTATCTGTCCTGGCGCGCAGCCAATCTGCCCGCCTCCCAGCCGGGCGCCTCGCTGGAGGCCCTTGCCGACATGGCCGTGCGGAATACAAGTGAGACGCTGGGCGAAAACCGCGCGGCGGAGCTGCAGAACTGGTTTTCGACACGGGCTCCACCCAAGAACATGCAGCGGGTCGAGATCGACGGGCGGCTTCATCCGTGGGAGTTCATCCTTTCGCGCGGCGGAACGCTGATCAAGACGGACGCCCTCGACCATTGCCGATCGCACGATCTGATCGGCTGCCAGGACATCGCCTGGGACATTGCCGGCGCCCGTGTCGAGTACAGCCTCTCCGACGCAGCGACTGCGGCACTGTGCAAAGCTGTCGAGGCGACTACCTCTCGTCGCGTCGATGCCAATCTGGTCCACTACTACGAGCCCTGCTATCTCGCCTTCCAGCTTGGCTTGTGGAGCATGGCTGAGCGATCGGGCGATGATCGGGAACAGATCCGGCTGGCGGCCGCGGCAAGACGTTACGCTGCCGCGCTGCTTCGTTTCCTGGAAAGCCAAGGCGACCTGCCGCCGCTCGACCAGGATCAGTCCAGCCGGCGCAGCATATCCGCTTCCTTTTCGAGGATGGCCGCTACCTCCTCGCGCTGAAGATGCGTCATCATCAGGCTCACACAACATTCCAGATAGGTGATGGAGGCGCGCCGCAGGAAGGCAGCCGTCTCCTTTGCGGCCATTTGTTCGATGTCTTTGGCGGATCGCTTCGGATGCACAATCGTCTCCATGCCGGTACCTTGACAGAACCAGAAGCTGGACGGGTTGTTCCCGCAACGAGAAAAAGTGACCAAATCCGAGACGACGGCGCTTTCCGTCGTGACCAAGCAGCGGCCAGACGCTCCCCGCCTTCAGGCCGGCAGGTTTTGCAGCCGGCCTGATGCAGAACGCACGGTGGCGGCAATTCGACGTCTTCTGTCGACCATCTGCGCCGTCTCAAGCTCGGCAAAATAGCCGATTGTGCGCATCAAACCCTGCCTGAGCGGCACTTTGGGCGACCAGCCGAGAAGCTTCCTTGCACGGGAAATGTCGGGTTGCCGACGACGAGGATCGTCTTGCGGCAGCGGCAGGAATTTCAAGTCCGATTTGGTGGCGGTCATGCCTCTCACCAGGCCCGCCAGTTGCAGGATGGTGAACTCCCCCGGATTGCCTAGATTGATCGGCTGGCGCGGGTTGGGATTGACCTCCATCAACCGGATCAAGCCGTCGACCAGATCGGAAACGTAGCAGAACGACCTGGTCTGCAGCCCGTCGCCGAATATCGTCAGCGGCCGTCTCTCGAGTGCCTGCATGATCAGATTGGAAACGATCCGTCCATCCGCAGGATCCATCCTGGGACCATAGGTGTTGAAGATGCGCGCGACACGGATATCGGCCTTTCCCATTCTCAAATAATCGAAGCACAAGGTTTCGGCGGTGCGCTTGCCTTCGTCATAGCAGGCGCGGGGGCCGATGCAGTTCACGTGGCCGACATAGTCTTCCTTCTGCGGATGCTGTTCGGGATCGCCATAAATTTCGCTGGTGGACGCCTGCAGGAAGCGGGCGCCATTACGGGCGGCGAGCTCCAGCAGATTGAGCGTCCCGATGACGCAAGTCCGTGTCGTGTGGACCGGGTCGGCCTGATAGCGTGGTGGCGAGGCCGCGCACGCCATGTTGAAGATGCGGTCAACCGGTTCGCCAAGCTCCAACGGTCGGCAAATGTCTTGCTTGATCAGCCGAAAATCCGGACGATCGGCGATCGATGCTATGTTCTCCATGCGGCCGGTAAGGAAATTGTCGACGCAGATCACGCGCCAGCCGGCCTGGAGCATTGTCTCGCAAAGATGCGAACCGAGGAAACCTGCGCCGCCGGCGACAAGCACGGTCTTGGTCCGTTGCGCCTTTCTTGATAGCTGCATCTCTATCTTCTCCCGTCTGCGGGTCATGCTGCGCTCTCGACGTCCAGATCGAGAACAGAACGTGGCGATTTGGCCTGCGCCAGCAGCGAAACGAATTCGCGGGCTCTTGCGATGCTTGTGTGAGCTGCGAGGATGAGCACGCGCGCCTGCCTGGCCATGGCAAGCCGGGCGCCGTCGGATTCCCCAGACAGGATACCGATTACGTCCTCGGTCCTGCGCGCCGTGTGGATCGTCCGCTCTGGAAACAGGCTGTCCAGTCCGGCCCAGCTATCGCTGATGATCGCCGTGCCGCAGGCGGCTGCCTCGAAGAGGCGCACGCTGGGCGACCATCCGGCCGCGATCATGGAACTGCGCGTGACGTTCAACGTGTAGCGTTGGCGGCTGTAAAAGGCGGCGTGATCTGCCGGCGGCAGGTGTTCGATGCGATCCACATTGTCCGGCCAGGCGATTTCGCGCGGATATTGCGAGCCTGCCACGACGAAGCGGCGCTCCGGCATGCGACGCGCCGGTTCGAACAGCAGGGCCTCTAGCGTCGCCTGGCGGTCGGGGCTGTAGGTGCCGAGATAGCCGAGATCCCAGCGGATTGGATCACCGGTTCCGTGATGCCGTTCCGGGTCGACGGAGCAGTAGAGCGGCTCGGCCCGCCTCGCGCCGAATTCCGCCGTCAGACGGGCAAGCGTCGGCCCGCCGGTGAAGGAGAAGTAGACGTCGAAATACGGGACCTGCCGCCTGGCAATGTACTCGCAATCATCGGTCGAAAGCTTTGCCAGCGTGATCGGCGTGTCGATGTCGTAGAAGCAGAACTGACCCGTGCACAGCGATGCCACGACGTCGATGATTTCAGGGCCTTCGGGAACGAAGGAGCCGACGACCACGATATCGGCATCGCGCAGACAGCGCGCAAAATTGCGGCGAAGATCATCGATCGTTTCATAGTAGCGCAAGGCGCAGAAATCGGGATCGCGCAGATCCCGGTGACTTGCGTACCACGGCACGTCGCGTTCGAGAAAAGTGACGCGGTGGCCGAGTTCGTGGAGACCTTTAAGCAGCCCCCGAAAGGTGGTGGCGTGGCCGTTTCCCCAGGATGAGGAGAGCGACAGGCCAAGAAAGACGATGTCGAGCGGCTTTGTCATTCGGCCGCCTCCACGGTCGGACGCTCGAAATGGCGCCTGAAGATGGCGTCGGCTAAAACGGCACGTGTCGTGTAGGTATGTTCGCCAAGCACGCGCCGAAGCGCCGATGTCCCGATCGCCTTAGCCCGTTCGGCACTAAGGCTTTGCATGATCTCGGCGACGTCCTCGCCATCGCGCGCGACCAGGATTTCCTCGCCGGGTTTCAGGAACAGGTCCACGCCGAGCCAGGCGTCGGTGATGAGGCATGCGCCGGCGCCCGCCGCCTCAAAAACGCGCGTCGCAGGTGAAAAGCCATTGGCCGCCATGCTGTCGCGGCTGATGTTCAGCACCGCCTTGGCCGTGACGTTCAATGCATTGTGGTCGCGCGTGCCGACATGGCCGAGCCATCGGACATTGGCGGGCATCTGCTTGTCGCCCCAGCCCGATCCGCCGAGCAGGAAGCGCTGATCGGCGGAGCGGCCGGCCGGGTCGAGGAAGAAGGCTTCGACGCGCGCCTCGCGGTCCGGCAGCCGGTTGCCGAGAAAGGCGAGATCGCAGGCAAAGCGCATGTCCTTGCCGACCGGATGATGCGTTTCCGGATCGAGCGCATTGTAGATCGGCACGCATTCGGCCGCCCCCATTGCCCGATAGGCCCAGACCACCGGGTCGCCGCCGCCATAGGTCAGCACGAGGTCGATTTCCTGCAGCGCGCGATGCAGCGGATGGTCGGGCTCGTCGCGCAACTGGCCAAGCGTCGCCGGCGCATCGACATCCCAGAATACGGTGAGCGCATCGGCACGGGCGTGATCGAGCACCGCCCGCAACAGCGCGTCGTCGGCGAAACCGACGCCGCTTGCCTTGACGACGATATCTGCCTCCGCCGCCCGCGCCGCCACCTGCATCATGGCATGCGGAGTGGCCTCGTAGACGACGACGGCACACCAGTCCGGCGCCGCGATATCGCGGTTCTTCTGGCGATCGTAGACGTCCGGCTCGTAGAAGGTGATGTCATAGCCGAGCCTTGCCAGGGCCTTGAGCAGTCCGCGGTAATAGGTGGCCGCGCCGTTCCAATAGGACGACAGCAGGCTCGACCCGTAAAATGCGATCTTCATTCGGCGGCCTCCTTTGCAAGGATCGTGTCGGCGGCTTGGCGGTGCCCGCATTCGGCGAGCACGCCGAACAGCTCATTCGCCCGGTGCCGGCATGTGTGCCGCAAGCGGATGGTCTCGAGGCCCGAAGTCGCCAGAGAGGCGGCGAGATCCGCGTCGTGCAGCACGGCGCGAAGATGACGCCGCATCTCGGAACCGTTGTTTGCAAACAGAAAATCTACGCCGGGCCTGAACAGGCGTTCGACATCGGACCACGGCGCCGAAACCAGCGGGATGCCGCAGGCGAGCGCCTCGAACATACGGATGGTCGGGATGCCTGGCAGGCTTTCGCGGTATGGACGCCTGGGGATGTGCACTGTGATGCGGTTTGCTGCAAACGCCTTCGGCACGTCGGCGTTGGCGATCCAACCTTCGTAGTGCAGGCCGGCGGCCGCAAGGTCGGCGAGCGCTTGCCGTGGATAGCGAACGCCGTGGACAGTGCCGCTCAATCCGAGCTCACGCACCGGCTCGACCAGGAATTCCCTGATTTCGGCGCTGCGCTCGTCGTCGCCCCAATTGCCGATCCAGATCAGGTCGGCGCAGCGCTCGATTTCAGGATGGGGCTCGAACAGATGGTCATCGGCTGCCTCGTGCCAGGTAAAGACCCGCTTGCCCCATCCGGCGCGAAGATAGCTTTCCCGCAGCGCCGCGCCGAAGGCGAGCACGCCGTCGTAATGTTCAAGCTGCAAGGCAGAAATCGCTTGCGTGGCCGAGATGGCGCGATGGTGCGTGTCGTGGAACAGCAGCGTGAAACGGCCGCCAGTTGCTTTCGCCTTGCCCAGCCGCGCAACAAGGTCCGGCTCGGTCCACTCATGCACGATCACCACATCGGCATCGGATATCCAGGCTTCGTGGTCGAAAGCGGCATCGTAGGTCACCGGCATCAACTCGGGGAAATCCTTCCGGAATCGCTCGATCGCGAAGGACCCTTTCTCGGCTACCAGGTTCGACCGGCTCCAACCGTCGGCGGGTTCCAGCGCGATCGCCTGGTGCCCGCGCGCGACCAGCTCGCGCATGATGCCGCGCAGGAAATGTGCGTTGCCGTGGTTCCAGTCGGAAACGATCGAATGGGTGTAGAATAAAAATCGCATAATCAATTATCCGCCATGGTGGCCAGGGCCGCCTTGTCGTAGACGCCGCGCATGGCGGTCGCCTGCCTTGCCAGTGAAAATCTGCGGCTTCGGCGCGCCGCCGCCTCACCGAGCTCTCGCCGGCGCTGCGCGTCATTGCAAAGGCCATTGATGCAGCTGGCGAGATCACTCGGATCGCGCACGTCGTAGAACAGGGCCGCGCCGTCCCACAGTTCCTGGTAGGTCGCGATATCGGCGAGCACCAAGGGCGTTGCCGACATTGCGGCTTCCAGCGTGGCCAGGCCGAACGGTTCGTAGAGCGACGGCGATACGAAGATACCGGCCCGAGCCATCAGCGAGCGCACTTCCTCATGTGGCACCGGCCCGAGGGGAACGGCGCCACTGAAGCCAACATGCTGGCCGTCCGGCCCTTGCTGCGAGCCGGCGACGAAGACCGGCCATTGCGTCAGGGAGGCGGCCTGGTCAAGCACCGCCGCGTTCTTTCCTTCATCCCACCAGCGCGCAGCGGCGAAAACGATCGATTCCCGCCTTTCGCTCTTCGCGCCGGGCCGTGCGCCGTTGCCGACGACACTCAGGCGCGCGATCGGCCCGTAGCAGGTTTCGAGCATGTCGGCATGGCTGCGGCTGGGCGCAACGACCATTCCTGCTTTGTCGAGACCGCGCCGGTTGCGGTCCTTCTGCCAAGCCCATTCGCCGTCCGCCGCCTGTCCCTTGACGGCGTGGAACCATGTCACCACGCAGGAATGCGACACCGCCACGACGGGGCAGGGCACGTCGAGCCCCGCGGCCTGCGTCGGCGCGTTGAGATGGACGATTTCGACGGCGTAGTCACGTATGAGCGGGTGCAGCTCCTGCTGCAATGTGTCGAGGTCGTGCTCGTTGCGGGTCATCCAGTCGGGCGGCGTGTTGAGCCATGTCAGCGTTGCGAATGACTGGGCCTCCTCCGCCTGCTGCCTGGACGGTTCCGGACCAAGCCCGGCAAGCACGACGCTGTCGCCGCCGGCGACCAGTTGCCTGGCCAGATCGAGCGCATAGCGCCAGACGCCGCCAACCGCATCGACAGTCATCAGGATACGCCGCGGCCGCGGGCTCAGTGTCCGCAACATGTGGCCTCCAATTCGGCCAGCGGACGCGGCCGCTTCTCCTGGATGTCGCTGAACGTTCGGAAGGATGCGAGATAATGTTCATGCGCGCGCTCCCAGGCGAGATCGTCCGGCTCGCCCCAAAGTTCGCGGTAGCTCGGCGAACTCGGATAAGGATAGAGCGGCACCGGTTCGTTGGCCCAAACGCCGTTGTCGATCAGGTGCTTCCGCCAATAATCGACGAGCGCGGGATCGTCCTCGACCACGCCGATCAGATTGGCCTGCACGAACGGCACGTGGCGCCTTGCGTCGACCAGCAACGCGGCCAGCTCCTCGGTGCCCAAACGGCAGCGTTTTGCCAGCATGGCGCGGCCTTCCACCGTCAGGCTTTCGAGGCCCGCCTCGATCGAGACGCAGCCGGCGGCACCGAGCAGCTTCAGCAATTCCGGCTTCCAGAGGTCGATACGGGTCTGCACGCCGAACTTCACATCACGATCGACCAGCGCCTCCAGCAATGCCTTTTGCGGCAGGAAGATCTCGTCGATGAAATAGATGTAGCCGACGCCCTGTGCGATCAGCCGGTCGATCTCGGCGATCACTGCTTCGTGGTTCCGGCGGCGATAGGCATCGCGGAAATCGATCTTGGCGCAGAAACTGCAATTATACGGGCAGCCGCGCGACGCCTCGACCTCCGCTCCAAAGCCGACCTGGTCGTCGTCGAAGCGGTGATGATGGTGCGAATGGGCGGCAATCCAGTCTGATGGCCATTCGAGCGCTGGGTGATCGATGAACGAGCTCGCATGCACGCCGCCGTTCGAGACCAGTTCTCCATCCTCGAAGTGGGCGGTGGACGGCACCGCACTCCAGTCGTCGCGCCGGGCAAGTTCCGCGACCACTTCCTCGCATTCGCCGCGCACGACGATGTCGACGCCAAGCTTGCGCAAAGTCGGCGTCGGCGTCGCCGAGCCATGCGGCCCGACGGCGACGGTGCGACCGCCGCGCCCGGCAAGATGGTTGAGAAAATCGGCCGGCACGCGCAACTCGGGCGGTGCGCAGCGCCAGAACAGGTAGGTCGGCGCGGTGCTGACGACGGTCATGTCAGGCTCGAATGCGGCGGCGCGATCGGCGAGCGCGGCGTTGTCGAGCTTCTGGATCTGCCCGTCCAGCATCAGCACCTCGTGGCCGGCTGCTTCGAGCAGCGCTTTCGAATAGCCGAGTTCGAGCGGCAGATGCGGCTGGCGGCAGCCGAAATAGATGCTGTCCTGGTAGGTCCAGGACGGATTGACCAGAGCGACCCTCATGCCACGTACCTCGCCGGTTCGGGATGCGGGTCGAGGCGATGATGCTGCAGCCAGTCGGCGAGGTCGCGGATGCCGTTTTGCCACGGGACGTGCGCTTTCCATCCCAGCGCCGCCTCGATCGCGCGTGTGTCGGCGACGAAGAACGGTTGGTCGCCGGTGCGTTCGCGGTCGTAACGAATCGGAACGTCCCGTTTCGTTATGTCGCGAATCTCCTTCAGCAGCATGCGCAGGCTGACGGCGTTGTCCGGTCCGCCGCCGAGATTGAATGGCTGGCCCTTGACCGCCTCGATGCGGTCGAGCACGGCGCGGTAAGCCGCGACCGCGTCGGCAACGTGGAGGATGTCGCGCACCTGCTTGCCATCGCCATAGATGGTGATCGGCCGGTCGGAGAAGGCACTAAGCAGGAAATGGGCGACCCAGCCCTGATCCTCCGTCCCGAACTGGCGCGGTCCATAGATGCAGCTCATGCGCAGCACCGCCGTCGGCAGATCGTATGACTTGGCGTAATCGAGGACATACTGGTCCGCCGCGCCCTTGGAGCAGCCATAGGGCGTGCAGAAATCGAGGCCGCGCGTCTCGTCGATGCCGTGCGCATGGACGCCCGCGTCGCGAGGCGCGTATCTGCCGCCTTCTTCGCGCATGGCGAGATCGGCGAGGCGGCCATAGACCTTGTTGGTGCTGGCGAAAACGACGGGGATGCGCTTGCCGCTGCGGCGAGCGGCCTCCAGGACGTTGAACGTCCCGCGCAGGTTGATGTCGAAATCCTCGTCCGGCCGAACCAGGCTCGTGGTGACGGCGGTCTGCGCGGCAAAGTGGAAAACCGCCTTCGAACGCGCCACCAGCGGCATCAGCGCCTCGGCGTCACGGACATCGGCGATTTCGACGGCGAGGCGGTTGCCGTGCTTTTGCGTCAGCCATTCCAGGTTCTGTTCGACGCCGGGACGGCTCAGATTGTCGATGACCAGCACCGGCTCGCCGTCCGACAACAGGCTGTCGGCGAGGTTCGAGCCGATGAAGCCGCTGCCGCCGATAATGGCGACGGGCGCTTCGCGAAAATTGCGTGAATCCGGTCTCATGATACCAGCCCTCGCGCTTCGAGTTCCCGCTTCATCTCGGCGCTGCGATCGATGGCGACCGTGTTACGCACCCAGGCGACGAAATCGCCGAGCGAATGCTCCAGCCTGTACTGCGGCTGGAAGCCGAGCAGTTCGCGCGCCTTCGAGATGTCGGCAAAGCAGTTGCGGATATCGCCGGAGCGTGCCTTGCCGAGGATTTCCGGCTGGCGGCCAGGCACGCCCATTGCTTCGGCGAGCAGCCGGGCGACCTCGCTGACCGCGTAGGCTCGCCCGCTGCCGATGTTGATGACGTGGCCGCGCGCCTGGGGCTGTTCCAGCGCCAGCCGGAAGGCGAGGGCGACATCGCGTACATGAACGAAGTCGCGCTGCTGTTCGCCGTCTTCGAAAATCAGCGGCCGCTGGCCATTGGCGATGCGCGAGGCGAAGTTCGCCAACACGCCGGTATACGGGTTGGAGAGTGCCTGTCCGGCACCGAAGACATTGAACAGGCGCAGCGCCACCGCATCGACGCCATAGGCTTCGCCGAAGATCAGCACGGCGCGTTCCTGGGCGTATTTCGTCAATGCGTAGATCGAGGCGAGGTCGACCGGTTTCTGCTCGTCGGTCGGCAGCGGCGACAGGACTTCTCCTTCCGGCGACAGGGGATTCCATTGGCCGCTGCGGATGTCGTCCGGCTGCCGTCTTGCATTGTCGATGCGCCGGCCGTCCGGCGTGGCATAGAGACCCTCGCCATAGACGCTCATCGACGAAGCAACGACGATCCGTTCGATCGGCCGTTTGATCAGTGCCTCCAGCAACGTGGCGGTGCCGAGGTCGTTGGCGCCGACATAGCGGGCGATCTCGTACATGGACTGGCCGACGCCCACTTCAGCCGCCAGGTGAATGATCGCGTCGACATCGTCGACCGCCTCTGCGATGGCGTCGCGATCGCGAACGTCGCCTTTGATCAGCTTCGCGCCTGGCGGCAGGCTGATTGCCTCGCCGCCATGCACCTGGTCCAGCAGCGCATCGAGAATTGAAACCCCATAGCCATGTTCAACGAGTTCCTGGGCGACGTGGCGGCCGATAAAACCGCAGCCTCCCGTGACCAGTATACGTTTCACGACAACTCCTCATACGAATGGCTTTGCCGCCCCAAACTTCCGGGCGAAAGGTTTGTTCCCTTGCTTCAACAAAGTTCAGGAGGCTCGCCGGGGTAGGTTCAACCAGGCGTGGGAACATCGAAGGCTGCTTGGTGTTAGGAGCCATGTTCGACCAACCGCGCGCACATGCCGGGCAGCGATGCATCTGCTGGTTGTGTGGAGGCAGACCGGCAACGCGGGGGTCTCGCGGTCTGCGGTGGAATCGAAGGGAGATTGCGATGTCTGAATCGAAGACGACC
Organism: Mesorhizobium sp. M0698; assembly: GCF_040320455.1. Lineage (NCBI taxonomy): Bacteria > Pseudomonadati > Pseudomonadota > Alphaproteobacteria > Hyphomicrobiales > Phyllobacteriaceae > Mesorhizobium > Mesorhizobium sp. M0698. Next base: position 461,272 of record NZ_JAMYPQ010000004.1, on the reverse strand, counting down.
ACCGATCACGACGAAATCCGCCGTTGGGCCGAGGATCGCGACGGGCGGCCGGCGGTGGTGCGCACCAAGGGCGAGGGCGGCATACTGCGCATCGACTTCGGCGAGCCTGAAGAGACGTTCGAGCCCGTCGAATGGGACGAGTTCTTCAGGATCTTCGATGAGAACGAACTGGCGTTCCTCTACCAGGATGAGACCAGCGGCGGAAAGACTAGCCGCTTCAACAAGTTCGTCGAGCGCAGCCGGAAAGGCTAACATCGTCTAGTACCCCTGCACAGAGGATTCGACGGGTTCGATGGGTTGTAGCCTGGGTAGGATATCGGGTTTGACGAGCAGTTCAAATGCTGCGCCGAGGCCCGGTTGCCTGCGGATCAATCCGACCCGCTCGAGGGTGAGCACCATCTGATGGACGGAAGGCGCGGTGACGCTGAAGAAGCGCTGCATGTCGCGTTGGCCGCAGAACTATTCGAGACGACGGAAGCGATCGAGCGCGTCCTCGTCATAAGGGATGCCTCCCAACTCTCGGGGTGCGCCGAGGCTAGACTTCGCCTGGAAAAGGCGACGACGCGCATCATCGACTATGGCAGCGGCGACCTCACGCAAGAACCCTTTCACGTGAGGATCGTGCTTGCAGATGGCGTCGCCGCCTACGTCGGATCGGCCAACCTGCTCAGGCGCTCGAAGGTAGCAAACCCGAGTGCGGAATATTATCGAGTCCGGCTGTTCATGCCGTCAAAGTGCTCGTCGATGCGGTTGCCAACATGGCGGAAGCAATCTCCACGAGGTGCTGACCACGAAACGGTATCATGGAACTATTGCCAATGCCGTCATGGCGAGAGTGTTAGCGCAATCGCTGTCACCGGAAGCGCGCGCTTATGTGCCGTGCTGGAATGCACATGAAGAATCCGCGTCCGCGCGGCCTCGTCGATTTCCTTGCCTTCGAGGAAATCGTCGATCTGTTCATACGTGACGCCATGGGCATCTTCGTCAGGACGAAGCGGGACAAGGTTCTCCAGGTCGGCGGTCGGGATCTTGTCGACGAGTTCGGGCGGAGCGCCCAGATGCGCGGCCAAGGCTCGCACCCTGCGTTTGTTTAGCCCCGAAAGAGGAAGGATATCGGCGGCGCCGTCGCCGAACTTGGTGAAGAAGCCCATCAGTGCCTCGGCCGCATGGTCGGTGCCGATGACCAGTCCTCGGCTGGCGCCGGCGAGCGCGAACTGGGCAATCATGCGCTGACGCGCCTTGATGTTGCCAAGCAAGAAATCCTCGCGGCCTGCGTCGCCGAACTCGACACCAGCCCGCTTGATCGAATCTAGCATTGCGTCGGCAGCCGGCTTGATGTCGACCCGATGCACTTCGTCCGCCCCTATGGTGTCCAAAGCCCGCTGGGCGTCGCTCTCGTCGGCCTGGTTGCCATACGGGAGCCGAACGGCCAGGAATTTGGCGTCGTATCCAGCCGTTCGCAGTTCCTCAACGGCCCGTTGAGCCAGAAGGGCCGCGGCAAGTGAATCCACCCCGCCGCTGATCCCCAGTACATAGGTGCTGAGCCCCGATGCACGCAGATACGTGCCGAGAAAGTCGATACGCCGGCGTGCCTCCAGCGCGACGTCAACACTGGGAGCGACACCCAACGCGTTGATAATCATTTCCTGTTCGGTCATTGGCAGTGGGTGCTCCTGATATCACAGCAATGACGGGTTCGATGGGTTGTAGCCTGGGTAAGATATCGGGTTTGACGAGCAGTTCAATGCTGTGCGCGAGGCTGGGTTGCCTGCGGATCAATCCAGCGCGCTCAAGGGCGAGCACCATCTGATGGACGGAAGGTGCGGTGACGCCGAAGAAGCGCTGCATGTCGCGTTCGGCCGGCGCGCGATCGTTGAGCAGGCCGTAGGTCCAGATGAAGGCGAGGTACTGGCCCTGCTTTTCGGTGAAGCGGGGTCGGTCTGGCGGCCGTCCGTCACCTAATTGATTCATTTTCTGATTCTTCCGGAACCTCCGCAACCGAAGGAGGCCTTCCGGGATGAATGTACGCTATCGCGTCGATCTCGACCAACCCGAACGCGACGAACTCACAGCCATGCTGGCAGGCGGCAAGCATCCGGCGCGCAAGCTCAAGCGGGCGCAGATCCTGCTTGCTGCCGATGCCGGCCGCAGTGACGAGACCATTGCCACAACGGTGGCGGTCGGCGGCTCCACTGTCTACCGCACCAAGCGCCGCTTCGTGGAGATGGGCCTAGAGGCGGCGCTCAGCGAAGAGCCACGCGCAGGCGCGCAACGCAAGCTGACGGGCAAGGAAGAAGCCCTGCTGGTGGCCACCGCCTGCTCCAGTCCGCCGCCGGGTCGGGCCCGTTGGACACTGGATCTGCTGGCCGATGCGTTCGTCAAGCTGACCGAGCACGAACAGCTGGCGCGCGAGACGGTGCGCCGGCGCCTGGCCGAGAACGATCTCAAGCCGTGGCGCAAGGACATGTGGTGCATTCCAAAGGTTGACGCGGAGTATGTCGCGCGCATGGAGGATGTGCTCGACCTCTATGCCGAGGCACCGGACCCGAAGCGGCCGGTGGTGTGCTTCGACGAAAGCCCGACCCAACTCATCGGCGAGGTGCGTCAGCCAATCCCGGCCGCGCCGGGAAGGCTGGAGCGCTACGACTGCGAGTACAAACGCAACCGCACCGCAAACCTGTTCGTCTTCCTCGACGCGCATCGTAAGCGCTGTTTGCCTCGCACCTTGACCACGACGCCGTTGTGCCGTTTCGAAGACTGCCGCTGTGACGGAGATGGCAACAAATGCGCCAACAGCGGACGTTGTTGGATTGCGATCCGCAGCACCAAGGTGACGAAGGCCGTCAATATTCTTCGCGTTGACAGCGGTTCTGTGGGACGCGAAAGCTGCGTCCAATAGGAAGCTCGCGCTACCTCTTCTCCAGGCCTTTGAGATGTTCGATGAAGGCCCGCAGTTTGGGGTGAACTTGAGACCGCTGCGGGTAGTAGAGGTACACACCCGAGCTTGTCCCGGTGAAGTGGTCCAGAACGACTTCGAGCTTGCCGCTCGTCAACTTGTCGCTGATCGCTTCTTCAGGGCTGTAAACGACCCCTAAGCCGTCGACGGCCGCATCGATCGCCAGCAGAACATCATTGAGGATCAGCGGCCCCTTTACCTGAACCTCAAATTCCTTGCCGTCGCTCTCGAACTCCCACCGATCGTACACACGATTGCCAGCTCCCGCGCAGATGCAAGGATGGGCCAACAGGTCTTTTGGATGTTCAGGGTGCCCATGCTTGTCAAGGTAGGCCGGTGCAGCAGCCACAACCCATCGGACGGGACCGAAGAGTTTGAGCGCCACGACATCTTTGGCAAGGATGTCTGACACCCGTATTCCTGCATCAAACCCGCGCTCGAATATGTTGGTGGCCGCGTTCTCGAAGAAGATCTCAACCGTCACATCCGGGTACTTTTCGATAAAGGTCGCGATCAGCGGCCTAAGGAAGTTCGGATAGACGGTCTGCGGGACATTCAAGCGCAGACGACCGGCAGGCTTGTCCGCTGCGCTTCCCGCGTCCTTCATAGCGGAAAGGATCGCATCCAGCGCCGGTCCCGCCTGTTGCAGGAATTTCTCCCCGGCTTCGGTCAAGCTCGTAGCTCGTGTCGTTCTTGTAAGCAGGGTGACGCCCAGGCGAGTTTCGAGGTGTCTGATCATCTTGCTTATCGCAGGCGGCGAAACCCTGAGTGCTTCTGCCGCCGCCGTGAAGTTCCGCTTCTCGGCGACAAGCGCAAACGCCACAAGCCCATCAAGCTGATCCTTGTCCATTATGAACCTCTGGTTAATGTCGCATCAACCCGAATGCCATTTTTTGAAAGGAACGGCCATCGTATTCTGCGCTCACTCACGAAGACACAGCCGCAAACGCTGATGTGTTTCGGAGGTTGATCAAACCCAGTGGAGGTGCAGCACCATGAAGAACTATGCAGACGATTTCGAAACAGGCGCTCCCGAGATGCCAAGCCGCCGTAAATTGTTCGCCGCTGGGCTAGGCATCGCCGCAGCGTCGCTGCTGCCTCTTTCCGAGTCGAGAGCTCAAACGGCAACATCGGGTGCCGCAGCCACAGGTGCAAGGTCATCGAACCTTCAGCGTCGCATGCTCGGCTCGCTGGAAGTCTCTGCCATGGGGATGGGCTGCCAAAACTTTGCCGGGATGTACAGCCCGCCCACGAACAGGCAGGAGGCGGTGCGGATCATCCGGGCGGCGCATGACCGGGGCGTGACCTTTTTCGACGTCGCTGAAGTCTATGGACCCTTCCTGGGCGAGGATATTGTTGGCGAAGCGCTTTCGCCGATCCGCGACCAGGTGATCATCGCGACCAAGTTCGGCTTCGACATCACGCCCGAAGGCCGGGTCACAGGCGTCAACAGCCGCCCTGACAATATCAAGCGGGTGACCGAGCAACAGCTCCGCCGCTTGAAGACGGACTACATTGATCTTCAATACCAACACCGTGTCGATCCGACCGTGCCCGTCGAAGACGTGGCCGGAGCGGTGCAGGAATTGATCCGTGAAGGCAAGGTCCGCCACTTCGGCCTGTCCGCTGCAGGCGAAGCGACCATCCGCCGCGCCCACAAAGTGCAGCCAGTCACGGCGGTGCAGAATGAATACTCTGTCTGGACCCGCGATCCGGAGGTGGAGGTTCTGGCGACCTGCGAGGAGCTTGGCATCGGGTTCGTGCCATGGAGCCCGCTCGGCATGGGATACCTGACCGGTACAGTCACCCCCATGTTCGTGCATGGCCCTGCCGACCTACGGGCCAACCTGCCGCGCTTCACGCCTGAAGCCCGCCGCGCCAACTGGCCGGTGGTCGAACTGCTACAGCGCGTAGGCGCACGTCGTCAGGCTGCGCCCGGCCAGGTCGCCCTTGCCTGGTTGCTCGCCCGCAAGCCGTGGATCGTGCCCATTCCCGGCCCGATAACGGAGGACCAGATGGACCAGAACATGGACGCGCTGCAGGTCCAGTTGAGTGCGGCCGATGTCAAGGAGATCGATGACGGCTTTGCCCGGATCACGGTCCAGGGCGCGCGTCTGAGCCCACCAATGCTCGCGATGATCGATACCGGCGCAAAACTTGGAACGAGTTCCAAGGGCGGAACCGGCATGTCACCGGTCAGGTGACCAACCCACAAGAACCGACGGGCTGAAGTCTAGCCGGGTACCTGCGGCGCTTCTTGTCCGAGGCGCTGCCACCTCTGTGGTCCTCGCTCCGGTCTTTCCGGATCGGTAGGGCCAGCCAGAGAGCACAACGAAGGAGACTACCATGAATAACAACAATCGGGTCGCTGTAATCACTGGTGCATCCTCCGGAATCGGTGAGGCGCTGGCACGTGAGCTTCTTTCAGAAGGATATCGCGTAGCCCTTCTAGGGCGGCGCCTCGAGCGTGTCGCGGCACTCGCAGACGAACTCGGCGAAGGCGCTATCGCGATCCAGGCTGACGTGACCGACCGGGACTCCATCGCTGGAGCCGCCGCGCGCGTCCAGGAGTTCGGCGGCGCCGATGTTCTAGTCAATAACGCAGGCGTGATGCTCACAGCGCCGTTTGGATCGGACAAGCGATCCGAGCATCGGCAGATGGTCGAAACCAATCTCCTGGGTGCCATGACTGTGACTGAGGTTTTCCTTGACCAACTCCGCGCCAAGAAGGGAGATCTGGTGAACATCTCTTCTGTGGCAGGTCGCGTAGCTCCAGCCGGGTTCGCTGCCTATTCGGCAACCAAATGGGGGATCAACGGCTGGTCCGAGGCGCTTCGCGTCGAACTCCAGCCTGACATCCGCGTGATAGTCATCGAGCCTGGTGCGGTGGCGACAGAATTATCCGACCACATCACCCACGAGGAAAGCAAAAAGTCTGCTCAGGACTACCGCGACAACGTTGCAATTCCGGCTCAGGACATCGCCGAAATCATAGCCTTTGCTCTCAGCCGGCCGAAGCGGACGTCCCTCAACGAGATCCTGGTCCGCCCGACCGTGCAGGCGATGTGAACAACTGTCTTACAGCCCGCCGCAAGATCGGTGAAGGGCTGACAACATGAAAGGACACATGAGATGAGTAACAAAGTGTGGTTCATCACCGGGGCAGGACGTGGCCTCGGCCTGGACATTGCCAAGGCGGCCCTGGCAGCCGGCCACAAGGTGGTCGCGACTGGCCGTAATCCAGACAAGGTGGCGAACGCTCTAGGTGCTTCCGACGACCTTCTTGTCGTGAAACTCGATGTCACCAGGGCCGCTGACGCCGACGCCGCCGCGCAGGCGACCCTTGAGCGGTTCGGACGGATCGACGTGCTGGTCAACAACGCGGCCAGCTTCTACGCCGGGTATTTCGAGGAACTGTCTCCCAAGCAGATGCAGTTGCAGCTAAGCACGAGCCTTGACGGTCCGATGATCGTGACGCGGGCGTTCCTTCCGGTCATGCGCAAGCAGCGCTCCGGCCAGATCGTCTCGATCTCCTCGACGGCAGGTCTGATGGGCTTTGAATTCTGCACAGCCTACTCTGCTTCGAAGTTTGGCCTCGATGGCTGGATGGAAGCGCTGCAGACTGAAGTCGGTCCGTTCGGCATCGAGACGATGATCGTCAACCCAGGCTTTTTCCGCACGGAGCTTCTGACGGAGGAGTCCACCAGTTACGCGGAAATCGCGATCGAAGATTATCACGAGCGACGCACGGCACAGATTGCCTTCTGGAAGTCCCAGAACGGCAAGCAGGGCGGTGACCCCGCTAAGCTGGCACGCGCTCTAATCACGCTCGCTGAGCAGGACGAACTGCCACGGCGCTTCCTCGCTGGCTCTGACGCTATCCAGGTGGCGGAGCAGAAGATTGCTCTCTTGCAGCAGCAGATCGAAGCGTACCGAGAACTGTCGAGTTCTCTCGCCATAGACTGAGGACGCTGGAACGCCCTGAGTCCACACCCTGCGTGCGGGCTTTGGGGCATTCGCCGATCCTCTATCTGCGTACCTTCCGAAGTCCGCTTTGGGCCGACTGTAGTCTTCGGGGCCACATTACTTCCCCTTGTAAGCCCAAGGCAGCAGCTCATCGATCCGGCTCTGCTTGTGACCGTTGACGATGGCGGTGAGCGTATTGATCAGGTAGGCCTGCGGATCGACAGCGTTGAGTTTGCTGGTCTCGATGAGCGATGCGATGGTGGCCCAGTTCTCGGCTCCAGCGTCGTGCCCCGCAAAGAGTGCATTCTTGCGATTGAGGGCTATCGGCCGGATGGTTCGCTCGACGCTGTTGTTGTCGATCTCGATGCGGCCGTCGGTCAGGAAGAGCTTCAAACCATCCCAATATTTGGCGATGTACGCCAAGGCCTCGCCGAGTGGAGACTTGGTCGCGACACGGGCCCGGTGATGGACGAGCCAGGTCTGCATGTCGGTGACCAGTGGCGTTGATCGTTCCTGTCGTCCGGCGAGGCGAGCCTCCGGATCAAGGCCACGCAGTTCGGCCTCGATCCGACCCAGTTCGCTGATCCGCTTGACGCCCTCTTCGGCGATAGGTGCTGCTCCGTTGCGGGTTATCTCCACCAGCTTGCGGCGAGCGTGTGCCCAACAATAGGCAAGCCGGATGTCCGAGCCGACACGGTCAGGTGCGATCAGTCTGTTGTATCCGGCATAGCCATCGACCTGCAGGATGCCGGAGAAGCCCTGCAATATCCGCTCGGCATGAATGCCCCGAGCGTAGGTGAAGGCCACACCAGGCGGAGCACCGCCGCAACTGGATGTTCTCAACCGAACAGGCGCGCCTCAAATTGGCCAAGGCCTATCCAAAGCCAACCGCCAAAGAGTCATAATCCATGTGCAGAGATGCTAGTTGCCGGCGGGCATGGTCAGTGCAACAAGTTTGCTCCGCGTGCCCTGACGATGTTTCGCATGATGCCGTTCAGCCAGTCCTCCGTGGAGGAGCCGGATCGTCTCTTGTCTATCTCGCCGATGGCCTGTTCGAGCGTTCGCTCGACCAGCCGGTCGGAGGCCTCCACGTCTCCCAGCAGCAGGCGTGCAGCGAGCCTGAGCTTGGGCAGCAGTGAAAATACGTCGTCCGAGGGCTCCGACGCTCGACCTCCTTTCGATGCAGGCGTCTCGGCTGGGAAGAGAGCATCGAAAACAGCCTGGCCGTCCGAGGATTTTCTGAGGCTGCTGGCATACCGAAGGCGCTCAGGAATAACGATGTCTTCGTCGCCGCTGAAAAACACGAACGGCACGCCGCGGCGCATCAGTTCGTCCGCGATCGGGAATACCCGTCTTCCGTTGAGATTGACGTCCAGGATTGCGGCTTCCGCCTCATCGGTATGCTTCGACGCCTGTTCGACTGTCGCCACGGGGCCAAGCACGACGGCGCCCATCTTGCTGAAATAACGTGCAAGATCGCCCGCCAGCATCCATTCGTCCTCGACGATCAGGATATGCAAGCCTTGCAGGTCGCGCACCTCATTGTTCCTTCTTTCTGCGGGAGTCACGGCTGTCGGCGCGGACTTGTACAAAATGACGGGACAAAGCCTCTTGCAACCGTTCCGCGCGCGCGAGCAGACGAGGCGGGATTTCTTCGGATAGCGGGACCTTGGCCAGATCCGGCGAACGTAACGAGATTTGTTTTGCCGGCTTTATCTCAGGTGGTCGTTTTGCCATTGGAACCGCCTCGAAAACCGGATGTTAATGCCCACCCGCGGTGCTTTGTTCCGTTCGAGGACTATTTACTGGCCTGAGGCTCGGTCCGGTCCTAAAGCACGTCGCGATTTGCCGGCCTCATGCGACGCGCTTTAGGCTGTTGTTTTTATTCATCTCGTTATCGCAAAACCGCTGCACACTTTTGCGCGACATGCATTAGTCTGAGGTCCGATTTGGCGGTTTCGCAGCCGCGGCTGTTACCGAGGCGTGGCATGGTATTCCAGAACGGAAGATTTCCCATTGTCGGCGTCGGCGCATCGGCCGGCGGCATTCCCGCGATGGAGGGCCTGTTCAAAGGACTGACCGGCGGCACCGGCATGGCGTTCGTCGTCGTCACTAATCTGAGCCCAGAGCGCGAAAGCCTGCTGCATGACGTTATCGCACGTTACACCGGCATGCCGGTCATCGTCGCCGAGGAGGGCATGGCGGTCCAACCCGACCAAGTCTATGTGATGCCGCAAAACGTCGTCCTCACCATCCGTAAGGGCGCGCTTTCGCTGCGCCGGCCGAACACGCTTAACCGCGAGCGCAAACCGATCGACATCTTCTTCCGTGCACTGGCCGAGGACCAAGGGGAGTACGCCATAGGCATCATCCTGTCGGGGGGCGATTCGGACGGCACGCTGGGCGCCCGGGCGATCAAGGAACATGGCGGACTGACGATTGCCCAAGCCTCCAACGGTTCCGGCGCGCGCAACCCGGACATGCCGCAAAGCGCGATTTCGAGCGGCCTGATCGATATCGCAGCGCCCGCCGAGGAGATCGGCGCAAAGCTTCAGGCGTTTGGCCGCGGCTTCAATGTGCTGAACGGGCTGGCCGAGGGGGGTGGCGAGCACAAGGCTGACATGGATCGGGCCGCCGATGAAATCGACCCCACTCTGCGCGGCCATTCCGGTCACGACTTTTCCAGCTATAAGACGAAGACGTTCTCCGCCAATGAAGAGGCGCAGTCGACTAATGAGGAGCTTGAGGCCTCGAAGGAGGAGAAGCAGTCGCTCAACGAAGAGCTCAGCATCATCAACGCGGAGCTGACCAGCAAGATTGAAGAGCTCGACCGCGCCAACAGCGATCTCAGAAACCTGTTCGAAAGCACAGAGATCGCAACCATCTTCCTCGACCGCAACCTTGTGGTGCGGACCTTTACCCCCGCTGCATCGGCCTTCTTCAATCTGCGCCCATCCGATGTCGGACGGCCGCCGACCGACCTTTCAAGCCAGCTCGACTATCCCGAGCTGAGGCCTCACATCGAGGCAGTGCTCGAGACGGGAGAGATCCTGAACCATCACCTTGCGCGCGACGACAAGGGCCGGTTCTACCTGGTTCGCATCAACCCGTACCGGGACAAGAGCGGCAGCATCCAGGGCGTCGTCGTGACCCTGATCGACGTGACGACGCTGGCGCAGGCGGAAGAGCGTCAGCAGGTGCTCATCTCCGAGCTGAACCATCGCGTCAAGAACATGCTGGCGGTCGTGGCCAGCATCACCAACCGGACCCGTGAAAACTCGGCATCGAAAGAGGAGTTCGCCGAAGCCTTGATCGGGCGCCTGCATGCCATGTCACGAGCCTATAGTCTGCTCTCGCGCGAGAGCTGGACGGAAGCCTCCGTCGAGGAACTGCTGCGTCAGGAACTCGATCCCTTCGGCCCCGAACGGTTTGAGCTCGATGGCAAGAGGGTAAATCTCAAGCCGGCACAAGGGCTTTCCTTCGGCATGGCCATCCACGAACTGGCGACGAATGCCGCCAAGTATGGCGCACTGTCGAGGCCTGCCGGGCGGATAGTTGTCAAATGGTCGGTGGCCGACGGAACCTTCAAGCTCGTCTGGCGCGAGAAGGGCGGCCCCCGCATCAAGGAGCCAACCGACAGCGGCTTCGGCCTTACCCTTCTGCGCGGAGAAATCGGCTATAGGCTGGGCGGAAAAGTTGAAACAAGTTTCCGCTCAAATGGTTTGGAGGCGGAAATCGCATTTCCTCTGACCCGCGAGGGCTCGTCGTGACCGGAAAGGTGCGTGTGCTGATCGTCGAGGATGAATGGCTGATCGCCGACGATGCGGCGGCTTACCTGCGCAAAGCCGGCCATCAGGTGGTTGGACCTGTTTCGTCGGTGACGGCGGCACTCCGGCTCGTTGGCGAAGGCGGCGTCGACGCGGCGTTACTGGATATCCAGTTGAACGACGAAACCAGCTATCCGATTGCGGAAGCGTTGCGGACGCGTGGTGTTCCGTTCGCCTTCCTCTCAGGCTTTGGTGAACGCGAAATTCCGGCCGGGTTCCGCGCTTGCAGGATCGTGCAGAAGCCGGCGAGCCAGAGTGCGATCCTGAATGCCGTGGATGAACTCGCGCGAGCCGGCTGAGGTCGCGATTTGAAAGTCGCGCCAGGTCACATCGGCGTGGTGCGTGCCTGCCGCGAACGACGAACGCCTATGGCAATATCCGCACCGGTACCGATTTGACCGCCGGAACATGAGCCTTCTCGGCTCTGTGCCACAAAGGAACCAGCGGGTTGAGCTCGGGGTAGTAACCGGCGCAATTTCCCTCCGGCACCGAGTAAGGTGTAACGCGCAGCCCGTGCACGCGGCGCTCCACACCGTCCTGCGCATTGGCTTCGAGATCGACTTCCTGTCCGGCGCTCAAACCGAGGCGCTGGATATCCTTCTCGTTCATCAACAGCACCATGCGTGTGCCGCTGATGCCGCGCAGCCGGTCGTTGTAGCCGTAGACGGTCGTGTTGAACTGGTCGTTGGAGCGCACCGTGATCAGTGTCAGCACATCACGGCCGGCGACATCGATGTCGGGATCGGTTTCAAGGCCACTTGGCAGCTTGAAGTTGGCCTTCTTGTTCGGCGTCCCCCACACCCGCTTGCTCGCCTTGATGTCGCGATGGAAGCCGCCGGGCGTCAGGAAACGCTCGTTGAAGTCGCGGAAATGTTGGGGGTAGCAGCGCTCGATTTCGTCGCGGATGCGGGAATAATCCCCAACCCACTCGTCCCATGGGATCGAACTTCTGCCCGGCACTGTCGCCTTGGCAAGCTCGGCAACGATCCTGGGCTCGGAAAGCAGATGCGGCGAAGCCGGAGGTCGCGATCCGAACGAGCCGTGGATACAGGCGGTGGAATCCTCTACCGACACCCTTTGGTCGCCGCTTGCCTGATGATCTCTTTCCAGCCGTGACAGGCAAGGCAGCAAATAGGTTGTCCGCCCGGCGATCAGGTGGCTGCGGTTGAGTTTGGTCGCGATCTCGACATGCAGGTCGAGCCCACGCCAGGCCTTTTCGACCAGGCCGGTTTCCGGAACGGCCCGCACGAAATTGCCGCCCAGTCCGACGAAGCCCTTGACCGATCCGTCGATGACGCCTTCGCAGGTTTCGACCGTATCGCGACCTTTCTCGCGCGGCGGTTCAAAGGCATAGAATTCGGCGAACTTGTCGAGCGGCACGAGCTCGGGTTTTTCCGATATGCCGACGGTGCGCTGCCCCTGGACGTTGGAATGGCCGCGCAGCGGCGAAATGCCGGCGCCGGGTTTTCCGATATTGCCGCGCATCATCAAAAGGTTGCACAGCATCTGGACGTTCTCGGTGCCGTGCCGATGCTGGGTCAGGCCCATGCCGTAATTGCCGATCACCGCGTTGGCATGGCTGTAGACCTCGGCGACATGCTCCAGGTCGGTCTGCGCAATGCCGGATCGTGCGACGATATCGCTCCACTGGGTGTTGCGCAGGAAGGCTTCGAACTCGGCGAAGCCATGCGTGTGCTCGGCGATGAATGCCGTGTCGAGGACACGCGTCCTGCCGCTTTCGCGGGCGGCATCGTCGAGCGCCAGCAACGCTTTGCCGATGCCCGTTATCGCGGCAATGTCGCCGCCGGAACGAACCTGGAAGAAGTCGCTGGACATTTTGGTGCCAGGCCCGGGCGACAGCATGTCGACAGGGTTTTGCGGGTTCTTGAAGCGTTTCAGTCCCCGCTCGGGCAAGGGATTGAAGGTGAAGACGGGCACGTTGCGTTGACGTGCCTCTTGCAGCGGATGCAGCAGGCGCGGCGCCGTCACCCCGGTGTTGTGCCCGAAGAAGAACATCATGTCGCATTTCGCAAAGTCTTCGAGCTGCACGGTCCCGACCGGCGAGCCGATCGATTCCGGCAAGCCGACCGACGTCGATTCATGACACATGTTAGATGAATCGGGCAGGTTCGAAGACCCATAGATCCGCGCAAAAAGCTGGTACATGAACGAGGCCTCGAGCGAGGCGCGGCCGGATGTGTAGAACACCACCGATTTGGGTTCGAGCCGCCGCAGTTCGGCAGCTATGTCGCGGAATGCATCGTCCCAGGAAACCGGCTCGTAACGGTCGGTGGCGGCATTGTAGCGCATGGGCGCGGTAAGCCTGCCCTGCTTCTCCAGATCGTGGTCCGGCCAATCGAGCAATTCCGTCACCGAGTGCTCGGCGAAGAATGCGGGTTCGCAGCGCAGCTTGGTCTGATCCCACATCGTCGCCTTGGCGCCGTTTTCACAGAATTCGAAAGGCCTCGGCTGGGCTGGCTTTGCCCATGAGCAAGACACGCACATATAGCCGTCGGCCTTGTTCTGCTTGAGCAGCGTGCTCCATATCCCGGACAACAGCAGGCCTTCGCCTCGCGCCTTGCGGACCAGGGATTTGAGCGATCCCCAGCCGCCTGTCGGGTGGTCGTATTTCTTGGTTTCGATGCGATCGGTTACGGCGGGTCTCATGCAAGCCACTCCCTGTAGAAGAGCACTCATTCGAACCCGCGGTGAGGCTGAATGTTCCGGGCTGGGTCCGTACCGTCACGCCGGTCCGTCTCGCCGGAACCATTTCCGCCATCGTTTGTTCGGCTCGAAGAAAGGAGCCGCGCGAAATGGAGCGACGTAACGCGTTAATTGCGATGGTGATTTCGGCCATCATCATCGTCGGCTTTCTGATTGGCTTTTTGTACGGCGATATGGGCTGGCGAACTTCGCCGCTCAAAAGAGCCCCTGAACAGAACCAGGGTGGCAATGCTCCGGCCGATACCTCGCCTGCCGCCGGCATCAAGAAGAACCCAAAGGAAAATACCGAAATGCCAGGCCAGCAATGACGTAGGGCCAGCAATGAAATCCAGCAGCAAGGCAATGCCACGAACTGAAACGGGTTCCTGTTTTTGCGGCGCCATAACGGCGGAGATGCGCGGCGAGCCTTTCTGGATTTGCTCCGATCACGATGACGACTGCCGCAAGGCGATAGGAAGCCCTCTGACGGTGTGGGTCGGTTATCGGCCTTCCGAATTCACATTGCTCACCGGCACGCCCAAGACCTTTTCGAAAACCCCCGGCGTGCTCCGGTCCTTCTGTGCGGATTGCGGAACATCGATCGGCTATGTCGACCAGGGCCTGCCCGACGAACTCTATCTGGCGATCGGCTTCCTCGATCATCCCGAACGGTTTCCGCCGCGGGCCCACGCATATTGGGACATGAGGCTTCCCTGGGTCGACTTTCCAGACGAGCTGCCGCGGGTGGGGACGTATTCGAGGCGGCGAGATCCCGCCTTCGGAAATCCGGCGGAACGCTAGCTTTCGATCCCATCGCTGGTTGGGAAACGTGCCTTTCGCGACTTGGTATGAAAACGACAATTGGCGCACGGCTGAAAACGCGCGATCATGTGCCAATGGGCCGCCGTTTGGATGACAAGCTCGATTGCAAGGCGTGCGGGACGATCCTGATGGAGATTCCCGACAATCCGAAGGATTCGACGCCGATCCATTGCAGCAATTGCGGCGCCTATCTCGGCGAATGGGGCGATCTGCAGGAGGATTTCTTCAGGCAGGCGTTCGGTGCCCAGGCCTTCGATCTGAACAACGGAAACATCATCAAGAAATAATCCTGGATCCCGCCGGCCCCAAGCCACGGCCTGTGGACCCGGATCGTTGCGGCAATCACCGTTAGTGTCGGACCCTTGGGAACCTTTCTCCCGAGCCGCTTGTTTGGGTGGCGGAAGGAGAAACGCCATGAGCACAAAACCTCCGCCTGTGCCGCCGAAGAATCTGAGCCCAAAGGGCGCCGGTGACAAAAAATCGGTAGCAGCCGACCAGGGACCGCAATCAGCCGTTCCGGATCCCGACAAGCAGGGCCAGCAAGGCAATACGAAGGTCAACACCACCCATCAAGGCAACGTTCAGGATCGCTAGGTCATGTCCACGTCGAAGAAGACTCCTGCCAGTATCCGCCAGGGCGGTCCCGGCGCCGCGCACGAAAACGCCAAGAAGCCGCTGAGCATCGAAAAGCCGCCGGCCGACTCCGACCGTCGCAGCCACAGCAAGGTCTCCGGCGGCGGCGGCGAACGCGACAGCCACCATACCCACGACCCCGAAAAGAAAGGCGACACTCGGCCCGCGCATCAGGACAAGTGACGTCGGGCGGCGACGCGACGATCGGTGAGGTTCGAGCGAAGTGTTAGCGGGGACGGCGCGCCAAGGCAAACGGCACGACATTGTCGACATTTGCCACCGGCAAATCGAACAGCATCGGAAGCCCGCGCGTCGCGGCCATTTCCACGATCAGCTCCTCGATGGAGTGATCGGTCAGACGGGTCTCGACGCCCAGCCGGATCATCGCCGCCAGCTTGTGCACCGGCACCGGCACGGACTTCGCTCGGTCGTCGAGCAGCTTGCTGATTTCGATCACGACGTCGGCGTCGATATTCCTGGGCAAGTCTCGCATAAGCGCCTCCCCGCCAAACGAAACGAAAAGCCCGCCGCACCTTTTGATGCGGCGGGCGATCCAGTAATGCGTACCGGCGAGGGGATCGGGGTGGGCGTGCCGGCGCGCGCAGATCGCAAGTAATTTTAGTTAAATCCGTCAACTTCGATGTGTCACGGAAAAACGTCTGTACGTTTTTTACCGAACCGCGCGGATCGTTAGCTGTCCCCGCCGTCGCGCGGCGCGGCAGCACGGATGGCGCGATCCATTGCCCTCCGGACAGCGAACTCAAACAGTATACATTATAAACTTAAAACATCTTGCCAGGTGATCCAGCCTATGCTCCACTTGAGCCGGGAACATGGCTGATAGGTCGATTTCTGCCGACACGTGGCTGCATTTCAAACGGCACGACTGCGAGAACACAGCCTCAAACGATATACGAAATCTTCGCATGGGAAGGCGTGGATGACGGAAACGATAGAGCTCAAACGGGTTGGCGATGGCAATCTGCGTGCCCAGGTCTATCAACAAATCCGGTTGACGATACAGCATGGCGAATTGGCGCCTGGCCAGAAGCTCGTCGACGTCGATATTGCCGCCCAGCTCGGTATTTCCAGAATGCCTGTTCGCGACGCCTTGATGCAGTTGGTGCATGAGGGCTATCTCGTCGGCACCACACGCGGCTTCACCCTGCCCACGCTTACCGCGACGGATGTCGCCGACATCTTCGAGGTCCGCCGCCTGCTTGAGCCACGGGCCGCCGCGCACGCGGCACGGACACTTGACGCCGCTGGCCTCAAGACCCTGGCAGCCGCGCTTCGGGAGGCCGAGGCTGCGGCCGCCGCCGGCGATGCCGACCGCTTTTTCCAGGCCAATTCGGCATTCAGAAATTGTTGGCTCGGCGCCGTCGAGAACGAGCGCCTTTCCCAAACGATTGCAAGGTTCGCCGACCATGTGCTCGTCGTCCGCTTAAGGACGCTGTCGCACCAGCCGACGCAGGCCGTTATCGTTGCCGGCATGCGCGCAATCTATGAGGCATTCGTCAAGCGCGACGCCGTCGCCGCTTACGACCGCATGACCCACTTCATTCAGAACGCCGAGGAGCGTTTCATGAAGCTTAGCCCACCGTTTCAAAACGCCAACGGTGAAGGTGAGGGCATGTCGCGGCGGGGGAAATCATGATCAGGAAGCAGCACCCTCTGAAAGGGCCGAACAGGTTCAAGCTCGGCGTCTTTTCAATGAACGCCGATGGCGGCCTGGCAATGACCACCGTCCCCGAGCGCTGGCGCGCCCGCTGGGAAGACAACCTCAACTCCGCCTGTATCGCCGATCGCGCCGGCCTCGAGTTTCTGCTGCCGATCGCCCGCTGGCGCGGCTTCGGCGGTCTGACGCATGTACGGGAATGGTCGTTCGAGACTTTCACCTGGGCGGCGGGCCTGGCTGTCGCCACCGAGAACATCGGCCTGTTCATGACGGTGCATGTGCCGCTGGTTCATCCGCTGCAGGCTGCAAAAGCGCTGGCGACGGTCGACCACATCTCCAATGGGCGGGCCGGCTTGAACATTGTCTGCGGCTGGAACCCCGACGAGTTCGCCATGTTCGGGCAGACGGTCGGCGATCGAACCTACGATCAAGCCGAGGAATGGATCAACATCATCATGCGTGCCTATCAATCGAGGGAGCCGTTCGATTTCGGCGGCGAGTTCTATGATCTGAAGGGGGTCGTCAGCCGCCCACCAAGTCTGCAGGCGCCACGACCGGTGACCATGAACGCCGCCTTCGGCGCGCCAGGGCGCAACTATGCAGCGCGCCACTGCGACTATTTGTTTTCGACTTTTTCCGAAATCGCCGACGGCCGTGCGCATGTGGTCGACATCACCAACCGAGCGGCCGAAGTCGGGCGCGAAGTCGGCGTCTATACGGTCTGTCACGTCGTCTGCCGGGAGACCCAGCAGGAAGCCGAGGACTACTACCGGCATTACGCGCTGGAATGCGCGGACGAGGGTGCGGTCGACGAGCACATGCGCAAGAAGAAGGAATTCGCGAACTCGCACGACGCGAAGGCTTTCACCGAATATCGGCAAAGGTTCGCCGGTGGTGCCGGAACGTTCCCGCTCATCGGCACGCCGGAAAAGATCGTCGACGATCTCACTGAGATCATGGACCAGGGCTATTCCGGCGCCGCCCTCACATTCGTCAACTACACCTACGAATTGCCCTTCTTCTGCGACCGCGTGCTGCCGCTGATGCGCCAGGCCGGGCTTCGAGTAAATTGATGCCGGCGGCCGCCATTCCGACGCCGTGGGTGGATGGGCACGACGCCATCAATCCGCGCGCCTTCAAGCAGGCGATGCGGGCCGTGGCGGGCTCCGTCGCCATCCTCGCGTCGGAGCATGACGAGATCGGCTTTTGCGGCATCACGGCGACGGCCCTCTGTTCGTTCAGCGCCGAGCCGCCGTCGCTGCTGGCCTGCGTCAACCGCGGCAGCACCTTTGCCTCGGCCATCCGCGAAGGATTGCCGTTTTCGGTCAATCTTCCCGCCGGCGACCAGGAGAACGCTGTCCGTGCCTTTGGCGGCATGACCAAAGCCAAGGGCGCCGCGCGGTTCTCGTCCGGATCATGGGTGCGTGGCGAAACCGGCGCGCCCTTGCTTGTCGGGGCACGGGCAATATTCGAATGCCGGGTGGCCGAAATCATCGTGCGGGCATCGCACATGATCGTCATCGGCATCGTCTCGGGCGTTGCGCTGGACCGCGCTCATCGATCGCCGGTCTTCTACGCGCATGGGCGGTTCCTGACAGTAGGAGATGATGCCAACTAACCGCCGTTCACGTGGCGGCGCGGCGATTGCAATTTCAGATCGGCCCGATCATGGGCCGGATCATGGGCGAACTATCAGAGGGAGTACGGCAATGCGCATTTGGAAATCCCTTGTTCTGGCTGCACTCATGTCGGGTGTAGCGGGTATCGCCACGGCCGAAGAGGTCGTCCTCAACGCCGTGCATTTTACGCCGACGCAGAACGGCTACGCCCAGAGCTTCCTGAAGTTCGTTCAGAAGGTGAACGAAAAGGGCAAGGGCGTGGTCCAGATCAACGTGCGTGGCGGGCCGGAGGTCATTCCGCCGATCCAGCAGGGCGCGGCGCTCAGGAGCGGCCTGATCGACGTGATCGACACACCGGCAGGGCAGTTCCTCGAACTCGTGCCCGAAGGCGAGGTTTTCTCCGCATCGACGAAGACGCCGTGGGAGGTCCGCGACAATGGCGGCTGGGATTTCATCAGCGGGATTTTCGAGAAGAAGGCCAATGCCCATCTGCTGGCGCATGTCGACGCGGGCTCGGGCTTCAACGTCTTCACCGTCGACGAACCTAAGCTCAACGATGAAGGCAGCATCGAGTGGAGCAGTTTGAAGATCCGCTCGTCGCCGCTCTACCGCGATTTCCTTGAATCCTTGGGCGCAACGGTGATCGTGCAAGCGCCGGGAGACGTCTACACTTCGCTCGAGCGCGGCGTCGTCAATGCCAACGCCTATACCGTATTTGGCTATGCGTCCTTCGGCTGGGACAAATTCACAAAATACCGTGTCGACCCGCAGTTCTTCAAAACCGACGTGCTGATCTCGATCAACAAGGCGAAATGGGACACGCTGTCACCCGAGGCGCAGAAGCTGCTTGCCGACGCGGCCGTCGAATACGAGCGCGTGAGCTATGACGCCAATCTCGCCGAGTCCGAAAAGCAGGCACAGGCAATGATCGGCGGCGGGCAGAAGGTGATCAGCTTGACCGGCGCCGGCCGCGACAAATTCCTGGCGGCTGCCACGCAGGCAAGCTGGGCGAGAATGACCAAACGCGATCCCACCAACATCGATCAGTTGAAGAAATTCTTCCAGTAGCCCGAGCGGAGGGCGCTGGTGCGCCCTTCATCAAGGTGGACATGAGGGTCGTCGGAAATGGACGGATTGTTTGCAGCGATCGGGAAGCTGAGCCTTGCGTTGGCGGCGGCGGCAAAAGTGGTGCTTGGCCTGATCATCGTCGCGGTGGTTGCTGATGTGTGCGTCCGCAATCTCGGCCTGAGGCCGCTTGCCTGGGCGGTGTCCGCGACGGAATACGGCCTGCTCTACGCGGCATTCCTGCCGATGCCCTGGCTGGTCCACAGCAAGGGCCATGTCTTCGTCGAGTTCCTGCGCCAGGCGCTGCCGGTGCGGGCACGGGCGGTGCTTGAAAAGCTGGTCTATCTCGCCTGCATTGCCGTCAGCCTCTACCTCGGCAGCGTCGCTCTGTCTTCGCTGACAAGTGCCGTTGCGGGCGGCGAATACGAAACGCGCAGTTTCGATATGCCGAAATGGCTGGTCTTTCTGCCCATCATGCTCGCCTTCTATCTCTCGGCGCTGGAATGGCTCAGATATCTGCTCGGCCGTGACACGCTGTACACGCTCGATCCGCTGGAAATGGAAGGGCTCTGAGTAGTGGCCTGGCTGTTTCCATTCGCTGTGCTCGTTGGCACCATCCTTGTCTTGATGGGCCTTGGGCTGCCGGTCGCCTTCGCATTCTTCGTCACCAATGTGATCGGGCTGTACCTGTTCTTCGGCGGTTCGATCGGCGTGACGCAGATGGTCGCCAACTTCTCCGACGCTGTCTCGACCTATGCGCTTGCTCCGCTGCCGATGTTTCTCGTCATGGGCAGCCTGTTCTTCCGCTCCGGCCTCGGCGAGAAGGTCATCTACGCGCTCGACCTGTGCATCGGCAATCTGCGGGGACGCCTTGCCTATGTCGTCCTCGCCGCCGGCACGATCTTTTCCGCGCTGTCAGGTTCCAGCCTTGCCAATACCGGCATGATGGGCTCGCTGATGGTGCCCGAGATGCTGAAGCGGGGTTATAAGCCGCACATGGCCTACGGGCCGGTGCTTGGCGCCGGAAGCCTTGCCGTCATCATCCCGCCATCCTCGCTGGCCGTCTTGCTCGGCTCGCTTGCCCAGATCGACGTCGGCGCGCTGCTCATAGCGGGGGCTCTGCCCGGACTGCTGCTCGTTGTCATGTACGCGGCGCTGATCTTCGCGCAGACGAAGATCGATCCGGACGCCGCTCCGCACTATCCGGTGCCCGCCGTTCGTGCGGCCGAGAAGGTGAGGGCGGTTGCCGTCAACATCATTCCGATGAGCGTCATCGTGTTCATGGTGGTCGGCACGATCATCCTTGGGATAGCGACGCCGACGGAATCGGCCGGACTCGGCTGTGCCGCCGTCTTCGCCTTGTTGTTTGTCTACCGACGGTTCAGCTGGTCGGTTGTCTGGAAGTCGCTGGACGATGCGATGAAGGTCACCGGCATGACCTTCCTGATCATCTCGGCTTCGACGACGTTCTCGCAGATATTCGCCTTCTCCGGCGCCTCCAACGGCTTTATCCAGTTCATCGTGGGCTACGATCTTGGACCGTATCCCATGCTGCTCATGATGGTGCTCGTCATCCTGCTGCTCGGCATGTTCATGGATCAGGTCTCGATGATGCTGATCACGCTGCCGATCTTCCTGCCGATCGCCCAGCAATTCGGCTACGAGCCGGTATGGTTCGGGCTGATCCTGCTGCTCGCCTACGAGGTCGGCTTCACCACGCCGCCGTTTGGTCTGCTGCTGTTCATCATGATCGGCGTTGCGCCGAAAGGCACATCGCTCAAGACGGTTGCCATGGCTGCGGCGCCTTACATCGCGCTGACGCTTCTGCTGATCCTGCTGATTGTCCTCTTTCCGCAGATCGCTCTCTTTCTTCCGAATTTGATCTAGTCGAACTCGATCCAGCAGGTGTCCACATGCGCTTTGCCTATCTTGCTTTCTTCCACGATGACCGCGAGGCAAATTTGGCCATCGCCGGCGAAGATGTTGACGCCGTGCGGCGTGTGATTGCATCGACGCCGGGCCTTGCGCTTGCAAACATCTATCTACCGGAAGTGGCGACGGACATGTTCAACAACGATGGTCCACCGCCGGTCTTTGGCTTCCAGCTCTATTTCGACGAACTGGCGGACATGGAGGCGGCGCTGGCGCCGTCCGGCCATCTGCAGGCGCTTGCCGCACCGGGTATGCTGTCGAGCATCGCCGGTTCGAGACCGACGCAACAGGCAATGTGCGTGCGTCCGTTTCCCGTCGACAACGCTGGCGTCAAGACGTCCGGGCTCCCCTGCAGCTATCTTGTCCACTATCCCGGGCCGGCCGAAGACATGAATGCCTGGCTCTACCACTATGTGACGCATCATCCGCAATTGATGCGGGGCTTCCCCGGCATTCGCCAGATCGAGGTTCTGTCGCGACTGGATTGGTGCGGTTCGCTTCCCTGGCCGCGGATCGACCATATGCAGCGCAACCGGGTCATGTTCGACAGTCCCGCGGCATTGACGCACGCGCTGCAATCGCCGGCGCGGCTGGAGATGCGCGCCGACTACAAGACCTTCCCGCCGTTTTCAGGCGGCAGCCGGCATTTCCCGATGTCGACGGAAGCCGTGCATCCTTTGGCGCGGGCCACATAGCGCACACAGGTTTTGCCGACGCCGAAAATTTCTGGAGATTTCATGTACGACTTTCGCAAGAAATGTGTCTCTCTCGATCGCCTCATCGGTACCTTCTGCGCCATCCCGCACCCTGTGGCGGTCGAAGTGGCCGCCGCCAGCGGGGTCGATTTCCTGTGCATCGACTGGGAGCATTCGCAGATCGGCCGCGAACGGCTCGAGGATCTGATCCGCGCCGCCGATGTCCACAGGATTCCCGCGATGGTGCGCGTCCCCGGCCACACGCCGGAGTGGATGGCGGCCGCGCTCGACGCCGGCGCGTCGGGTGTCCTGGTGCCCCGCGTCTCCACGGCCGAGCAAGCGCGCATGGCGGTCATGGCCTGCCGGTACCCGCCGGTCGGCGCCCGCGGTGTCGGCCCGGGCCGCGCCGCCGGTTATGGCTACAGGATTCCGGACTACCTCAAATCGGCCAACGAGGTCCTGACGGTCGCCATCCAGGTCGAGACGGCCGAAGGGCTCGCCAACATCGACGACATCGTCCAGGTCGACGGCGTCGACGTGGTCTTCATTGGCCCCGGCGACCTGTCGGTCTCGATCGACGCCATGGGGCCGGCCGGCCAGGACAAGCTCAATGCAGCGATTATGAGGATCGCGGCCGCGGCGCGCACGGCCCGCAAGGCCGTCGGCATCTTTCGCCCTTCGGCGGATGATGTCGGCAAATGGTCGCGGCACGGCATCAGCTTCTACATGCTGGCCAGCGACACGATGTTTCTCGGGGCCGGCCTTGCCGCCGGCGTCGCCTCGGCGCGCAGCGCCTCATAGCAAGAGTTTGCCATGAAGATCATCAAGACCGACGGTGTGCTGTCAGTCGAGGAGGAGCAGCTGCGCTACCTCGACGGCTTGAACGTCGAATTTGTCGAAAAGACGCTGCTCACGGAAGATGCCCTGATCGAACACTGCCGCGACGCCGACGCATTGATGGTATTGCGGGAGCCGATCACGGCTCGCGTTTTGGCGGAACTGAAGAGGCTCAAGGTCATCGGGCGGTTCGGCGTAGGGCTCGATTCGATCGACGTCGAGGCCGCCAGCCGTGCCGGTGTTCAGGTAACCTACGTGCCGGACGCCAATCTGGTTGAAGTCAGCACCCACGCCATGGCCCTGATCCTGGCCTTGACGCGCAGGCTGAAACAGTTCGACAGCGCGGTGCGCGCCGGCCGCTGGGCTGCAATGACCGACGGCGCCGGCATCACGCGGCCCGACAGGCAGATCCTCGGCCTGATCGGCTTCGGCCAGATCGGGCGGCTGACTGCCGAGCGGGCGCGGGTCTTCGGCTACCACATCATCGCCTACGACCCGCATATGCCGGCCGAGCGCATCGCGGCCGGTGGTGCCGAACCGGTCGGCTTCGACGAGCTGCTGGCCAGGGCCGACATCGTCTCGCTGCACGTTCCAGCGACACCGGAGACCAGAAACATCATGTCGGCGGAAGCCCTGTCGCGGATGAAGGAAGGGGCGATACTCATCAACGTGGCCCGCGGCGGCCTTGTCGACGAGGTCGCATTGGCGGACGCGATCCGGCGCGGCCATCTGGCAGGCGCCGGCATCGACACGTTCGAGCGGGAGCCGCCTTCGCCCGACAATCCGCTGCTGGCGCTGGACACCGTCCTGGTCAGTCCACACGCGGCGCACTACTCGACCCAGTCTTACGCGGAGGTTCGCAACAAGGTGTTTGCCGATGTCGCATCGGTCCTGCGCGGCGGCAAGCCGGTATATCCGGTCAACCGGATATGACCAATTCCCGATGTCGGCACCACCTCTATCCGCCTGCTCCGAGGAACCCAAGTCCTGCAAGTCGGGGTTCGCAGGGCCATAAGGGCAGCGCAACCTGTCGCGATTTATCCGGTTTGCCACATTTTGTTCTTGCTTTGTGCCGGCAGCTATGCTACTAATTTGGGTATGGTGCTGATTCGCACTGAGGACCCGCCGCAAGGCGGTTTTTTTGTCTTTAGGTTTCAGCGCCATCCGTCGAGGCTCAACTCGGCTTGTCGCGACGCTCGACGATGTAGATGTGATCGGCGGCCAGCACCACGTCGCCATGCTGGTTGATCACCTCGCAGCGCTCGACGACCCGGCCTGAATCGGGTCGCTTCGGGTCGTCTTCCTTGGCCGAGATGGTGGTGCGGGTCCTGATCGTATCGCCGATGAACACCGGCTTGATGAAGCGCAGCCTGTCGTAGCCATAGGAGAAGGCAACCGGGTTGACGACGCTGGCCGTCAGCCCGACGCCGACCGAAAACACCAGCGTGCCGTGGGCGATGCGCTGCCCGAACGGCGTCGTCTTCATGAACTCGGCGTCCATGTGGTGGGGAAAGAAATCACCGGTATGGCCGGCATGGACGACGAAATCGGTCTCGGTGATCGTGCGCCCGCTGGTCACGCGCGACGAGCCGATCCGGTAGTCCTCGAAATAGACAGTCTGCTCCATGTCAGGGCCTCGCCGCTATCGGTGTTGCCGGCGCCGCGCTCGATCGGTAGGCGGCTTCGACCAGCGCCATGGTGTTCCAGCCGTCCTCGACGGAACTGACAAGCTCGGCGTCCTCGCCCGATGCGTAGCGCTGGACATTGGCCATGCGGCCGGCAAAGGCGTCCGGAAACCATGCGCCGACGAGTGGAACCGCAATCCAGTCCGTGCCGCCTTTGGGGTAGATTTCGAGAATGTCCGGCTCGCCGCGCGGATAGTCGAGGTTGACGCCTAGTTTGAGGTAAGCGGCGCCTTCGGTGCCGCAGATGCGGAATTCGCAGGCCTGGTGTTTTCGACCGAATTTGTGATCGTGGTTGATCGACAGTGCACAGCGCACGGTGTCGCCATAGTCGAGGATCGCGCTGGTGCGCGTTTGCGCAACCTTATGGCCGGGATGGCCGAGTGTCTTGGCGTGAACCCCCTTGGGGTCGCCGAGCAATTGCCGGATCAGGTCGAGATAATGGATGGAATGCATGGTGATCTCGACGCGCGGCGCCTGCAACAGGAATTCCCAGAGCTGCCAGGGTGTCGCCAGCGCCAGCCATGCGTCGAAATCGACCACGTCGCCGAGCCAGCCCTTGGCGATCGCATCCCTGAGCGCCAGCATCATCGGCGCGAAGCGGAGCTGGAAATTCACCGCCGCCTTCAGGTCTTTGGAGCGGCAGATTTCGAGGATGTCGGTCGCCTCGATGAGACTGCTGCCCATCGGCTTCTGGATCAGCGCCACCGCACCATCGGGCAGCGCCCTGAGCACCCCGGCATGATAGGCCGGCGGCGTCGCCAGATCGAAGACGGCGTCCTTGATTGACGCAGCTTCCTCGACCGACCGGTAAGCGGTGACGCCCCATTTCTGCGCCAGTCCTTCCGCCTTGGCCAGGTCGGGGTCGAAAAGCCCGGCAACCGGGAAACCGGCTTTCCCATAGGCCGGGAAATGCGCATCGCCGACGATCGAGCCGGCGCCGAAAATCACGATCGGCTTGGGCTTTGACGGCTGTGCCCAGGCCTGGGAGAGCGAGGCAGGATCGAAAATGTCATCAGTCATAATGGAAGACTTCGTCCATCGACGCCCACCACTCGCCCTCCTTGCGGGTCGGCAGCGGCTCCTGGCATGGCATGCAGAGCGCCCACCATTCCTGCGTCGTGGGATCGGCGGCCATCTTGGCCATGTCGGCGGCATAGTCGGTGCCGTGGTACTCGAAGGTGCTGAACAAAAGGTGCTCCGGCTCCCTCAGATAAATCGAATAATTCTTGATGTTGCAGGCGGAAATCATCTTGAGGACGTCCGGCCAGACGGCAGCGTGAAGCCGCACATACTCGGCGACTTTCTCCGGCTTGAGGCCGAGCACCATTCCCATTCGCTGCATGTCCGCCTCCTACTTCACTATCGCCATGGTGAATTCCGCGATGCTCTTCGACTTGATCGCATCCCAGTCCCAGTCGATGCCGATGCCGGGCTCGTCCGGCGCCAGCGCGTGCCCGTCCTCGATTCGCATTTTCTTGCCGGTCAGCTCGTCGAGCTGGGGAATATACTCGACATATCTGCCGTTCTGAACGGCGCATGTCAGGCTGACATGCAGTTCCATCAGGAAATGCGGGCAGACCGGTATGTCGAACGCCTCGGCTGCATGCGCCACCTTCAGCCACGGCGTGATGCCGCCGATGCGGCCGACATCGACCTGCACGATCGAGCACGCGCCCTTCTGCATATATTCGCGGAAATGCCGGATCGAGTAGAGCGACTCGCCGACGGCGATCGGCGTCGACGTCGCATTCGACAGGCGGATATGGCCGTCTATGTCGTCGGCCGGCAACGGTTCCTCGATCCAGGCGAGATCGAGTTCACGCAAGCGCTCGGCCCGGCGGACTGCCTCGTCGACCGAGAAGCCCTGGTTGCAGTCGGTCATGATCTCGTAGGAGTCTCCAACCGCCCGGCGCACCGCCGTCAGCCGGGCAAGATCCTCGGAGCCGTGCGGCTTGCCGATCTTGACCTTCGAGCCGCGAAAGCCCTTGCCCTTGGCGGCCAGCGCATCCGCGACCAGCGCCTCGGTTTCGATATGCAGCCAACCGCCTTCGGTCGTGTAGAGCGGGCAGCGGTCCTTGGCGCCGCCGGCCAGCTTCCACAGCGGCAGCCTCTGTTTCTTGGCCCGCAGGTCCCAAAGCGCAGTGTCGATGGCCGCCAGCGCGATTGCCGTAATCGCGCCGATCGTCGTGGCATGGGTGGCGAACTCCAGCTCGTGCCAGATCGCCTCGATCATGTCGGCGTCGCGGCCGATCAGCCGCGGCGCAAGGTGGTCGGCCAGCAGCCGCATCACCGAGGAGCCGCCGGTGCCGATCGTATAGCTGTAGCCAGTGCCGACCGCGCCGTCGGCGTCGGTGATGGTGACGATCGGTGTTTCCTGGCTGACAAAACTCTGGATGGCATCGGTGCGCTTGACCTTCGGCACCAGGTCGACCATCCGCAGTTCGATTTTCTCGATCTTTGCCATGATTTTAACCTCGCAATGTCCTGCCTGTTTCGGCGGAAAACAGATGGGCCTGCGACAGGTCCAGGCTCATCTTGACCCGGTCGCCGGCTTTCAGCGGCTTTGGATTGAGCATCCGCGATACCCAGTCGCTGCCGTTGAATTCGGCGAACACCAGCGTCTCGTTGCCGAGCGGCTCGGTGACGGTCACCGGCAACTCCACCTGGTGGACGTCGACGTCTTCGCCGGAGCTGATGCCATGCCCGGTCGGATAGATGTCGTCGGGCCTGAGGCCGAACACGACTTTGTCGCCGGCCTCGATATTGGCCTTGAACTGGCTGGGCAAAGGCAGCCTCTCGCCGCTGGCGAACAGCAGCTGTCCGTCGTCGACAACCGCCTCGTGCAAATTCATCGGCGGCGAGCCGATGAAGCCGGCCACGAAGCGTGTCTGCGGCCGGCGGAAGACCTCGTCGGGTGTGCCGACCTGCTCGATGAACCCGTCGCGCATGATGACGATACGGTCCGCCAATGTCATCGCTTCGACCTGGTCATGGGTGACGTAGATCACTGTCGACTTGACCTTGGCGTGCAGCTTCTTGATCTCGGTGCGCATCTGCGTCCGAAGCTTGGCGTCGAGATTGGAAAGCGGCTCGTCGAACAGGAAGACGTCGGGATCGCGCACGATGGCGCGGCCCATGGCGACGCGCTGGCGCTGTCCGCCGGACAGCTGCGACGGCCGGCGGTCGAGCAACTGGTCGAGGCCGAGAATGCCGGACGCTTCGGCGACGCGACGGTCCATTTCTTCCTTCGCGGCGCCGGCTATCTTCAGCGAGAAGCCGAGGTTTTCGCGCACCGTCATATGCGGATAGAGCGCGTATGACTGGAACACCATCGAGATGTTGCGCGAGCGCGGCGGCAGGTCGTTGACCATGCGGCCGCCGATCTCGATGATCCCGTCGCTGATCGCCTCGAGGCCGGCGATCATGCGCAGGGTTGTCGACTTGCCGCAGCCGGACGGCCCAACCAGCGCGATGAACTCGCGGTCGGCGACCTCGAGATCGATGCCGTGCACCACCGCCACCGGGCCGTAGCTTTTGGTGAGGTTCTTGAGCGATACGGTTGCCATGTCAGCCTTTCACCGCGCCGGAAGTGAGGCCGCCGACGAGGTGTTTCTGGACGATGAAGGTAAGCGTGAGCGCCGGTATGACCATGACCACGGCGAGCGCGCACATGCCGCGCCAGTCGATGGTGAATTCGGCCGTATAGTCGAGCAGGCCGACCGGCAGGGTCTTGGAGTTGATCGAGCGCGTCAGCTGCGAGGCGAGCGCGAACTCGTTCCAGGAGGTGAGGAAGGCAAAGATGCCGGCCGAGGCGATGCCGGGCCCGGCGAGTGGAAACTCGACCTGCCAGAAGGCCTGCCAGCGCGTGCAGCCGTCGATCTGCGCGGCTTCGGCGAGGTCTTTCGGCACCTGGCGGAAAAAGCCGTCGATCAGCCAGACGGTGAACGGCACGTTGAGCGCGACATAGACCAGGATCAGCCCGAAATGCGTGTCGATGATGCCGAGCCGCGCAAAGACGAAGAACAGCGGCAGCGACAGCGCGATGCCGGGCACCGTGCGCGTCAGCATCAGGCCGAGGAACATCGCCGACTTGGCGCGAAAGCGGTAGCGCGCAAAGGCGTAGCCGCCGGCCATGCCGATGACGATGGCGATCACCGTCGAGGTCACCGAGATGATCAGCGAATTGCGGAAGTAGTCGAGCACCGGAATGCCGCCCTGGCCGACGCCGCTGAACATGGCGATGTAGGCGTCGAGCGAGAGTTGCTGCGGGATCCACACCGGCGGCTTGGCCATGATTTCGACGGTCGGCCGCAGCGACGACAGCACGATCCAGATGCCGGGCAGGCAGATGACCAGCATGGCCAGGAACAGTCCGATGCCGTGAACGATTCCGAGCGCTTTGTTGCCGACGCGATGCAGGCTGTTCTGGTCCATCCTCACCACTCCGCCGCGATCTGCGTGCGCGCCGCGGCGAGCTTGCGGTAGAAATAGACGGTGAACAGGATCGACAGCAGGATCGAGAAATAGGCCATGGCATTGGCCAGGCCCATCCTGGCATCGCCATAGGCGGTGCGGGCGACCAGCGTCCAGACCAGTTCAGTGCGGCCGGCGGGGCCGCCGTCGGTCATGATCTTGACGATGTCATAGGCGCGCGCGACGTCGAGTGAGCGGATGGTCATGGCAATGAAAGCAAACGGCATGATGAACGGCCAGGTGACATAGCGGAATGTCTGCCACGGCGTGCAGCCGTCGACGCGGGCCGCCTCGACCGGTTCGCGCGGCATCGCCAGCAGCCCGGCCAGGATCAGGATCGCGAACACCGAGGTCGACGACCAGATCTCGGCGATCAGGATGGCGATGAAGGCGAGATTGCCGTCGATCAGCCACGGGATGGCGCGATCGGTCAGGCCGAGCCCCTGCAGGGCGTTGTTCACCAGGCCGATATTGTCATTGAACATGAATTTGAACTGGAAGCCGACGAGGATCGGCGAAAACATCATCGGAAACATCATGATGGTGCGCAGGATCCGCTGGCCGCGCGACGCCTTCTCCACCAGCAGGGCCAGCCCGAGCCCGATAAGCATTTCCAGGTTGAGCGCCACCGTCAGCAGCACCACTGTGCGGGCAAAGGCGACCCAGAAAGCGCGGCTGGTCAGGATGGTGACGTAGTTGCGCGCGCCGATGAAGACCCAGAACGTCTCCGGCCTGGTCAGCCGGAACGGCGTGAAGCTGGAATAGAGCGAAAGCAGCAGCGGCACCACCACCACCGCCGCCAGAACGATCACCGCCGGCAGCAGGAGCAGCAATGGCGGCGAAGGTCTCCAGCCTTTCATGGCGATCCGGTTCTGGTTGGTGCCCGGACACCGAAGGCCGCCATCGGCGAGCTGGGATCAAGACAAAGCGTGTTGCGCATGGTTCGTAAAAAGTTCGGGGACGCCGCTCTTCGATGAGCGCGGCGCCCCCTTGGGAGAATGGTCAAAGCTTGCCGGCGTCCTCGAGGATTTGCGTGGCCTTGGCGGCAGCGTCGTCCAGCGCCTGCTTGGAGGTCTTGTCGCCAAGGATGGCGGCCTGCAATTCGGGATAGACGGCGTTGGAGATTTCGATCCATTCAGGTGTCTGCGGCACGGCAAAAGCGTGCTTTGCCTCTTCCTGGAAAGCCGCCAGCACTTCCTTCTTGTAAGGATCGTTGGCCGCCTGCTGGATGTCCCAGTCCCACACCGCCGTGCGGGTCGGCAGTGGGCCGCTTGCCGCCTCGAGCTTCTGGCTGTCCTCATTGGTCAGGAACCAGACCAGCGACGCCGCGGCTTCCTTGCTGGCGCAGTTTTCGGTGACCGAAAATCCGTGGTGCCCCGACCAGCCGGTGCGAATGCCGGCCGATCCCTTCGGCGCCACCTTCACGCCGACATTGCCGGCGACCTTCGACGACTTCGGATCGTTGAAGAAGCCTGCCCAGCCCGGCCAGTCGAGGTTGATGGCGACGGTGCCCGAGGCAAAGCCCTGGCCGAGATCGTCCCACAGATAGTTGGTGGTGCCGGCCGGCACCGCCTTGGCCTTGTAGAGATTGACGAACCAGTCGAGCGCGTGCACGCCGGCTTCCGAGTTGAAGGCCGGCTTGCCATCCTTGTCGAGGTATTCGCCGCCGTCGGCGATGAGCATCTCGTAAAAGCGGCCGTTGATCGCCTCTTCCTTGCCGGCGAACTGGGTACCATAGAAATCGGGCGGGCTGGCGAAGAATTCCGCCTGCTGGGCGACCTCGTCCCAGGTGTCGGGCGGTGTCAGTTCCTTGCCGTACTTGGCCTTGTAGGCGGCCTTCTTGGCTTCGTCCTGGTAGAGGCTCTTCTGGTAGTAGAGCGCCGACACGTCGAACTGCGCGCGCGGCAGCATCACCAGCTTGCCGTCGAGCGTCGAGGCCTTGATCGTCGACGGCACGAAGGCGTCGATCTCCTCCTTCGGCAGCAGCTTGTTTAGGTCGGTGTAGATATCAGGATATTGCGGCGCGAAGGACGAGTGGTTCGACCCGACGCACCAGTTGATGCTGCCGGAGGCGATGTCCGACTTGATTTCCTTGTCGAGCTCGAAGTGATTTTTCTTCGAGATCACGTTGACCTTGGCGCCGGTCAGTTTTTCCCATTCGCCGATGCGCGCGTACAGCCCTTCATATTGCTGGCCGCCGATCAGCTTGGCGTCGATGGTGACGCCGTCGAATTTGCCGGGCAGGTCGGCAGCAAGGGCACTCGCACCCAGTGCGAGCAGCGTTACGCCGGCCGACAGGCCGCAAAACAGTTTCGTCATTGGTATCCTCCCAAGAGTCTGCGTCGATCCATAGCGAGGGCTGATCGGCAGCTTCATTCATATACAAACAAAACATTTATAGGATCGTCAAGCCGAAAGTTCTTCCGGAAGCAATGCCGTTATGCGTATATGAAAGATGAAATTCACTGGAGAAGCCCAATGGCAGAGGACGAGGAAGACGACCGCTATCGAGCCCCGGCGTTGGACAAGGGGCTCGACATTCTCGAGCTGCTGGCCGGCGTCGACGGCGGCCTGACGCAGGCGGAAATCGCCAAGAAGCTCGACCGCAGCCCGAACGAGTTCTACCGCATGCTGGACCGGCTGGTGCGGCGCGGCTACGTCACGCGGCCGGATGGCGACCGTTATTCGCTGACGCTCAAGCTGTTTGGCCTGGCGCAGCTGCACGCGCCGGTGCGCCGGCTGGTTTCCTATGCGACGTCGCTGATGCGCGAACTGGCCGAAACCACACAGCAGGCAAATCAGCTCGTCGTCTTCGATCGCGGTTCCGCGGTGGTGATCGCACAGCAGGAGGCGCCGGATTACTGGGGCATCTCGATCCGCGTTGGCTCGCATATCAGCCTGTTCGACACCGGCTCCGGCCATGTGTTGCTGGCGTTCCGCCCGCCGGAAGAGCGGCAGATGATGATCTCAGAACATCTGCGCAGCACCGACAAGCCACCGCAATCGCCGGAATTCTTCGCCCGCCTCGATCAGATCCGGGAACGCGGCTACGAGATGATGGCGTCGATGCAGACGGCAGGCGTGTTCAACCTGTCGACGCCCGTTCTCGGCTCGGACGGCAAGGCCATCGCCGCACTGTCGATCCCCTACATAACCCTGGTCAACGCACCCAAGGCGCCCGACATTACGAGGACGATTGAGCTGCTGCTGGCAGCGACCGAAAAGCTGTCGCAACTGGCGGGATCGACCGTCAAGCAATCGCGATGAATTCTTATTTGAATGAAGAATTTCTCCGTGAGATGATCCCGAAGTCGCCAAGGAGGAGCGCCACCATGATCTTCGACACCCATCTGCACCTGATCGACCAGTCCGCGCTGCGCTATCCCTGGCTGGCCGGCGTGCCGGCGCTCAACCGCGATTTCTCCTACGACGAATATGCAGTCCAGGCCCGCCGCGCCGGCATCGAGGGCGCATTGCATATGGAGGTCGATGTCGATCCTGCCGACATCGAGGCTGAAACCAGCCGTGTCAAAGCGCTGTCGCGGGAAAAGGCCAGCTTGCTGCGGGGGGCAATTGCCTCCTGCCGTCCGGAAGGGCCCGGCTTTGCCGCCTATCTCGAGCGCCAGCGCGCCGATCCTTTCGTCAAAGGCTTTCGCCGCGTGCTGCACGTCATGCCGGACGAGCTTTCGGAGGGCGCGCTGTTTCGTGAAAACATCAAGCGGCTTGCCGGCACCGGCCTGAGCTTCGACCTTGTCGTTCTGCCGCACCAGATCCCCAAGGCGATTGCACTCGCCGACCTCGCGCCGGACGTGC
This sequence comes from Mesorhizobium sp. M0698, assembly GCF_040320455.1. Taxonomy (NCBI): domain Bacteria; kingdom Pseudomonadati; phylum Pseudomonadota; class Alphaproteobacteria; order Hyphomicrobiales; family Phyllobacteriaceae; genus Mesorhizobium; species Mesorhizobium sp. M0698. Next base: position 428,568 of record NZ_JAMYPQ010000004.1, on the reverse strand, counting down.
AGTTCGTGCTCGACCATTGTGGCGTGCCCGACATCAAGGGTGGTGCCGAGCACCCCTGGCGCGAGCACATGGCGGAGATCGCGCGGCGCCCGAACGTCGTCGGCAAAATTTCCGGTGTGGTCGCCTATGCGGATGCCGGATCCTGGACTGTCGAAACGCTGCTTCCCTATGTCGAGCACACCATCGAATGCTTCGGCTGGGACCGCGTCGTCTGGGGCAGCGACTGGCCGGTCTGCACGCTCGGCGGCGGGCTTGCGACCTGGATTGCGGCAACGCACGCGCTGCTTGCCGGCACCAGCGCCGATGAACGGCAACAACTGCTGTCCGGCAACGCCAAGCGGCTGTGGAGTTTGTAGAGCATTTTGCAGCCAAGTGGAATCCCTTGGCGTCGCACAAATGCGGCTCAAACGAATAGGTGGCCTCAGATCGTCGCCGACACGTGCCGCTCGCGACCGTAGAGCGAAACCAGGAGCACGATGACCAGGCCAAGTGCCGCCTGCACGGTCGAGGGCCGGAAGCCGAGCCCGATCAGCAGCGTGTTGATTTCCGTCAGCACCAGGACGCCGGCAATGGTGCCGAAATAGCTGCCGCGGCCGCCGACAAGGGCGGCGCCGCCGACCACCACGGCTGCGATCGTCTGGAACAGATAGGGCTGGCCGACATCGCCATAGGCCGAACCGGTGAAGCCGAGCAGCAGCACGCCGGCCGCGGCGGCGAAGAAGGCGCTCGCGGCATAGGTCACGGTCCACATGCGGACCGGATCGATCAGCGCCAGCGGCGCAGCACCTGGATTGCTGCCGAGGGCATAGAGGCGGCGGCCGTAGGGCGTGCGCGCCAGCACCAGCGCCACCAGCAAGGTCAGCACCGCGACGCATGGCACCAGCCCCGGCACCGGCAGCGGTCCGACCGAACCGCCGATCGAAACGAAGGCGGAAACCGCTGCAGGCGCCGATCCGGACGGAAAGCCACCGGTCCACAACAGGACGGCACCTTGCACGATCATGCCGGTGCCGAGCGTGACGATCAGCGGGTGGATGTCGAGCCCGCGCGAGATCAGGCCGTTCAGCGCCCCGATCAGTATGGCGAGCGCGACGACGGCCGCGCAGACAAAAACAAAATTCCAGCCGTCGCCGTAGAGCTGTGCGGCAACGACATTGGCAAAGCCGATGATGAAGGGGATCGACAGATCGATACCGCCGAGAATGACGACGAGGGTCTGGCCGATCGATGCCACCGCCAGCAGCGAGGCGATCACCAGCAGCGCCCGGATGGCGAAGGGCTGGGAGTAGCCCGGGATGAGCAAGGTGCCAAGGACATGCAAGGCGACAGCGACGGCAAAGGCACCGGCGACGCGGGCATTGGTGGATTGGAACCAGTTCCGGCTCATGCTTCTCAGCCTTTCCGCCCTGATAGCCGCTCCTGCAGCGCCGTCATGATCACGGCCACAACCAGGATCGCGCCATAGGCGATCTGCAGCACATAGGTGGAGACGTTGAAGGCGGTCAGCACGCTCTGCAGCAGGAAGATGTCGACAGCGCCGATCGCGGCCCCGGCGAGCCCGCCGCGCCCGCCGGCAAGGCTGACGCCGCCGAGCGCCACCGCGGCAATCGCGATCAGCGTGTAGCTTGGCCCGATATTAGGGTCGGCCGAACCGATCAGCGCGGTCAGCATCAGGCCGGCACAGGCGGCAAGTATGCCGGTCATGACATAGGCGATGAAACGGACTTTGGTGACTGGAACGCCGGCCGTGTAGGCGGCGCGATCGTCGCTGCCCACCGCCATCAGCTGGTCGTAATAAGGCGTCTGCCGCACCAGCCACCAGAACAGGAAGATCAGCGCCAGCGGCAGCGCCGACCAGGGTCCGGCCATTGCCTTCAGCCAGCCCGGCGCCGGCCCGATCGGCGCCGGCAGGATGGTCAGCGTCATGCCGGTGAGGATCAGATAGGTGCCGAGCGTTGCGACGATCGGCTGGATGCGGACGATGGTCGCCAGAAAGCCGTTGGCGGCGCCGACGATCGCGCCGATCAGAAGCGCCGCCGGCACGATGAACAGCGGCGAAGACATGCCAAGCCTGAGAAACAGCACCTGGATCACCATCGCATTGACGAAGCCCATCAGCGGCCCGACGGAAATGTCGATGCCGCCGCGCCCGGCGAGGATCACCGGAGCCGAGGCGACCGCTGCGCCGATCAGCGGCGCGGCGAGCCCGATCAGCGCGCCCCAGGCGGCAGGATGGAAGCGCGCCGGATTGAGCAGCAGATTGACCGCGATCAGGATGGCCAGCAGCACTGCCGCAAAGCCAGCGCCGCGCCATCGCGCCGCCATGCGCCGCAACCCGCTCATGCGGCGCGTCCGAACATGGCGGCGATCACCGTATCGCTTTTCATCGCGTCTCCGGTGATTTCGGCCGCCACCTGCTGTTCGCGGAACACCAGCACGCGATGGCAAAGCAGCAGGATCTCCTCGATCTCGCTCGACAGGATGACAAGCGCCATGCCGTCCGCCGCCAGTCCACGAAACACATCGTAGAGGACATGGCGCGTCGCCACGTCGACACCGCGCGTCGGATCATTGAGGAGCAGGATCGCCGGTTCCAGCGCCAATGCGCGGGCCAGCAGCACCTTCTGCTGATTGCCGCCGGAAAGCGTGGTGATCGGGGCGTCCGGCCGTGGCGCGATGATCGACAGTCTGTCCCGGTAGCTCTCATAGCGCTGCCGCCGCGCGGCGAAGCTGAGCAGGCCGAAACGCATATCGCGCGACAGCGTCGAGACGGCAAAATTGTCGAGCACCGATTGCGTCGGAAAAATGCCGGTGGTGCGCCGGTCGCGCGGCAAATAGGCGATGCCGCCGGCGACCGCCTTGCGGAAATTGGTGATCGCGCGCGCTCCGGTTGGCGCCTCGACGGTCACCTCGCCGCCGGCCGGGCGTTCCAGGCCGGCCAGCACTTTCAGGAACCGCTCCTGTCCGTGGCCGTCGAGGCCGGCAAGGCCGACGATCTCGCCCGGCGCAATGGTTTGCGTCATGGGGCTTGCGCCCGGCGCGATCACCAGGCCACGCACCGAAAGGCTGGCGCGATCAGCCATGCGCCAGCTCCGCCGCCGTGCGTGGCGCCATCGCTCTGAGAAGTTCGGATGCGGTGGACGTGCCGCGTTCCTCAGTCGTCACCACGCTGCCGCCGCGAAGGACGGAAATCCGGTCCGAAAGCGACATCACCTCGTCCATGCGATGGGTGATGAACAGGATCAGGCAGCCTTCGGAGGCAAGCTTGCGCATCATGGCAAAGACCGCCTCGCGATCGGCAAAGTCGAGCGCCGCCGTAACCTCGTCGAGGATGAGAATGCGCGGGCTGCGCACCACAGCGCGGGCGAGCACTACCAATTGCTGAACCGCAAGCGGCAATTGCCCGGCCAACTGGTCGAGCGGGATCTCGGTCACCGCGAAGCGCTTCAGCACCGCTTGCGCGCGTTGCCGCCGCTCGGCGCGCGGCACGGTGCGCGTCAGCAGGCCGTCGAGGCCGAGCAGGATGTTGTCCGTCACCGAACGGTCAGGCGCGATCAGCACTTCCTGGAACACGGTGGCGAACCCGGCGCCCTGGAACGCCGCCGGCGAGAGGCCGGCAAAGGGCGCTCCGTCGAGCAGGATCGCGCCGCTGTCTGGCTGGACGATCCCCGACAGCAGCTTGACCAGCGTGCTCTTGCCCGAACCATTCTCGCCCAGGATGGTGTGGATCGTGCCGGCGCGGAATGCGATTGAGGCATTGGCCAGCGCGATCGTTTCGCCGTAGCGTTTCGAGATGGCCTGGACTTCCAGCATGAGCAATCCTGATGGAGAAAGCCGGCACCGCTGGTGCGGAGCCGGCCCTCATAAATGCTACTTGGCGCAGGCGTCCGGCACCTTCGAATAGTCCCAGCCCTTGGTCGGTGCCGGATTGGCGAAATAGGCATCGAGCCATTCCTCCGGCATCGGATCCTTCGGCGGGACCGGGAAGATCGAGACGGCGTCCGGCGTCATGCAGTCCTTGTACCAGGCGCCGAGGTCGGCATTGTGCACCGGCGGAATCGGGATCAGCAGCGTGTTGAGCCTGGGCTTCTGGCCCTCGAGCATACGCGCACCGACACGAAACAGCGTCTCGGCCGTCCAGTGCGGCAGAACCGCATGGCCTTCGAAGCGGTATTTGTCGGGATTGGCCTTCCAGTAGCCGAGCGCATCGCCGGTGATCGAGCCGGTGATCAGCGGGGCAGGGCGGCCGGCCTCGGCAAAGGCCTCGGCAACGACGCGGCTTTCGCTGCCCGTCGTCCACACTGCATCGATCGGCGCCGGATTGGTGGCGATTGCCTGCAGCACCGCCGTCTTGGTGACGTTGGCCGTCCAATTGCCGTTGACGGTGCGCGAGACCTTGAGCTTTGAATTTTCGGCCAGCGCCTTGTCGGCACCCTGGCGCTCCTGCACGACGATCGGGTGACCGGCAATGCCTTCGACCAGAAGCACGCTGCCGCCGTCCGGCATTGCTTTGCCGATCGCCGTCATCATGTCGTAGCCCCAGCGCGCATAGTTGGAATCGACGTTGATCGCATTCGCGCTGGTCACCGACCCAGCTGCCGTGATGAAGGGGATGCCGGCTTTGGCTGCGGCATCGATGGCGTCGTCCAGCGCCGTTGCCGAGCCGGGGATCGAGGTGATGATCGAGCATTTCTTGTCGATGAAGGCGCGGATCTGGTTGATCTGCTGACTGGCGTCGTTGTTGGAATCCGACACCTCGAAGCTCGCCACGGTGCCGTCGGCGATCAGGCCGTCGACCAGCCGCTTCAACTCCTTGGTCACGGTGACGCGCCACGGATTGCCCTGGTAGGACTCGGAGTGGCACCATTTCCACGGCTTTGACGGCGGCGTGAAATTGTCCCAGGCCGACGGCAGCACCTTTTGCGGCGCGCCGTCATATTGTGCCTTCAGTTCGGTCGGCAATCCAGCAATCACGCCCGAAACGTCTTGAGCGCAGGCTATGGTCGTGACCGATGCAAGTGCGGTTGCGGCCAAAAGGCCGCGGATCAGGCTGTTCATGTTCTCCTCCGTTCGGTTGTTCAGGCTCCTCCGCCGGCAACGCCGGACACCTGCGTCGAAAGGCTCTCCCGAAACAGGCGATTGAGATCGGCAACGACGCGAGCGGCATTGTGCCTTTCGCTCTGGCCGAGATTGATGCGATCGGACGCCGCCTGCTGGAACGCCATGTAGCCGTCGTGCCGCGGCCTCACCCAGGCATCTTCGAGCGTGGCCCGGGTGTCCTTGTAGAAATTGCCGGCGGCGGCGTTGACGGCGGCATCCGTCCAGGCTGCCGCATGGCCGGGCTGGCCGCCGGCCGAGGCGTAAGGGCCGCGCTGCACGTCACCGCTGGCGATCCAGTAGGCGAAGTCGATTGCCGCCTGCCTGGCCTTCGAAAAGGCCGACACGGCAATGCCGGTGCCGCCGAGCGCCGAGCCGATCGGGCCGGCATTGCCAGCGGCCGGGATATCCGCGAAAGCCAGGCGGTTGGGTCGAAACCCGGCGATGGCATAGGAGACATAGCCATAGATCAGCGGCGCGCAGGCGATCCGCGAGCCGGATCCGGCCATTTGCTCCAGAACCGCGATCGGATCCATGCCAAGACAGGCCGGGTCGACGAGGGCTGCGATCTCGCGCATCATCTCGAAGACCTGCTTGCCCGCTGCCGGATCCACATGGTCGCCAGGGCCTTCACCGGCGGGCCGGCCGAGATTGCCGGCAAGCGTGTAGAACACCATCAGCGAATGCGGCGGCCTGAGCGGCAACAGCACGTGGCCTTGCCGGGCCAGATCGAGGGCATCGGCCCAGCTCGCCGGCGCAGCCGAAAGCATGTCGGGCCGCCATGCCTGCACCTGGCTGGCCGCGTCGATCGGAAACGCCCACTGCCGGCCTTGCCAGTCGTAGCTCGGAAAGGACCGGCCGACACTGCCCGCCGCAAGTGCTGCACGTTCGGCTTCCCGGCCGGCGACATCGAGCGGCGCCAGGCAATTCTCGGCGGTGATCTGGCCGACATGCGGATGGTCGACGACGATCAGGTCGTAGGCACGGGCCAGTTCCTCGACCGGGAAGGATTCGAAATCCTGCAGCGAGCGCTTGTCCCATTCAACGGCGATGCCAGTTTGTTGCTTCCACAGTCTCGAACAGGCGACCATCGGGTCATAGCCGCGCGGATGGCTCCAGGTCATGCCTTTGAGCGTGACGTCGCTCACAGCCCGAACTCCACGCGGATTTTTGCGCTGTGCTCGCCGATGCGTGGCGCGGCCCGCTCGACCTTCGCGCGGATGCCGTCTACCCTGAGCGGCGAGCGCGTGGTGAGGATCGAAACATCATCCTCGCGCGTCACCGTCTGCAGCATGTCGAGGACCTGGAAGCCTTCGCTGGCCATCATTTCCGGCCAGGTCAAAACCTTGGCGCACCAGATGTCGGCAGGCTCGAGAATGGCAAGCCATTCGTCGACCGTCTTCGTTGCGATCTTTTGCGCGATGATCGCCTTGATCTCGTCGCGGGCGGTGAACCAGGTCGACGGCTGGTCGCGATAGGGCGCAAGCTCCTCGAGCCCGAGGAGATCGGCGAGTTTCGAGATCGGCGTCATGGCGATCGCCAGATAGCCGCCCTTGGCCGGATAGACGCCGTAGGGCGCCGAGAGATAGGCGTGCGCGCTGCGGAAGCTCGACCGCCGCGGCAGCCGGCGCCCGTCATTGAGATGCGTGGTCAGCACCTCGAACTGGAAGTCGACCAGCGCTTCGAGCAGGCTGGTCTCGACATGGCTGCCCTTGCCGGTCACGCCGCGCCGCACCAGTGCGGCGAGGATGCCTTGCGCGGCGGCGGAGCCCGCCAGCATGTCGGCGATCGCCAGGCCGAAGGGCACCGGCCCTTGGTCCTCGTCGCCGTTCAGCCACATCACGCCGGAGCGGGCCTGCGCCAGCAGATCCTGCCCGGGCCGCTTGACCCACGGGCCTTCCTCGCCATAGCCGCTGATCGAGGCATAGACCAGGCGCGGATTGATCTTGCGCACCGCCTCGTAATCGAAGCCCAGGCGTTCGATGACGCCGGGCCTGAAATTCTGGATCAGCACGTCGGCCTTGGCCAGCAGGCCGCGCAGCGCCGCAAGGTCGGCCTCGTCCTTTAAGTCGATGGCAAGGCTTTCCTTGGCGCGGTTGATCGCATGGAAAATGGTGGAATCGCCGCCGATCTCGGTGTCGCTGAGATAGAGCCGGCGCGACAGATCGCCGCCGTCCGGCCGTTCGATCTTGATGACGCGAGCGCCGAGGTCGAGTAGTCGCAGCGAGCAGTAAGGCCCGGACAAGAACTGGCTCATATCGACAACGATGAGCCCGGTCAGCGGCAGTTCGGCAATGGCAGCCATTGCCTATTTCTCCGTCTTGCCGGCGAAATCGGCCGGATTGCGGTACTTCACCGTCTGCAGGTGCTCGCAATAAAGCACGAGCTCGCCTTCACCCTTGAAGACTTCATAGCTGGCGCGGATCAGCCCCATTTCCTTGTATTTTGGCTTCTTGTCGAGGTTGGAGCGGATCGAATAGATCGTGTCGCCTATGAACACCGGCTTGATGAAGCGCAATTTGTCGTAGCCATACGAAAAGGCGTTGATGCAATTGGTGGCGACGAGACCGAGCCCGGCTGAGAACACGAAGGCCCCTGCCACCAGCCGCTTGCCGAAAATGCCTTGCGTCTCGGCGAACATCTGGTCCTGCACGTATGGATGGATGTCGAGCACCAGCGTGTTGAAGAGATGGCTGTCGCCCTCGGCAATGGTCCGGCGCAGCGAGCGGATCTTCTGGCCGACCGGCCAGTCTTCGTAGAACCAGTTCTCCGCGTTCCAGACGGGAAGGTCGGCGTGATTCCTAGGCATGTTGGCGGGGTGTGTCGATGCCACGCCCACGGTTGGCGCGAAACCGCTCATGACGACTTCCTCTGGGAGCGGGAATCGTCCATCAGGGCGCGCCGCAGACCAGCGAAATGCATGATCGATCCTCCCGTCAATCTTCTTTTGTGAATAGTATTTTCACATATGGGGTTGTGTTGCAAGCGTGAACAGGCGAAATTTTGCCTGCTCCGTCGGGGCCAATGCCGGCGGAACAAGGGAGGAAGTGATGCAGAATGCCTGTCTGGTTTTCGTCGGCAGCCTCAATCGCGACGCCCCGTATTTTCAGGGCGCGCGCGGCATCGGGCTGGGTGTCTACAGTTTCGACGAAGGGACGCTGCGGACGAAGAAACTGGCCGAGACGGGAGACATCGACAATCCCACCTTCCTGTCGGTGACGCCGGACGGCTCCCACATCTATGCCAACTCAGAAGTGTTCACCTGGCGCGAAGGGGTGGTCTCGGCCTACCGTTTCGACAGGCAGACCGCCACGCTGTCCTACATCAACAAGCAGCCGACGCTGGGCAGCATCACGGCGCACAACGCCATCACGCGCGACCGGACGAAGCTGCTGGTCGCCAATTACGGCATGGGCGAGGGCGGCCCCGATCGCTCGGTCGTGGTCTATGGGTTGGGTGAGAATGGCGGCCTGACAGCGCCGTTGTCGAGCGTTGCCCATAGCGGGACCGGACCAGATCCTGCCCGCCAGGAGCGGCCGCATGCCCATAGCGTAACCGAGACGGTTGCCGGCGGCATGGCGATCGTCGCTGACCTCGGCATCGACCGGCTGGTGTCCTATCGCATCGGCTCAGACGGCAGCCTGACGAAGCTCGCCGAGTCGGCGCTTGCGCCAGGCGCGGGTCCGCGCCATCTCGCACTGCATCCGGGCGGTCGCTTCGTGTTCGTCATGAACGAGCTGGATTCGACGGTTGTCTCGCTGGCGCTGGACGAAGCATCAGGCAAGCTTACGGTGATCGACAGCAAGCCGGCCGTGCCGCCCGAGGCGCGCGACGGCAATCACTGCGCCGACATCCAGATCTCGCCTGACGGCCGCTTTCTCTACGGCTCCAACCGCGGCCATGACAGCATAGTGGTGTTTTCGATCGACCAGCAAACCGGCAGGCTTGCCCTTGTGGGCTATACGCCTTGCGGCGGCGCCACGCCGCGCAATCTGGCACTGACGCCCTCGGGCGGCCATCTGTTCTCGGCCAACCAGAATGCCGACCGCATCTCGATTTTCGCCCGTGATGCCGCAACCGGCCGGCTGACCGACACCGGCCGATCCATCGAGATTGGCACACCGATGTGCGTGAGGATCGTGCGTTGACGCGATCTCAGAACTCGAGCGCCTGCCTGAGTGCCGGGCCGCTCCTGACGCGCAAATCGAGGTCGGCCTCGATATGGTCGATGTGGTGCAGCATCAGCGCGCTGGCGCGTTCGGCATTGCCATTTTCCAGCGCCTCGAGGATCTGCGTGTGTTCGTTGTGGCCGCAGCTCGAGATGCCCGAGCGGCCATAGAGTGCGATCACCAGCGATGAACGAGCGACCAATTCCTCCATGAAGCGCTGCAGGATGACGTTTCCCGCGACCGACGCCAGAAGCAGGTGAAAATCCCCCGACGCCTTGATCTCCGATCGCCTTGCGTTCGGTCCGCGTTCGGCGATGAAACGGCCTTCTTCGTCGAGCTGGGCCTTGAACGCGGCGACATGCGCCGGCGTCATCCGTCCGGCGGCGGCAATCGCGATGCCTGGTTCGATGAGCCGGCGCGAAGCAAAAACCTGCCGCGCTTCCTCCGGCGACGGATTGGCGACGAAGGCGCCGCGATTGCGCTCGGTGCGCACCAATCCCTCGAAGGAAAGCATCTGCAGTGCCGCACGCGCCACGGTGCGGCTGACATCGAACAGCGTGCCGACTTCGCCTTCGGATAGCTTTGTTCCCGGCGCTAGCCGGCGATCGACGATCGCGTCGCGCAACTGGTCGCGGATCGCCTGCGCGCGATCCTCGTTGGCGGCCTCGATAGCAGGGAAGGTCTGGTCGGCAATGTTCATGGCAGTGGTCCTGCGTTCTTCTACCCTGAATCGCATCGCTTGGACGAGAGACAAAGTGAATACAGAGATGAAAAAGATTGCATACGATCTTTGCGAAGATCGGCGGCAATCGCCTATAATTTGTGCATTGCACAAGGGCGACGTATCGGCAGCTATATAGAGGCGGCCCTGATTTCTTCGAGGATTCAGTCGGTTGGTGCGGCGGCGCGCAACTGGCACGCATGATGCTTTGGCTAATCCGACCAAAGGGGAAGCTGGATGTCCAAAGCCGCCGAAATCGACATTGTGTCCGTTTCGAAAGTCTATGGCGCGACGACTGCCGTCGAAGGCATCAGCCTGAAAATCCCTGCGGGTACCTATTGCTGCCTGCTCGGTCCGTCCGGCTGTGGCAAGACCTCGACGCTGCGCATGATCGCCGGGCACGAGAGCATATCGAGTGGCGACGTGCGTCTCGGCAACACAGTGGTCACCGACCTGCCGCCGGCCAGGCGCGGCACTGCCATGATGTTCCAGTCCTACGCACTGTTTCCGCATCTCGACCTGATCGACAATGTCGCCTTCAGCCTGAAGATGAAAGGCGTCGGCAAGGAGGAGCGCCGCGCCAAGGCACTCGACATGCTGAAGCTGATGCAGATGGAGGCCTATGCCAGCCGCCGCCCGGCGCAGCTTTCCGGCGGGCAGCAGCAGCGCGTTGCTCTTGCGCGCGCATTGATCACCGATCCCGAGGCGCTGTTGCTCGACGAACCGCTTTCGGCGCTCGATCCTTTCCTGAAGATCCGCATGCGAGCCGAACTGAAGAAGCTGCAGACGTCGCTCGGCATCACTTTCGTCCACGTCACCCACAGCCAGGAAGAGGCGATGGCGCTGGCCGACCTGATCGTGGTGATGAACGATGGCCGTATCGAGCAGGCGGCGCACCCTCGCACGGTGTTCGAGCGGCCGGCCACGGCCTTCGTCGCTCGTTTCATGGGCGACCACAATGTCATCTCCGGGCGCGTCGCCGGCAGTCGCGACGGCATGGTCGTTTTCGATGTGCCCGGCGGCGTCACGCTCGCGGCCAGCGGGCAGGGCAGGGAGACCGGGGAACCCATCGACATCGCCATTCGCACCGACCACGTGCGCATCGGCGAGCCGCCGGCAGCCGGGCTCGGCTTCACCGGCATCGTTTCAAACGTCGAGTACCGCGGTTCGACCGTGAAGCTCTCGGTCAATGGCGCCGGCATCGAGGATTTCACCGTAATCGTCGACGACACCAGCTTCTTCGCCAGCCCGGTTGCCGTCGGCGACGCAGTGCCGATCGCCTGGGACGCCGAGGACGCGATCGTCCTTGGTCGTCTCGATTCCTGAAATCCAGCATAACCAATCAAAACAGGGGAACTGAACATGACCAACACCACCGACAAGAAGACTGGAATATCGCGACGTTCGCTGCTCAAGACAGGTGCCGCCGCCGTCGGTTTCGCCGCCGGTTCCGGCGCCATATCTGGCTTTCCGACCATCTGGGCGCAATCGAACATCACGCTGCGCCAGTTCGGCACCGGCGTATCCAACCTCAATGCCATCGCCGACAAGTGCAAGGCCGATCTCGGCATCACGCTGGAGATGACAGCAACCGATTCCGACGCCGCCGCACAGCGCGCCGTGACGCAGCCCGACAGCTACGACATCGCCGACATCGAATACTGGATCTGCAAGAAGGTGTTCCCGACAGGCGTCCTGCAGCCGATGGATGTCACCAAGCTGAAATATTACGACGAGCTGGTGCCGCTGTTCAAAACCGGCAAGCTGGCGCCGGACAGCGTTATCGCCCAGGGCACCGCGCCGCACACGGTCGGTTACGTCGAGGCGCAGGACAGCAAGGTCTTCGCCAAGGCGCCGACCAACTGGTTCACCATGGTGCCGACGATCTACAATGCCGATACGCTCGGCATCCGCCCCGACCTCGTCGGCCGCGATATCACCACCTGGGCCGACATCATGGATCCGGCCTTCAAGGGCAAGACCGCCATCCTCAACATCCCGTCGATCGGCATCATGGATGCGGCGATGATCATGGAAGCCACCGGCAACATCAAATACGCCGACAAGGGCAACATGACCAAGGAGGAGATCGACAAGACGATCGACTTCCTGATCAAGGCCAAGCAAGCCGGCCAGTTCCGCGCCTTCTGGAAATCCTTCGACGAGAGCGTCAACCTGATGGCTTCAGGCGAAGTGGTGATCCAGTCAATGTGGTCGCCGGCCGTGGCCGCGGTCCGCTCCAAGGGCATCGCGTGCCGGTTCCAGCCGCTCAAGGAAGGCTACCGGTCCTGGGGTGGCGGGCTTGGCCTGGCAGCCCATCTCTCCGGCGCCGAACTCGATGCCGCCTATGAATACATCAACTGGTACACGTCCGGCTGGGTTGGCGGCTATCTCAACCGCCAGGGCTATTACTCGGCCAACATGGTGTCGGCCAAGAAGTTCATGTCCGAGGACGAGTGGGGCTACTGGATCGAAGGCAAGCCGGCAAAGGGCGATATCCTGTCGCCGGACGGCAAGGTCATGGAAAAGGCTGGCGCCGTGCGTGACGGCGGCTCTTTCGAAGAGCGCATGGGCAAGGTCGCCTGCTGGAACTCGGTCATGGACGAAGACCGCTACATGGTGAAGCGCTGGAACGAGTTCATCGCTGCGTAGGTACAACGTCTTCCCCTTCTCCCCTTGTGGGAGAAGGTGGATTGGCGCGCAGCGCCAAGACGGTTGAGGGGTGCCGGCCGGAGCGCTGTTGGTGCCAAGCTGGAACACCCCTCATCCGACCGAGCTTCGCTCGGCCACCTTCTCCCACAAGGGGGAGAAGGAAAGGCGGCTTCGCCGCATCGCTGACTTATACCGAGATGTTCATGACAGCCGCGCTCGAACGCCCCGCCACCGCCGCCGCCAAACCCGCCAGACGCCGCCGGCTCTCGATCGGCGCCCTCGTCCCCTATCTCCAGGCAACACCACTTGCCCTGATCCTCGGCGCGTTCCTCCTGCTGCCAATTCTGATGATCGCCGTGGTCTCATTCTGGGATTACGATTTCGCAGCGATGTATCCGGATTTCCTGACCACCAATTATTCCGACACGCTCGGCTCCTGGGTCACCTGGAAAACCTACCTGAATACGCTGAAATACGCCGCCATCGTCTGGGCGCTGACGCTGTTCATCGGTTTCTGGGTCGCCTATTTCCTTGCCTTCCATATCAGGACCACGGCCATGCAGATGGTGCTGTTCCTTGTCTGCACGGTGCCGTTCCTGACCTCCAACATCATCCGCATGATCTCGTGGATTCCGGTGCTTGGCCGCAATGGCCTGGTCAACTCGACGCTGGTGCAAATGGGGCTGATCCCGAAGCCGATCGAATGGCTGCTCTATTCCGAATTCGCCGTGGTGCTGGCCATGGTGCATCTCTATACGCTGTTCATGGTGACGCCGATCTTCAACACGCTGATGCGCATCGACAAGTCATTGATAGAAGCCGCGCGCGACGCCGGCGCTTCCGGCTGGCAGGTTCTGTGGAACGTCGTCATTCCGCTCGCCAAGCCCGGCATGGCGATCGGCACCATTTTCGTCGTCACCCTGGTGATGGCCGACTTCTCGACGGTGCAGGTGATGTCCGGCGGGCAGAGCGCCTCCGTCGCGCTGATGATGAAGAACCAGATGTCGCTGCTGCAATATCCGGCAGCCGCCGCCAACGCCGTCGTGCTCTTGGTGCTGGTGCTGCTGATGGTCGCGGGCATCCTGCGCATCGTCGACATCCGCAAGGAGCTGTGAGGCGATGAGCCAGGACAAGCGCACCCTCGAATTCTATGTGTTGGCGGCGTTCTTCGGTCTTTTCGTGTTGTTCCTCTACGGCCCGCTTTCGGCGATCCTGATCCTCTCTTTCCAGGGCGAGAACGGCGGTCTGACATTTCCGCTGAACGGCGTGTCGCTGCACTGGTTCGCCAATTTGTTCGAGCGCCAGGCGGTCGGCGACTTCGGCGGCAGCTTCAAACGCTCGCTCGTCCTTGGCCTGATGGTGATGGTCGTCACTGTCGCCGTGTCGCTGCTCGCCGGCCTGGCCTTCCGGCAGAAATTTCGCGGCGCAACCGCACTGTTCTATCTGGCCGTCGCCAGCCTGGTCGTGCCGTCGATCATCATCAGTCTCGGCATCGGCGTCGTCTTCCAGCAGATCGGCTTCCGCCCCGCCTGGTACACCTCCGCTTTCGGCGCCCATCTGACCTGGACCTTGCCTTTCGGCGTGCTGATCATGTTTGCTGTCTTCAACCGGTTCTCGCCAGCCTATGAGGAAGCCGCGCGCGATCTCGGAGCATCGTCGTGGCAGACCTTTGCCCATGTCGTGCTGCCGATGATCGCGCCCAGCCTGATCGGCGTCGGCCTGTTCGGCTTCACTCTGTCATATGACGAGTTCGCCCGCACGCTGATGACCTCGGGCACGTTCAACACGTTGCCGCTCGAAATCTACGGCATGACGACGAATGTCACGACGCCGGTGCTCTATGCGCTGGGCACCGTGACGACCGTGTTTTCCTTCCTGGTGATCCTGCTGACGCTCGGCGCAATCGTCTATGTCGGCCGCCGCCGCGAGCGTGCCTGACAGTGCAGATCCTCGTCGTCAATCCAAACACCACCGCCAGCATGACCGATACTATCGCGGTCGCCGCCCGATCGGTCGCTGCTCAATCGACGAAGATCGTTGCCGTCACCTCGTCGATGGGACCTGTATCGATCGAAGGCTATTACGATGAAGCACTTGCCGTGCCCGGCCTGCTGGTCGAGATCGCCGCCGGCGAACGCTCGGGCGCGCAAGCCGCGATCATTGCCTGTTTCGACGACACCGGCCTCGATGCCGCGCGCGCCATGGCCAACATTCCGGTCATCGGCATTTGCGAGGCATCGCTCAGCACGGCCTCGTTCATCGCCCAGCGCTTCACCGTCGTCACCACCACCGGACGTTCGCGCGTGCCGGTCGAAGGGTTGGTGCAGCGCTATGGCATGGCAGGGCGCGCGCGTGTGCGCGCCGCCGACATCCCGGTTCTTGCCCTCGAAGATCCGGCGTCCGACGCACTGCTCAGGCTGCGCAACGAGATTGCGCGCGCCATCGACGAGGATCGCGCCGAGGCGATCGTGCTCGGCTGTGCCGGCATGGCCGATCTGGCGGCGGCGCTGCAGCGGGAATTCGGGCTTCCGGTCATCGACGGCGTGGGCGCTGCCGTGAAACAGGCCGAGGCCTTGATCGCCCTTGGCCTGACGACATCCAAGCGCGGCGCCTATGCAAGCCCGTTGGCAAAGTCCTATCATGGCGCGTTGAAATCCTTCGCGCCTGGCGCCGCCGAGTGATCGCAATGCCCCGAACGATCCGAACGCTCGCACGTGAAGAAGTGCAAACCCTTGTCGATTGGGCGGCGGCGGAAGGCTGGAATCCCGGCCTTAACGATGCCGCGCTGTTTCAGGCAGCCGACCCGCAGGGCTTCATCGGTGCCTTTATCGATGGCGAGATGGCGGCCGGCATTTCGGCCGTTGCCTATGGCGACGGTTTCGGCTTCATCGGCCTCTACATCTGCCGGCCGGACAAGCGTGGCCAAGGCCATGGCAAGGTCGTTTGGGATGCCGGCATAGCGCGGCTCGGCAAGCGCACGATCGGCCTCGACGGTGTCGTCGAACAGCAGGCCAACTACCGCAGCATGGGTTTTGCACCGGCCTACCGGACGATCCGGTTCATGGGGTCACCGAATGTCCCGGCAGCCGTCGGCAACGACATTCGCGCCATAGGGCCGGAACTCGTGCCGGACATACTGGACTATGACCGCCGCTTCTTTCCCGGTCCGAGGCGATCCTTCCTGGAACACTGGCTGCGCCCGCCGCATATGGCGCTTGCGATCCTCAAGCACGGCGCCATTGCGGGATACGGCGTCGCGCGCCAATGCCGGGACGGCTGCAAGATCGGCCCGCTCTTTGCCGACAGCCTGGACGCGGCAAGCCATCTCTTCGCCGCGCTCGCGCACATGTCCGGTCCCGGAAACGTCCATCTCGACGTTCCCGAAACCAGCCGGCAATTTGCAGACTTGCTGTCGTCCGCAGGCCTTCAGCCGGGCTTCGAGACGGCTCGGATGTACAAGGGAAAGGCGCCGCAGCTCGTGCAGTCCGGAGTTTTTGCGATAACGACGTTGGAGTTGGGGTGAGGCGGTACAAGCCGACTTCCAGTGCAAAGTCGGGCAACAGGACTACGCGGTCTATTTCTCCTGAACTGAAATGCCGGAATCGTCGATGCGAAGTTCCACGCCTTTCGGCCTAGTCTCCTCGCGATAAACGTAAATCCCCAACGCAATAACGGCGACGGCCAAAGCGCCGATGATGAGATAAAGATAGTTCTGCTTCATCCGCTGTCGTTAACAACATGATGTGGGCGAGTCTAGCAGTTCGGGTATCAGGACGGCGGCCGGAGACGCACGTCGATCAGCCATCCAGCCGGTCGCGCAGCATGCTCCAGGGGAGCACCATGTTTGGTGCATGCCGCATCAGGCTATGGAACGGGATCGGCGACGGCGGCGCAAACGGCAGCGGCAAATCCTGAGGTTTTGTTCCATCAGCCCAATCCGCAAGCACCTTGCCCATCGCAGTGGTCATGGCGATGCCGCGTCCGTTGCACGCCAAGCCGGCGATCAGCCCGGGGCCGAGATCGACGAGGTGCGGCAGGAAGTCGGGCTCGACGGCAGCCATCCCGGACCAGCTATATTCAAGCGGCGGGATTTCCGGAAGATCGAGATGCTTGGCCAGTCGCCGCCAGATCGCCCGCGGCACGCGGGCGTCGGCGCCGGGACCAAAAATATGCATGCCGCCGGTTATCAGCCTGTTTTCGCTGTCGAAGCGGAAGGTGAAGAGATTGCGTCTTGTGTCGCCGACGCCTTGCCCGCCAGGAAGCAGGCGAGTGCGTATTTCGCGCGGCAGCGGCGCTGTCGCGATCTGGAAGATTTTCAGCGGGAAATAGGTTCGCTGCAACGCGCGATCCAGCGCTCCGCCATAGGCGTTGGTGGCGACCAGCACCTTTCCTGCGCGTACCGAACCGGAGGCCGTCTTCAAAGCCCAACCATCGCCTATGTGATCGATCGACGCGACACGCGTATGCTCGAAGATGCGCGCTCCGGCCTTTTCCGCCGCGTCGGCCAATCCGCGCGCATATTCGACCGGATTGAGGACGCCACCCGATCTGTCGATCCAGCCGCCGAGATAACCGCGAACGCCGGTCAGCTCTTCGACCGCCTGTCTATCCAGCGCAACAGCCGGCCTTGCGCGTGGTGCCCATTGTTCGGCGCGCGATCTGGTCTTTTGCAAAGCGGCCGGTGAATGGGCTGGTTGTATCCAGCCGCTCTGGACGGCATCGCATTCGATGGCATGCCGCCTGATCAGGTCGAAGACGAGGTCGGCGCTGCCGGCGGCGAAATCGACAAGGCGTTCGCCGCGTTCGGGCCCGAGCTGGGCAATGATATCGTCGGGGTCTCTTTTCGCGAAATTCGGCACGACGAAGCCGGCATTCCTGCCGGTTGCCCCCCAGGCGATGATTTCCGCCTCGAGGACGGCAACCGAGATGCCTTTCTCGGCACTGTGCAGCGCGGTGGAAAGGCCTGAAAACCCGCCGCCGACAATTGCCAGATCGACATCGAGTGCGCCTTCGAGGGTGGGCCGGTCGCGGCGACTGCGGCTGACGGCATGCCAAAGGGAAACGCCGTGCGGCCGGGTCACAGCGTTCATGAGCCGCTCTCGCTCGAGGCCACGCGTGCACGCTTGCCGAACCTTGGACGCCGCGGCCTGTCGCCAAACAGGCCGTTCGGCCTGACCAGAAGGATGACGCACAGCATCACGCCGATGGCGACGATCTGCAGCGAAGCGGCGCGGGCCTGTTGTTCGGGCGAGAACAACATACTGGTCAAGGCTCCCGATCCGGCCCATATCGCCCAGACCAGGATGCTGCCGATGACGGCGCCGATGTTGCTGCCCGAGCCACCGACGATCAGCATCACCCAGACCTGGAAAGTCAGCGCCGGCAAATAATTGTCCGGCGCGATGAAGCCGGTGAAATGCGCCTGCAGCGCACCGGCAAGCGCCATGATGGCGCCACCGACGGCAAAGGCCTGGACGCGGTAGAACCGTGCGCTTTTGCCTAGGGATATCGCGGCCCGCTCATCCTCGCGAAGCGCCTTCAACACGCGCCCCCACGGGCTGCGCGACAGATGCTCCAGCGCGAGATAGACGATCAGCGTCACCACCGAGACGATCGCAAGGTTCGAAAGGTTGAACAGCAACGGCGTTTCGGCAAGACCGCCGAACGGACGCGGAATGAAGCCGATGCCGAACGGCCCGCCGGTCAGCTTCTGGGCATTGAGCGCTACCAGTTGCACGACGACGGCGACGCCGAAAGTAGTGATCGCCAGATAGTCCGATCTCAGACGTAGCGTGGCAATGCCGGTGATGGCGGCGGCGACGCCGCCCAACAGCATGGCGCCAAGCCAGCCGATAAGGATCGGCAGGTCGAAGCCGCCCAGGCGCGCGGCATCGTCGGGCGTGGTCAGCAGCGCCGAGGTGTAGGCGCCGATGGCAACGAAGCCGGCGACCCCGACATTGAAAAGCCCGGTCAGCCCCCATTGCAGATTGAGCCCGAGCGTGATGAGCGAAAAAATCAGCGCGGTGGTCAGGAAGAAGGCGCCGTAGCCGAGCAGATCCATCAGCGTTCCCTCACTCCGAAAAGGCCGATGGGCCGCACGAACAGCACCGCCATCAGGATGATGAACGAGACGGCTGCCCGCCATTCGGCGCCGATCAGCTGCACCGCGCCGGCTTCGGCCATGCCGATGATCAGGCCGCCGAGAACGGCGCCGGGCACGCTGCCGATGCCGCCGAGGATGGCGGCCGCGAACATCGGCAGCAGCATCTCGAAACCCATGAACGGGCGGATCTGGATGAGAATGCCGATCATGACGCCGGCGACGCAGGCCAGCGCGCCACCGATGATCCAGGTGACGCGCACCACCCTGGCGACGTCGATGCCGACGATGCGGGCAAGTGCCGCGTTCTGGCTCAATGCCTGCATCGAGCGGCCGGTCTGGGTCCGCGTCATCAGGAGATGCACGCCGAGCACCAGCACGGCGGTCAGCAACAGCAGCGCGATCTGGTCCGGGGTGATGCGGATGCCGAAACCTATCGGCATGGCGATCTGGATCGCCCGGCTGAAATAGGTCGGACGCGAGGTGAAGATGAATTCGAGCAGGCTTCTCAGCGCCATCGAGGCGCCGAAGCTCGCCATCACCACGATGATCGCCTGACCCTTGGCCCGTAGCCGCGCGAACAGCACGATGTCGAGCGCCAGCGCCAGCAGGCCGGTGGCCGCCATGCCGATGATGAGCGCGACGATCAGCGGCCAACCGAAGGAGAGGGGCGCGATCGGCGCGATCTTGCCGAAAATCGCGCCAATGGCGCCAACCACGGCGAGCGTCGCATAGGCGCCCCAGGCCATGAAGTCGCCATGGGCGAAGTTCGAGAAGCGCAGGATCGAATAGGTGAGTGTCACGCCGATGGCGCCGAGGCCGATCATCGACCCTGCCAGCAGTCCGTCGACGACGAATTGCAGGTTCATGCCGCGCTTCCTTGTCCAAGGTCGAGGCGGCGCTGGCCAAGATAGAGTTCAGCGACGACCGGGTCGTTCCAGAGCTCGGAGGCGACGCCCTGGTGCCGCTCCTTGCCCTCGACCAGCACATAGGCGCGGTCTCCAATGGCAAGCGCTGCCTTGGCGTTCTGTTCGACCAGCAGAATGGTGACGCCGGACTTTCGGATGCCGGCCAGCATCTCGAGCACCATCGCCACGAATTTCGGCGACAGGCCGGCCGACGGCTCGTCGAGCACCAGCACCTTGGGATGGACGATCAACGCCCGGGCGACGGCCAGCATCTGCCGCTGTCCACCCGACAGATTGCCCGCGGCCGTTCTGCGCTGACGGGCGAGATCGGGAAAGGCCGCATACATTTCCTCGATGCGGGCTGGGACCTCGCGCGGCCTCAGGATGCCGCAGGCGACCCTGAGATTGTCCTCGACCGACATCAGCGGGAAGATGTTCTCTGTCTGTGGCACGAAGGCAAGGCCAAGGCGGACCATGATGTGAGCGGGCGACGCCGTGATATTCTTGCCGTCCAGCAGCACCGTGCCGCCGGTGATCGGGACAAGGCCGGCGATGGCCTTGATAAGGCTCGACTTGCCGGCGCCGTTGGGACCGAGAACGACGACGATCTCGCCCTGGTCGACGGTGATCGAAGCGCCGCGCACGATCGGAACGCCAGGCTCGTAGCCGGCTTCGAGATCGCGGACATCGAGTACCTTTTGGCTCATGCCGTGCCTCCGAGGTAGGCCTCGATGACGCGCGGGTCGCGCGCCACCTCCTCCGGGGTGCCTTCGCACAGAAGCTGCCCGCTCGCCATGACCAGCACGCGGTGGCAAAGCCGCGTCACCATGTCGATATTGTGCTCGATCAGCAGGAAGGTGATGCCGCGCGCATTGATGTCGCGGATGCGGTCGATAATGACCTCGAGCAGGGTTGCGTTGACCCCGGCCGCCGGCTCGTCGAGCAGGATGATCGCCGGGTCGGCCATCATCACGCGGGCCAACTCGAGCAGCTTGCGCTGGCCGCCTGAAAGCACGCGCGCAGGTTCGTGCGCGAGGTGAGCGATCGTGACGAGCTCGAGCAGTTCGACGGCTCTTGTCTCGGCAGCCCTTTCTTCGGCAGCGACCCGCCGGGGCGTCAGGAAATTGGCGAGCAGTTTTTCTCCGGCCTGCCCTTGCGCGGCCAGCATGACGTTTTCGATCAGCGTCAGGTTAGGCAAGGGCCGGGGGATCTGGAACGTGCGGCCAAGGCCGCGGCCAATGCGGCGATGGGCAGCTTCCCCCGACACCGATACGCCGTTGAGGAGGATTTCGCCGCTGGTCGGCAGAATGCTGCCGGCGAGCAGGTCGAACATCGTGGTCTTGCCGGCGCCGTTCGGGCCGATAAGGCCAAGTATTTCGCTCGGCCGGACGTCGAACGAGACATTGTTGACCGCGACCAGGCCGCCGAAGCGTCTGAGGACGTTCCTGGCCGTGAGGACCGGCGTACGGATCTCCTCCTGCCGTTCCGTCGTGTCGCTCATCAATTCCTCTGGCCGAAAAGCGACCTTCATCGCCTATGATTTGATTTGTGATCACGCTTGCTTTGATCACGCTATTCGGCTTTAATTTCTTCCGCAAGCCGAAAACGGCCAAGACCGGGATTGCCTATGCAGAAGGCCGCCATCGAAAAGAACAATGAGATGATCGCAGCCCAGCTTACGCCGGTCGGCCGCGAGACCGTGCAGGATCGCGTCTATTCGGAGCTGCGCCGCGCCTTGATCGGCGGCCTTTTCGAGCCGAGCCAGGTTCTGACCATCCGCGGCCTCGCCGACGCGCTGGTCACCAGCACCATGCCGGTGCGCGAGGCGCTCGGACGGTTGATCACCGAGAAGGCACTGGAAGCGCTTCCCAACCGTTCGGTGCGCGTGCCGCCGATCACGCTGGAGCGCATCGACGACCTCTTGCGCGCCCGTTCTCTGATCGAGGGCGAAGCGATCGCGCTGGCTGCCACGCGCATGAACCCGCGCCAGATCGCTTCGGTCGAAGCCATGCTCGGCGAGTGGGACGAGATGCGGGCGCTGA
Organism: Mesorhizobium sp. M0698; assembly: GCF_040320455.1. Classification (NCBI taxonomy): domain Bacteria; kingdom Pseudomonadati; phylum Pseudomonadota; class Alphaproteobacteria; order Hyphomicrobiales; family Phyllobacteriaceae; genus Mesorhizobium; species Mesorhizobium sp. M0698. The sequence goes on along the minus strand of NZ_JAMYPQ010000004.1, from coordinate 406,879 downwards.
AGCACAAGAAGGATATCGACCGCGAGGCCACGCTCAACCAGAGCTTCCATTTCGAGATCTACCGTTGCTGCGGTTCCGCCGTGCTGATCCCGATGATCGAGAGCCTGTGGTTGCAATCCGGGCCTTGCATCCGCGTTGCCATTTACGCCTTCTCCGACGCCGGCGAGGTCGATACGGCCCACTACCACCGCAGCATCGTCGCAGCGCTTTCCAGGCAGGATGCGCAAGCGGCGCGCGAGGCGCTGGTGGCCGACATCAGCCGGCCCTTCGCCTTTCTGCGCGACAAGCTCCAATCCACAAGCAAGGAAGGATTGAGGGCATGACGGTGCCTGGCATCAACATCACCGAGCCACACTCGATGCTTTCCGTGACCGCGCTGCTGTTGCCTGAAAAGGCGCCCGACAACGCTGCCTTCCTGCTGGCGTATCTCGAGCAGCCGCGCGTCGTTGCCGGCATCCATGCTATGTGGACGGGGCCGGAAATCTCCTGCCCGGTTCCATCAGCCGAACTTGAGGGCCAAACCTATGCCAGGCCCTTGCCGGCGGAGAACGCAACGCTGACGCCGCAGCCGGGCGACATCGTGTTGTCCTACGTGCCGCCGCGCATGTGGGGCGGCAACCCGAATGCCATCTTTGACGTCGGCCTGTTCTACGGAGCGGGTGCACGCCTGCTGTTCCCGATCGGCTGGCTTGCCGGAAGCGTCGTCGCGCAGGTGGTGCCTGAGGATCGCGATAAATTCGCAGCCGCTTGTGGCGTGATCCGCCGCAACGGTGCCTGCGACATCACCTTCACCCGGGTGGAGATCTGAATGGCTGAGACCGACGACAGTTTCGAACTCTTCGACCTTCGCGTCGAGGCGGTTATCCCCGAGGGCAAGCCGATCTATTGCGGCGCCAAGCCCGGCGACTATTTCGAGTTGAAGGGCGAGATGCTGTCGATGCCGGCGGGGCAAGGTTTCTCGATCTATTCCATTGCGGCAGTGTTGCCGCTTCTGGCCGCAAAGCAGCGCCCGACCCACAGGAACGACTGGATGACGTCGGACGCCGAGATCGCTTGTCCGGATCCCAATTGTGCCAGCCGGCTCCGGATCGTCAGGACCGGCAAGCGGCGGTTCAGCCATGCCGAAACGACGACGGTGCCGCTGCCGAAGGAGAATGACCGGAGATGACCGCCAAGGCTTTCGAGCTCAGCCCCGGCTATACGATCTCGCGCGTTATTCGCGGCGGCTGGCAGCTTGCCGGCGGGCACGGCGCGATCGACCGCCAACAGGCGGTAACTGACCTGATCGCCACCTTCGACGCCGGCATCAGGACCTATGATTGCGCCGATATCTATGCCGGTGTCGAAGAGCTGATCGGCGCGGCGCGCCTGCGCCTTGCCAATGAGCGTGGTCTCGACGCTGCCACCAAAATGAAGGTGCACACCAAGCTGGTGCCTGACCTGGAAAGGCTTTCCAATATCAGCCGCGACTACATCAGAGGCATCGTCGAGCAGTCGCTGCGGCGGCTGAAGACCGAGCGGCTCGATCTCGTGCAGTTCCACTGGTGGGACTGTGCGCTGCCCGGCTACGTCGAAGCGATGGGCTGGCTCAACGAAATCCGCAGGGAAGGCAAGGTGCGCAACATCGGCACCACGAACTTCGACACGCCGCGGTTGGCCGAGATCCTGGCCGCCGGTGTGCCGCTGGTCAGCCAGCAATTGCAATACTCGGTGCTCGACCAGCGGCCAGCCAACAGCCTTGCAGCGCTCGCCAGCCGGCACGGCGTCAGTTTCCTCTGCTACGGTTCGGTGGCGGGCGGCTTCCTCAGCGAAAAATGGCTTGGCGCTGCCGAGCCGCAGACGCCGCTCGAAAACCGATCGCTGGTCAAATACAAGCTGATCATTGACGACTTTGGTGGCTGGGAGCTTTTCCAGGAGTTGCTTCGCATACTGAAGGCCGTCGCCGACCGCCACGGCGTCGATATCGCCACCATCGCCAGCGCCTGGGTGCTGGAGCAGCCGCAAGTGGCGGCCGTCATCGTCGGCGCCCGCAACCAGGCGTACGCCCTTGCCAATGCCAGAATCATGGACGTCGCGCTCGATGCCGACGACCGGGCGAGGATCGCTGCCGTGATCGCGCAAAGCCGTGGGCCGCTGGGCGACGTCTACACATTGGAACGCGACCGTCACGGCCGCCACGGCTCGATCATGCATTACAATTTGAATGCAGGCAGGAAATGAACGCGGCCACGGACGAAAAACCTTCCTTGCTTTCCCGCGCCAGCGCCGAGGTGGTCGATCTCCACCGCTTCTTCGTCGACTGGTTCAATGCGGCGAGTGCGGACAATGCAGATTTCAACCGGTTCGAAAGCGTCATGGGCGAAGGCTTCTGCATGGTTGCGCCGGACGGTCAGGTCCTCGATCGTGACGCGGTGCTTGACCATGTCAGGGCAAGCCGCGCCACCTCGGATGGCGATTTCAGTATCTCGATCGAGGATATCCGGGCCGGCTGGCAGGCAGGCGACACGATCGTCGTCTGCTACATCGAAACGCAGCAGCGGGCCGGCAAACATAGCCGCCGCCGCTCGAGTGCCGTTTTCACCACCAGTTCATCGGCGCCCAACGGCGTCGAATGGCGACATCTGCATGAAACCTGGCTGCAGATGCCGGAAGGCTGAACAGGCTCAAGACATCAATGAGAGTCGTGTAACGAAAGGGGAACAACAATGAAAAAGACCATACTTCAGATCACCACCGCGCTCGCACTGCTGACAGCGGCCGGCGCAGCGCAAGCCGCCGATTGCAAGATCACCGTCGGCCTCGTCATGGAACTGACAGGCCCGGCCGGCGAGTACGGCCAGGCCGGCGCCAAATCGGTCGAGATGGCCTTCCGCGACATCAACGATGCGGGCGGCGTCCGCGGCTGCGATCTCGCGACCGACACGCGCGACAGCCAGAGCCAGGGCAACATTGCGGTCGACGCCGCGACGCAGCTCGTGCAGGTCAAGAAGGTGCCGGTGATCATCGGCGGCATCATCTCCTCGGTGTCGATCCCGATCCTGACCTCGGTCACCGCTCCGGCCAAGATAGTCCAGGTGTCGCCTGCTTCCTCGTCGCCGACGCTGACGGCGCTCGGGCGCGACGGCAAGACCAACGGCATCTTCTTCCGCACCATCACATCTGATGCGCTGCAGGGCGTCGCTGCCGCCAAATATGCCATCGACAAAGGCTTCAAGAAGCTGTCGGTCATCCACGTCAACAACGACTTCGGCGTCAACATGGTGGCGGAATTTTCGCGCGCCTATAAGGCACTCGGCGGCACCATCGTCTCCGACACGCCCTACAATGAAAAGCAGTCGAGCTATGCCTCGGAAGTGACGGCGGCGATGGCCGGCGAGCCCGACGGGCTTTATCTCGTCAGCACGCCTGTCGACGGCGCAACCATCGCCCGCACCTGGATTTCGCAGGGCGGTGTCCAGAAATTCCTGCTCAATGACGGCATGAACAGCCCGGACTTCATCGAATCCGTTGGCGCGGATTACCTGAAGGATGCGTACGGCACTTCCTCCGGCACCAGCCCGACCGCATCGACCGAGTATTTCACCAAGAACTACAAGGAATTTTCGGGCATCGAACCGTCGAACCCGGCGGCCGACCGGTCGTATGATGCCGGCGCCATCGTCGGCTTGGCCATCGCCATTGCCGGCTCCGAGGATCCGGCCAAGATCAAGGAGGCGATGTACAAGGCGGTCGACCCGGCCGGCACGCCGATCTATGCCGGCAAGGACGAGTTCGCCAAGGCGCTCGGCCTGATCAAGGATGGCAAGCCGATCCGCTACGAAGGCGTCATCGGCCCGGTCGCCTTCGACAAATACGGCGACATCACCGGCCCGTTCCGCCTCTGGAAGATCGTCGACGGCAAGGTGACGACCGACGGCGAGATGACGACGGATGACGTCAACGCCCTGCAGGCGAAGCTTCAGTAAGCCGCCTGTGTATTGTCCGGCATCGATCCCATTCCATTGAGGTTGATGCCGGACACTTGCATGTCCTGTTGCTGGTCAGGCCGGCCTGGAAACGACCACCGCACCTGCCGCCGGCATGATCCAAGGGCAGGCATAGTAATCGGCGATGCGATTTATGGTCCCGCCGGCGGCTTCGATCCGAACCGGATGGGCCGGCTTCCAACCGTTTTCGCCACGGTGGAGCACTAGCAGCACCGTCTGGCCATCGATCTCGCCAACCGCCATTTTCCAGGTCGTCGAGTCTCTTTCATATTCAACGAAGTAAGGTGATTCCGACAGCCTGCCCTTGAAGCAATCCGCGACCCGCAATTGTGCGTCCGCGCTGGTCAACGCCCGAACCCCGTCCCAGTCGCGGCGGTTGAACAGTTCGACATAGCGGCTGAGCAATTCCAGGAGTTCCGGATCGCGTTGGGGCTCCGAACGGACGATTGGGTCGCCTGACAAGGCGGCCAATTTCGAACGGCCACGGCTCAACGCAGCCTTGACGCCGCCCACAGTCGAGCCGACGAGGTCGGCGATCTCTTCCAGCGAATAGTCGAAGCGTCCTTGAGCAGGACGCAGGCGCGCTCCTTGGGCGGCAGGTGGATCACCAGCCGCTCGATGGCGCGATCCGCGCCCTGGCCCGCCGGCTCGACCGGCAGGAAGATCTCGTCTTCGACGAAATTGGCCTCCGCATGCCGACGCACCTGCCGGCTTCGCAGAAAATCGATGCAGCGATTATGTGCAATGCGAAACAGCCAGGGGCGAAGAGCCCTCGCATCGTCCAGCTTCACGATATTCCGATAGGCCTCGAACAGCGCCTCTTGCATCACGTCTTCGGCGTCGAGCGTTGAACCGGTCATGCGTGCACAGTAGCGGTGCAGCCGTCCACGCAAATGCGCGACTGTCTCCAGAAAACCGGCGTAGCGGACGTCGAAAAGCCCGGTCGGGTCAAGTCTTGGCTGCATCTTCATGGCATACGGATCATAGCGGGACATAGGTCAACGTAATGACGCCGTTCTTGAAACGGTGGGTATCTATAAGCTCCAGTCTGACCAGGGACGGGTCGACATCCTGGAAAGCGCGTTTGCCATGGCCGACGCGGGTCGGCACGATCGAGAGCTGATACTCGTCGACAAGCCTGTTGGCGAGCAGCGTCTGGTCGAGATTGCTCACTCCGTACTTCAAAATGTTGCCGCCGGCCTGCTGCTTGATCCTGGCAATTTCGGCAGCGATGTCGCCTTCGATCAGCGACGCGTTCCAGCTCACTTCCTTGAGGCTACGCGACGCGACGAGCTTCTTCAGCCCGTTCATGCGATCCATGTACTTGCTGCCTTTGACCTGCGGCCAACGCGCCGAAAACATTTCGTAGGTGACGCGGCCGAGCAGGAAAAAATCCGCCTCGCCGGCCTTTTCATAGGAGTGTTCCTTCATCTCTTCGTCGAAGAACGGTGACGCCCATTCCATTGGTGCTTCGATGACGCCGTCCAGCGAAATGAAGCTGCCTACGATTAATTTTCTCATCGCGTGTCTCCGGTTGCGCAACAGGCATCCCGTCGGATCCAAGAACCGGCGCAAACGAACCGGCCCGACGGATGACCACAGGATGCAGTGCCTAAGACGTTTCCGGTTCGACTTTGGATACGCGTGAGAATCGTTTGAGCTAATAAAGCGGCTTGGCCATATGCCGGGGGGTCGGCCATTCCGTCGTTATCCCGGGCTGCACTGGCCGCTCGAGATAGGTCGACAGGACCACATAGCTTCGGGTCGAGGTGACGCCAGGCGTTTCGTAGAGGCGCGACAGCAGGCCTTCGAGTGCCCGCGTGTCCTCGGTGCGGACCTTGATCAGCATGCATGTGTCGCCGGCCACCGAATGGATCTCCTCGACTTCGGGGTGCTCGGAGATCGCCATCAGCTCCGGCGTCTTTCCCCACCCCTTGGTATCGATATGGACGAAGGCGAGCAGCGGCTTGCGCACCGCCTTGGGGTCGATGATGGCCGCGGTGTTGCGGATGGTGCCGCTGCGCCGGAGGCGCTTGACGCGTTCATGGGCTGCCGGCGGTGAAAGGCCGACGCGGTCGCCGAGCTCGGCATAGCTGATCGTGGCGTCGTCGACCAGAACGCCTAATATCTTTCGGTCGGTTGCATCGATATCGCGGGCGGCGGGCCTGTTCTGCGGAATGCCATCTGTTTCTTCATCCATAATGAAATTCCCGATTGATGCAGAATTTAATACGGCCAGTATTGCCATATGTCGAACACTGATCAAGTCACCACATTCGCAGCGGCCCCCAAGCCGCCAATCCCGGCACTCGCTTACCTGCTGACGGGGTGCATTGCCGTGATCGGCTCGAACTCGCTGGTGCTCGGTCCGATCGCGCCGGCGGTGGCCGCGTCCTTCGGCACAAGCGTGCCGGCGGTTATGATCGCGTCGGCCGCGTTCGGGCTCGGGACGTCGGCAAGCGCCTTGTTCCTGGCGCGCTATATCGATCGGCTTGGCGCCCGCCGCATGCTGCAAGGGGCGTTGCTGCTGCTGGCGATAGCGCTCGTCGCCAGCGCCGCTGCGCCGACAGTGACGGCGCTGGTCGCGGCCCAGCTTCTCGCCGGCATCGCTGCAGGTGTCGCCATGCCGGCAATCTATGCCAGCTCCGCCGCGATTGCGCCGCCCGGCCGTGAAAGCGGCACCATAGGCGTCGTGCTGACCGGCTGGACGCTGAGCATGGTCGCCGGCGTTTCGCTGTCGGCCGTACTTGCCGATCTGGTACATTGGCGCGCCGTTTTCGCGGCGGTCGCGGTGCTCGCAGCACTCGCATTGGCCAGCCTGTCTCTGACGTCGCTCAGCGATGTCAGGAAGAGCGGTCCGGCGCCGACGCCACTGGGCGCCTTGAGCGTTCCGGGCATCGTGCCGCTTCTGGTTGCCTGCGCCGCCTTCATGACCGCGTTCTACGGCATCTACGGCTATCTTGGCGATCACCTTCACAACGGCTTGGGACGGCCGGTCAGTGCCAATGGGCTTGCCGCGCTCGCCTATGGCGCCGGCTTTGGCGCGGCGGCACTTCTTGACGGCGTTATCGATCGCCTGGGCGCGCGGCGTGTCATGCCATTTGCGTACCTGCTCGTCGCGGCCGTCTATGTCGCGATTGCCGCGGCGAGCAGTAGTTTCCATCTGACTATAGCGATGATAGCCGTCTGGGGCCTTGCCAATCATTTCGGGCTGAACGTCCTGGTGATGCGCCTGTCGGCGCTCGACCCTGCACGTCGCGGCACGATCATGGGTTTGAACAGCGCGGTGACCTATCTTGCGGTGTTCGTAGGCACCACCGCGTTCGGACCGCTCTATTCCACGTTCGGTTTTGCGGCATCGGCGGTGATTGCAGCTTTGCTCATGCTGATCGCTGCTGCGGCAGCGGCGTGGCGTTCGCCGAAGCTATAGCGCAGCAAGGCTTGCTTCTCGGTCCCGTCCTTCGATAGATGCTTGGTGGATGGACAATACAACGCTTGAGACAACCGCCGATCCCTTGCCGCACGAGCTGGCTTTTCTCGGAGAGCGGCTTGCGGCGTTCAACGACAGTGATGTCGGCGCCTCCTGCAGGAAGGCATTGGCCGTGTTCGTGCGCGATGAGCACGGCGCTATTGTCGCCGGCATCTCGGGATATACAGCCTGGGGCTGGCTCTATGTGCAATGGCTCTGGGTCGATGAAAAACTGCGCGGTCACCGCATGGCCGGCAGGATGCTCCAGGCGGCCGAGAGGGAGGCGATCGCGCGCGACTGCCACGGCGCCTGGATCGACACGTTCAATCCCAAGGCCGCCAAGGCCTATGAGCGCCACGGCTACCGGCCGTTCGGTGCGCTCGCCGACTTTCCCATTGGCCGCAGCCGCATCTTCTTACAGAAGAACCTGAAGCACGACTAGCCGGCGAGCCGCCCTCCGCGCATCGGCTGCGGCACGCCGGTCGTGCTGGGGAAGCTGATCGGCAAGCCCCTAAGCACGCGCACTGCCAGGAACGCAAAACACTCCGCCTCCACCGCATCACCCTTCCAGCCCATCACCTCGGCCGGCACGGCCTCGACACCGGCGCGGCTGGCAAGCATGGCCATGATCGTTGGATTGTGGCGCCCGCCGCCGCTGACCACCAGCCGCTTCGGCCGGCGCGGCAGAAGATCGAGCGCCTTGCCGACGGCGGCCGCGGTGAAGGCCGTCAGCAGGGCTGCGCCATCCTCGGCGTTCATTCCGTCCGCCATCGAGGCGCCGAAATCGAAACGGTCCAGCGATTTCGGGTAGGGTTTGGTCAAATACGGATGCTGCAGGAGCTTGGCCAGCCGTGCCTCGTCGACCGTGCCGGCGCGGGCAAGGGCGCCGTCGCGGTCCATTTCGCCGAGCCCCTTCGATTTGATGAAATCGTTCAGCGGTGCGTTGGCGGGCCCGGTGTCGAAGGCAACAACATTGTCCGTGCCGTCCCACCAGGTGATGTTGGCGACGCCGCCGAGATTGAGCACCGCCGTGTCGCCGGTGGCGTCGGCTTCGCGCAGCAGCGCGGCGTGATAGGCGGCCGACAGCGGCGCGCCCTGGCCGCCGGCGCGCATGTCGGCCGAGCGGAAGTCATAGGCGACCCTGGTGCCAAGGATGGCATGCATCAGCTCGCCGTCGCCAAGCTGGCGGGTCTGGCCCAGTCGGCCCACTTGCGGGGCACGGTGCAGCACGGTCTGGCCATGGAAGCCGACGACGCCGATATCGGCCATGGTCAGACCGTGACTTTCGACAAGATCCTTGACCGCGGCGGATTGGGCGCGCGTCAGCGCCTCCTCTGCCTCGTGGAAGATTGCCGGTTCCGGCCCTGTGAAATTCCAGCTCCTTGCCTGGCGCAACGTCTCTTCCAGCAAGGCCCGGATCGACTGCGGGTAGGGGGCCAGCGTGTAGGTGCCGAAATCCACGATCCGTTCGCCGTCGGTCTTGATCAGCGCGACGTCGATATTGCCGTCCAGCACGGTGCCGGTCATCAGGCCGACGGCCCACATTGGTTCGCCATTTTTCGCAATCATGGTTGTCAGGCTCCGTTAACGAGATCGCCGACCGCTTGGCGAAGCGCTGCGATCCCGCTGTTGAAATGACGTGTCGGATGGATCCGGTTGGTGAGCAAGGTCCAGGCTCTGCATTTGTCGAAGTCGACCCACAGCCCGACACCGGTAAAGCCGGTATGCCCGATGGTTTCGGGGCTGCACAGCCGGCCGCCGGACCAGCCTTCGTAGGGTCGCTCCCAGCCATGGGTGCGGGTTGCCGACAAGGGCGTGCGCATCAGCGCGATCGAACGCTGCGACGCGCCGGTCCCGTCCAGCAGCCCTTGCGCAAAGTCGAGGACCGAAGCCGCCGTTCCGAACAGGCCGGCGTGACCGGCACCTTGCAAGGCCGAGCAATTGTCGTCGTGGACTTCGCCGCAGAGCACGCGATGGCGCCATGTGCAGTCTTCGGTCGCCGCCGCTTGATCCGGTTCGGCGGAGAACGCGAAGCCCGGACCGGGATCTATGTCGCGAATGGTCTTGCCAGACAGGCGTTCCAGGACGAAGCCGAGCAGGATGAAGTTGATATCGGAATAGACCGGCTCGCCAGCCTGCCATTCGCGCTGCAGGATGAACGCGCGCAGCAGCTCGGGGTCACGCCCATAGGTGTAGATTGGCGCGACGGCGGGAAACGGTGTCTGATGGCCGAGACACTGGCGAAACGTTACGTTCCGTTCCCAGGCTTTTTCGTCATATTGGCGAAGGTCGGGCAGGACGGAAATCAGCGGCGCGTCGAGGTCGACGACGCCTTCTTCCGCCAGCGCCAGGATACGCGACGTGGTGAAGATGACTTTGGTCAGGGATGCCAGGTCGAACCATGTCCCGACATGCATCGGCCGTATCTTGGGCACGACTTGGGCTGAGCCGATTGCCCGGACGATGCGTTCGCCGTCCCCGTCAACTATGCCGAGCACGCCGCCCGGAATGCGCGATGCGGCCACGGCCGCTTCGAGCGGGGCGAATGCGCGGGAGAAGAGATCATGGTCGATCAACTACGCCTCCGTTCGGAAGGCAGCGATGGGGCTGTCCCTCCGGCCTTTCATATTCTTGGGCGACAATCATCACACTTCCACCCGTGCTCTATGATCCGGCCCGAATTGCTGCCAATTGGCCGGGCCCGGCTCAAACCCCAGCGGACGCACGAGCGAGGGGACCTGGCGCGTGTCCAGCTCGAAACGTTCATGCCGCCGGTCTATAGTAGGAACTGCCGCGATAAGCTGTTTGGTATAGGAGTGCTTCGGCTCCGAGAGCACCGATCTGGCATCGCCGATCTCGACAATCTGGCCGGCATAGATGACCGCGATGCGATGGGCGATCCGCTCGACGACAGCCATGTCATGCGAGATGAACAGATAGGCCAGCCCGAATTCACGCTGCAGCTCGACCAAAAGCTCCAGCACCCTGGCCTGCACCGACACATCGAGCGCCGAAACCGCTTCGTCGAGGACGATAACCGAAGGATTGAGCATCAGCGCGCGAGCGATGCACAGGCGTTGCCGCTGGCCGCCGGAGAATTCGTGCGGATAGCGCTGCAGGCTGTTTTCCGGAAGGCCGACGCGTTTCAGCAGCGCGGCCATTTTCGCTCGCGTTTCAGCAGTTATCCGTCCGCCGGTAGCGATCACCGGCTCTGCGAGGAGATTTTCGACGGTGAGTCTGGGATTGAGCGAGCCATAGGGATTCTGGAACACCATCTGCACGGGAAGGGCGCTCTGCCCGGCGGCGGCCTTGCGCGCGCTGGCCGAGATTGTGCCGCGCGTCGAGCGCACCAGCCCCAGAATCGCGCGGGCGGTGGTGGACTTTCCGGAACCGCTCTCGCCGACGACCGCCAATGTCTCGCCCGGCATTAGCTCGAAATCCACACCGTCCACCGCGTGCACGGCACCGCTGGCGCGGCTGAAAAACCCACCCTTGACCGGAAATCGCACTACGAGGCCATCGACCTTCAGCGCCGGCTCGGCAGCTTTTTGCTTTTCGCGTTGCGCGTCCCTGCGTGTCGCGCTGCCGCCGGCGAAATGCGGAACCGCATGTAGCAGATGCCGCGTATAGGGATGCTGCGGATCGTCCAATATCTGGTTCAATGCGCCCTGCTCGACAGCTTCTCCGCCTTGCATCACCATCACCTTGTCGGCGATGCCTGCAACCAGACCGATGTCGTGGGTGATGAAGATCATCGACATCCCGGTTTCCTGTTTCAATTCGGCGAGCAGCGCCATGATCTGCGCCTGCACCGTAACATCCAGCGCCGTCGTTGGCTCGTCGGCAATGAGCAGGCGCGGGTTGCACGCAATCGCCATGGCGATCATCACCCGCTGCAGCATGCCGCCCGACAGCTGGTTGGGCGTGTATTTCAACCGCCTCGCTGCGTCCGGAATACGGACGCGGTCGAGCGCGTCCTTGGCCGCCGCCGTTGCTTGTCGTCCGGTCAGGCCGCGATGCAGGCGAAATGATTCCTCGATCTGCCAGCCAATGGTCAGCACCGGATTGAGCGAGCTCATCGGCTCCTGGAAGATCATGCCGATTTCGCCGCCGCGGATCTTCGTCAATTGCGGCTCGGCTGCGGCGGTCAGGTCGAAGGTGCTGCCGTCGGCCCGCCTCAGCTTGATCGACCCGCCGGTGATGCGGCCGCCGCCATAATCGACAAGGCGATTGATCGACAGCGCCGTAACCGATTTGCCCGAGCCGCTTTCGCCGACGATGGCCAGCGTTTCGCCGTCGGCGAGATCGAAGCTGACGCCGCGCACGACCTCATTGGCTTGCGGGTTGCGACCGAAGCCGACGCGCAATCCGCTGACGGACAGCAGCGGGATCATGCGATCGATCTCCGCATCTTCGGGTCGAGGACATCGCGCAACGCATCGCCGAGCAGGTTGAAACCGAGGATGCCGATCATGATCGCCACGCCCGGGAAGATCATCAGCCAGGGAGCTGTCTCCATCAGATTGCGGCTGTCGCTCAGCATCAGGCCGAGCGACGCGGCGGGCGGCTGCGTGCCGAGTCCGAGGAAGCTTAAGCCGGCTTCGGTCAGCAGTGCCCAGGCCAGCGCCAGCGTCACCTGAACCGTCAGTGGCGCCACCAGATTGAGCAGCAGATGCCGTGTTACGATATAGCCCGCACTGCTGCCGAACGTGCGGGCCGCGTCGACGAACTCGCGCGCCTTGAGCGACAGAGCCGGACCTCGCACGACGCGCGTGAAGATCGGTGTGTAGACGATGGCGATGGCAATGACGCTGGTCAAGGTTCCCGGTCCCGCAACCGCGACGATCAGCAGCGCCAGCAGGATCGCCGGGAACGCCAGCACAACGTCCATGATGCGCATCACTAGGCCGTCCCAGCGGCGCCCGAACCAGGCTGCCGCCAGCCCGAGCACGGTGCCGGCCAGTGTCGCGACGGCGACCGAAAAGAAGGCCACGATGAAGGACTGGCCGATCCCGGTCATCAGCCGGCTTGCGACATCGCGGCCGAATAGGTCCGTGCCCATCCAGTAGGTGCTATCAGGCACATGCAGCCGTTCGACCCGGTGCTGCGTCAGCGGATTGTGCGGCGTCAGCCCCAGCATGCCAAGCACGGCAAGCAGCAGATAAAGCGCAACGATCGCACCGCCGATGCGGCCGCTGGGATGCGCAAATATAGCCCGCAATGTCGCCATCAGTGCTCGCTTAGCCGGATACGCGGGTCGAGCGCGACATAGGCGAGGTCGACGAGGAGATTGACGATCATGAAGTTGAAGGCGATGAACAGCACGCTTCCCTGCACCAGCGCGTAGTCGCGCTGCAGGATGGCATCCAGCACCATGCGGCCGAGACCGGGCAGCGCATAGATCTGCTCGACGATGACAGCTCCGCCCAGGAGGTAGCCGAACTCTATGCCGCTCAGCGTCACGACCGGGATGAGCGCGTTGGGCAAGGCATGCCGCCAGATGACGCCGCGCGCCGAAACGCCCTTGCTGCGCGCCGTCCTGACATAGTCGTCGCTGAGCACATCGAGCATCGCCGAACGCGATATGCGGGTCACCGAAGCCGCGAAGGCAAATCCAAGCGTGACCGCAGGCAGCAACAGCTGGCCGAGATTGCGCAGCGGATCCTGCCACAGCGGCGAAAACTCGCCCATCGCCGGCAAAACGCCAAACCCCGCCGACAGCGTGTAGATGATCAGCAGGGCAAGGACGAAGTTCGGCGTCGACTGCCCGATCATTGCGACAACGCGCACGCCGAGGTCGGACAGCTTTTCGTTATGGGTGGCGGCAAAGATCCCCGCCGGCATGCCGACAAGCAGGGCGATGACCATCGACAGCAGGGCGAGTTCCAACGTTAGCGGGAAACGCTCGAGGATGACGTCGAGCACCGGCCTGCCATAGGTGGACGAAATGCCGAGATTACCTTGGAAAAGACCAAGCAGCCAGCGCCAGTATTGGACGAACCAGGGCTGGTCGATGCCGAAATAAGCTGCAAGCGCATCGCGCTGCTGCGGCGTCAGCAGGCCGGCTTCGGTCCCCAGCATTGCCGTGATCGAATCGCCCGGAACCATCCGGATCGCCAGGAACACCACGATGGACACGCCAAGCAGGACGAGAGGGAAGGTCGCCAGTCGCCGCATCAGATAGTTCACGCGAAGAATATCCTCTCGTCCGGCATCAAAGCAGCTACTGGATCGTCACCTTGGCGAGGCTGAACAGCGAGCCTGTCGGCACCGGTTCGAATCCTGCGATATTCTTCTGCTGTGCCGTGTAGCTGTAGGACGTGTAGAGCCAGATCCAGGGCGACATCTCAGTGATGTGCTTCTCGAAGTCGGCGAAGATCGCTTTGCGCGCTGCCGGGTCGGTCTCGGTGCGGCCCTTCTGCATAAGACTGTCCAGCGTGTCGTCGATATAGTTCGCCACCTTCTGCAGATTGCCCGTCTTGGTCCAGTAGCGGTTGTACATAGTGTAGGGATCGGCCCTGCCGCCGTTCAGCGCGACGGCCATGTCGAAATCGCCCTTCAGCCAGGCGTCGACATAGACGTTGAGCTCCATCATCTTGATGTCGAGCTTGACGCCGATTTCTGCGAGCTGCGACTGGATGACCTGGGCTTCCGCCGCTGCCGTCGGCGGCTCGCCGGTGGCGCCGATCACGGTCGCCGAAAAGCCGTCGGCATAGCCGGCTTCGGCCATCAACTGCTTGGCCTTCTCAATGTCGCGCTTATAGCAGAACAACTGCTTCGGATCGGTCGCCAGTGCCGGGATGGTCAGCGGGCCGGTGACCTTGCCTTCGCCGAGCGAGGCGGTGTCCAGCACTTCCTGCCGGTCGATGGCGCAGGAAATCGCCTGACGCACCTTGAGTTCGGTCATCGGCTTGCGGGAGGGATTGAGCTGCAGCACGTGATAGGCAAGCACCGGCACGCGGTTCAACTGCAGGCTGGCTTCCTTGGGCACCAGCGTGGCGACAAGCGGATCGTTGAGCAGGGCAAAATCGATCTGCTTGGTGCGCATCGCCGCCAGGATCGCCGTCTCGTCCGGCAGCACGCTGATATCGATGCCGTCGACGCCGGTCGCGCCGCCTGCCCAGTCCTTGTTGGCGACAAGCACTTCCTTGGAATTCGGATCCCATTTTTCGAGCTTGAACGGACCCGAGCCGATCGTTGTCGTGCCGATCGAGCCGGCCGCGATTTCGCTTGCCGGGACGATCGCCGCATTGACGTCGCTCATCGCCGTCAGGATCGGCACGTCCGGCTGCGAGAGGTGGAACACGACGGTGGCGGGATCGGGCGTGTCGATGCTGGCGATCGAGAGAAAGTTGGCGCGCGCCGCAGCACCCGTCTTCTCGTCAAGTATGCGCTCGAACGATGCCTTGACGTCGGCCGAGGTTACGGCGGCGCCGTTCTGGAATTTTGCTTTCAGATTGAGCTTGAAGCTCAGCTCCTTGCCGTCCGGCGAGAACTGCCATGAATCGGCAATCGCGGGCGTGATTTGCAGGTTTGCGTCGAGCCGCACCAGCGGTTCGTAGATCAGCTCCAGCAGCCGCAGTGAGGAGAATGCCGTCTGCTTGTGCGGATCAAGACCGGTGGCGTCCTGCGACCACGCCATATGCAGCGTCGCCGCACTCGCCTGCACCGGTAGCGCGGCGATGCCAACCATTGCCGCGAGCGTCATGCCGGAAAGCAGTTTCTTGCCAATGTGCCGTACCATTGTCGTCTCCCATTATTGTTAAACCAGATGCCTTGCAGTTCCCCGGACCGCTTCAAAGGGACACACGCCCCGGAACATCGGCCCAGTATCCATGCGGTCTTACACCGTCTTTTCGCCTATCGCCTTGCGCAGGAAACCTCCCGCGTTGGCAAGCGCCTTACGTGCTTCTTCGACACCCATGCCGGTGATCGTCACCAGGATTGCCAGTTTTACATCATTGCCGGTCTGGTCGAGTGCCTGTCGTGCCTGCTGTGCCGCGCAGCCGGTCGTCTGCATCACGATCCTGACCGCCCTTGCGACAAGCTTCTTGTTGCTTGGATTGAGGTCAACCATCAGGTTCTGATAGCTCTTGCCGATGCGGATCATGCTGGCGGTAGACAGCATATTGAGCACCAGCTTTTGCGCGGTTCCCGATTTCAGCCGGGTCGAGCCGGTGAGGACCTCCGGGCCAACCACCGGAGAGATGCCAATATCGGCAATGCCCGCAATGGTCGATCGAGGATTGCAGGACAACGCCACGGTGGTGGCTCCCACTTCCTTGGCATAGGTCAGGCCACCGATGACATAAGGTGTGCGTCCGCTGACAGCGATGCCGACCACCACGTCGCCAGCGGTCAGCTTGATGTCCTGCAGCGCCTTTATTCCCTGTTTCGGATCGTCCTCAGCGCCTTCCGCAGAGTGCACCAGCGCGTCGACGCCGCCGGCGATCAGGCCCACCACCATGTCCTCGGGTACGCCGAAGGTCGGCGGACATTCCGAGGCGTCGAGGACGCCGAGCCGGCCGCTGGTGCCAGCCCCCATATAGACAAGGCGTGCACCGTTCTGGAACGCGCTCACGATCCGGTCCACGGCCGCAGCAATATCGGGGATGACCTTCTCGACGGCCGCCGCAACGCCTTTGTCCTCGTCATTGATCTTGCGCAGCACCTCGAGGGTCGGCAACAGATCGATGTCCATGGTTTTCGGGTTCCGGTCCTCGGAAACCAGCCGCTCCAGCTCCGACATCAACCCTTGTTCGACCACTTCGCTTACTTTCAAGTGCGACTGCGAGCAGGACTGTGATGCCCGCGGCAAGCGGCGTCCAGTGCCTGCACCTGGCCGTCGGCTCCGTACCGGCTGCGCCGGTTCTGTTTCGTTAACTTTTTAGAATTCGATATTCCCTCTGTCAACAGAAAGTAGGAATATTATATTCCTTGCCGAGCAAGGCATCACTGGCGGCAGAGGGATTTTCTGGCCAGGATTATGGCTCCCGAAACCGCATCGCCGTCGGCCGGCTTCAGCCGTCGGCGGACGTCGGGAGCGAGCCATGGCTCAAGCGGGCTGGACAACCCTCCGAGCAACGTAACCCGCGGCGCGCCTTTTTCAAACAGCACCCGCACGAAGGTGTCGATCTGCTCGGCAGCGCCTTGCACGATCCGCCGACCGGCCGGATCGCCCTGGTCGGCATGGCGGATCACCATCGGCGCCATGGCGGCATAGTCCGTCGCGCTGGCGCGGTCCATCCAGGCCACCGCCTCGAATGGATCGTCCTTGAAGCGCTGCATCACCTCGGCCAGCAGCGCCGTCCGCTCATGCCGGCCGTCATGGGCTCGCAAGGCAAGCTGCACTGCCTTCAGTCCGAGATCGGCGCCGCTGCCCTCGTCGGAAATCGGAAAACCGTAGCCGCCGACGCGCAGGTCGCGTCCTTCGACAAAGCCGAGCCCGATCGAACCGGTCCCGGCTATGACGATGGCGCCGTCTTGACCCGAATGCGCGCCAAGGCAAGCCGCGACGCCGTCGCTGAGGAAGTCGATGCTCGCAAAGGGTTGTTCGATGCCATGAAACGCCTCGAGCGCACCCTTACGGCCGATGCCGGCAACACCGATACCCGCGCGGATACTGGCGATTTCCGCCGCCGCGAACCCTGCCTCTTCGATCGCCGCGCCAAAGGCTTTGGCAATCGAGGCCCAGGCCACCTCTATACCGAGTCGCGTTGTCGCCGGGCCCGACAGGCCTTGCCCGAGCACGGTTCCTGCCTCGTCTTCGATACGCGCCCGGCAGCCGGTTCCGCCGCCATCGACGCCCAGGAAATAATGCGGAGACGCCCCACCGGCACTCATTGCCTTATTCGTTCGATCTGGGCGCCGCACAGCCGGAGCTTGCGGTCCAACTGCTCGTACCCGCGGTCGAGATGATAGACGCGATTGATCGTCGTCTCGCCCTCCGACACCAGCGCTGCCAGCACCAGTGAGACGGAGGCGCGCAGGTCGGTCGCCATCACTTGCGCGCCCTTCAGCTTCTCGCCTCCGCGCACCAGCGCCATGGTGCCTTGCAGCTTGATATTGGCGCCGAGCCGCATCAGTTCAGGCACATGCATGAAGCGGTTCTCGAAGATCGTCTCGCGCAACAGCGAAGCGCCCTCGGCACAGCACATCAACGCCATGAACTGCGCCTGGAGATCGGTCGGAAAGCCCGGATAGGGCTCCGTCGTCACGTCGACCGCCTTGAGCGGCCCGTCTCTCGATACGATCAGCCCGCGGTCGCCCGGCCATATTTTCACACCGGCTGCTTCGAGCAGCTGGACGACGGATGCCATGTGCTCGAGCCGCGCGTGGGTCAGCTCGAGCTGACCGCCGGTGATGGCCGCTGCGACGGCATAGGTGCCGGCCTCTATCCGGTCCGGGATGATGTCGTGCGTGGCGGCGCGCCAGTCTGTGCTGCCCCCGATCAGGATGCGGTGCGTGCCGGCGCCCTCGATCCGCGCGCCCATGTCGTTCAGGCAGGCGGCAAGATCGGCCACCTCCGGCTCGCGGGCCGCGTTGAGGATCTCGGTCTCGCCGTTTGCCGTCGTCGCCGCCATCATCGCCGTTTCGGTCGCGCCGACCGACGGCGAGCTCAAAACGATGCGCGCGCCTTTCAGTCCGCCCGGCGCAGACGCGACGATCAGTCCGTTTTCGATCGCGATATCGGCGCCAAGTGCGGCAAGTGCGGCGACATGCATGTCGACCGGCCGTGCGCCGATCGCGCAGCCGCCAGGCAGCGAGACCCGGGCATGGCCGAAGCGGGCAAGCAGTGGACCGAGAACCAGCACCGTCGCGCGCATGCGCCTGACGGTATCGTAGCTTGTCTCCCTGGAAGCGGCAGCACTGGTATCGATTGTGGCGGCATGCGCCGATCTGGTGACTTCGGCCCCATGAAGGCCGACGACGCCAAGCATGTTGTCGACATCCGTCACCTCAGGCAGGTTGGTCAGCTGCAGCGGATAGGGGCTGAGCAACGCCGCCGCTATTTGCGGCAAGGCCGCGTTCTTGGCGCCGGAGATCGTCACCGCGCCCTCAAGCCTGTGCCCGCCGACGATCCGCAATTTGTCCATGGCTCTGACCTAATCCCGAGCTGTCGGCGAGTCTACGATCTTTCATGTCCGAATCGTCGACATGCCCGAAGGCTGGGCCGCAACCGCACCAGTCGAGATTTGATGGTTCATTCTTGGCTGTCAATCAGAGACGGAATAATTTATTCCTTGGCTTGGCATTGTCGATGACAGGCAATGGAGGAACGCATGTCCGTCCTGAAGAAGATCGAGGCCAAGCTCGAAGTCATGGCGCCCGGCGACCGCGAGATCGGTCGGTATATCGTCGATAATCCCGACCAGATGCTCCGCCTGTCGACGGCGGCGCTTGCCGCCGAGATCGGCCGCAGCCAGTCGAGCGTCGTCAAGTTCAGCCAGAAGCTCGGCTATTCCAGCTATCAGGAGCTTAAGCTCGCCGTCAGTGAGGCAAAGTCGCAGGAATGGCACGTGCCGGCCGGCATGATCCACGGTTCGATCGAGGTCGACGACAGCTATCTGGTCATCTTGCGCAAGCTGATCGGCAGCAAGCTCTTGTCGATGCAACAGACCGTCGCGGCCAACACCGAGCAGGAAATCGGCAAGGCCCTCGAAGCGTTGAACGGTGCGCGCCGCATTCATTTGGCCGGCGTCGGCGCATCCTCGCTGGTGGCGCGCGATTTTTCCTACAAGCTGATGAAGCTCGGCCGCAACGTGCTGCACGACAGCGACAGCCATGTGCAAATGGCCAATGTCTCGACGCTTGGACGAGGTGACGTGCTGTTCGCGCTCTCCTATTCCGGGGCGAGCATCGAAACCCTGCGGATAGCTGAACTTGCCCGCAAACGTGGCACCACCGTTATCGCCGTCACCGGACTTCGCGACAATCCGCTGAACCGGGTTGCCGACATTCGCCTCCACACGATCGCCGATGAAGAGCGCGCGCGCTCGTCATCGATAACTGCGCGTGATGCACAACTGACGCTGACCGACCTGCTGTTCATCCTGCTCGTGCAGAAGCAGCCTGACGCCAACGAATACGTCCACAACAGCGAATTGGCCGTCTCAGTGCTGAAGGCTTAGCGCTCTTCGCCGTCTCGCGTTAAGGCCTCAGTTCCTCCCTGGCGCTGCACGCCGACAAGAGCAACTTTCGGCCTCCTTGGTGAAATAGCTTTCTTCAATGTGCTCACCCGCTTTCTTCGTCCGGCTGGCAGAGAGTCGCGGGAGCGCCGATTGGTCAAATGCCGCCGGTCGAAACAAATGTTGACAATGTCATCTGTTGTTGCGAAAGCGTTCAGCCTCGAATTTGACGGCCGAGACAATGGACGACCTTGGAGCACAGGAACAAGCGGTTCTCGACCTCATTGAGGCGAACCCATTCGCCGGCCAGCAGGACATAGCAACGGTACTCGGCATCGCCCGCTCGACGGTCGCGGCCCACATCGTGCAACTCGTCAACAAGGGATACATTCTCGGCCGTGGTTACGTCTTGCCGACGTCCAAGCGCATGGTCTGCGTCGGCGGCGCGGTGCTCGACCGCAAATACCACGCCAAGAAGGATCTGATTTTCGAGACGTCGAACCCGGTCGACGGCTATCGCAGCTTCGGCGGGGTTGCCCGCAACGTCGCCGAAAACCTTGCCCGCCTCGGCGTCGACATAAGCTTCGTCTCGATCGTCGGCGACGATGAAACCGGCCGCTCACTGGTGCGGCATCTGCGCGACCTCGGCGCCGATGTCAGCCAGGTCATCACCACCACGGAACGGCCGACGGCGGAATACGCGGCCATCCTCGACCGCAACAACGACCTCGTGCTCGGCATTGCCGACATGGAGATCTTCGATCTGTTTTCGTCGTCCTATCTTGACCGCTTCTGGCCGCATCTGGCTTCGGCGACATGGGTGTTCATCGACTGCAATCTGCCGGCCGCGACCCTCGCAGCACTGATGTCGCGCAAGCAGGGTGCGCGCTTCAAGCTCGCAGTCGACACGGTATCGGCGCCGAAATCAGCGCGCCTGCCGAAGGACCTGACCGGCATCGATCTTCTGTTCACCAATCATGACGAGGCCAATACGATGCTCGGCATGACGGATGCCGACAGGCGGCTGACGCCGGAGGAAGCAGCGGCAGCGCTGCGCGCGGCCGGCGCCGGCGAGGTGATCGTGACCGTGGGCGCGCATGGATTTGCCGTTGCGACCGAGAGCGGTGTGACGACCATGCACTCCGTCCCGGCCCAGCCCGTCGATATCACCGGCGCCGGTGACGCGATGATCGCCGGCACACTGTACAAGGTGCTTTCGGGTGAGCCGGTCGCTCATGCCGTGCGCACCGGCGCGCTGCTTGCCACACTGACCACCGAGAGCGAATCCAGCGTCCATCCCGATCTGTCGCCGCGCTTCCTTGCCGCCGGCATGTACCGCATTCCTGCCTGAAAGCGAGATGATATGAAACCTTTCCTTGTCCACCTGAACGATGAAGTCGCTGCTGCGCTTGATGAAGGCCGCGCGGTGGTGGCATTGGAATCGACGATTATCACCCACGGCATGCCATATCCGGCCAATCTGGAAACTGCCCGTGGTGTCGAGACCGTAGTGCGTGAAAACGGCGCCGTGCCCGCCACGATCGCAGTGGTCGCCGGCAAGATCAAGGTTGGCCTCGACGACCGTGAACTGGAAGAGCTGGCAGCGGCAAAGGGCGTGGTCAAGGCTTCCGGGCGCGATCTCGCCGCCATCATGGTGCGCGGCGGCTCGGCCGGAACCACCGTCTCGGCGACGATGCGGATCGCCGCTTTAGCCGGGATCGGCATTTTTGCGACCGGCGGCGTGGGCGGCGTGCATCGCGGCGCCGAAGCCACTTTCGATATCTCCGCCGACCTGACCGAACTCGGCCAAACCGGCACGACCGTCGTCTGCGCCGGAGTTAAGTCGATCCTCGATATTGCGAAGACGCTGGAATACCTGGAGACCCAGCGTGTGCCGGTGATCGCATACCGGAGCGACGATTTTCCGGCCTTCTACACCCGCTCCAGCGGGCTCAAGGCCGATCATCGCCTCGACACGCCCGACGAGATCGCGCGAGCCATGCTGCTGCATGACGAGATGGAATCCGGCACCGGCATTCTCGTCGCCAACCCTATCCCCGAAGCGGACGCGCTCGATCCGGCGTTCATCGACGGCACGATCGCAGCGGCCGTGGCTGAGGCCGAGAAGCGCGGCATCGGGCGCAAGGAACTAACGCCATTTCTGCTCGCACGCATCAATGAGCTTTCGCAAGGCCGCAGCCTGAAGGCCAACATCGCGCTGGTCCGCAACAACGCCGCGCTTGCTGCCCGCATTGCGGTTGCGCATGCGGAATTGAAGAGCGCGACCAGATAGAGACAGTATCCGGCCAGCGCTACCGGCCTTCGATTTCAGCCCGGCGCCAGGTCGAAGATGCGCCCGGCATTGAGGATGTTGTTCGGGTCGAAGGCTGCTTTCAGGCGGCGCATGGCCGCGATCTCGGCGTCGCTGCGCACAAGGTGCAGCCATTCCTTCTTGTCGAGGCCGATGCCATGTTCGGCCGAAACGCCACCGCCGGCGGTGGCAACACCGCGGTACACGATGCCGTATGCGGCCGCCGGATCCGCGGTGCGGACCTGATAATGCAGATTGCCATCGCCGAGATGGCCGAAGACGTAGATGTCGGCGCCAGGGTCGACGGCCCTGATGGCGGCTTCTGTTTCGCCCAGGAAAGTCGCCATTCTCGCCAGTGGGATGCTGATATCGACGCCGATCAGGCCTGCCATCGAAAACAGGAAACGGTTGGCCTCTTCTCGCACCGCCCAGAGCGCCCGGAATTCGCGCGGCGATTGCGAGACGACCACGTCGTCGATCACGCCATCTTCAACCGCCTGCATCAGCACCGCGGCAAAACGTTCGCCGTCGCGGTCGGGCTCGCTGCCCTGTATCTCGGCAAGCACATAGACGGGCGAGCCGGCGGGCAGCGGCGCCGGCGCCTCCATGCCGGCGATCATGGCGCCATAGAGCGGTGCGAAATTCACCTCATAGGCCGACAGCAAGGGCCCGAGCTTCCGCCTGAGCAGCGCAAGCAACGTGATCGCCGCGTCGAGCGAAGCAAGCGCGCAGAAGGCGTTGATCTCGGTGGCCGGCTTCGGATGCAGCCGCAGGCATGCGCGTGTGACCACGCCGAGCGTGCCTTCGCTGCCGATGAACAATTGGCTGAGATCGTAGCCGGAGTTGTCCTTCGCCAAACCCTTGAGCGAGGTCAGAATACTGCCGTCGGCAAGCACCGCTTCCAGCCCAAGCACCTGCGCCCGGTACATGCCGTAGCGCAGCACACGGATGCCGCCGGCATTGGTGGCGACATTGCCACCGACGGTGGCCGTGCCGCGCGCTCCGATGTCGACGCCGAACAGCAAGCCGGCCGCATCGGCGGCTTCCTGCACCGCTTGCAGCGGCGCGCCGGCCTCGGCGATGATGGTCGCCGCCTCGCGGTCGAGAGCTTCAACGGAAGTCATGCGCTCCAGCGACAGCACAGCTTCGCCGGGTTGGATGCGAGCGCCGCTGGCAAGCCCGGTCCGGCCCCCCTGGACCACAAGCCTCTGCCCCGCCTCATTGCACAGGCGCAGTATGTCCGACACCTCGCCGGCAGTGCGCGGTCGCAGCACGACCTCCGGCCGCGCACCGGTCTTGCCGTCGGGGTCTTCCCTGTAACGCGGCCCGGCCTCATCTGCCGAGACGATCGCCGACCGATCCAGCCGACCCTCAAGTCGCGACAGAAGTTCGGCGGTTCGCGAGGAGAGGGCGCTCACGGATGCTATTGGCGCGCAGATATCGATGCAACGCACGCGAAGACCGCTGAGGATTGCAGGAGCGGCTTGACGCGAATTTCGCTGGAAAGAAAACATGCGGAAAACCCGCCAAAAATGCAGTCGGTTGCTGTCGCCATGCACCGCTCCTGTAACAGGTCGACCATAGGCGCGGACCGCGTTTTGTCAAACTGTGGCAGTTGGTGATGGGTGGCTCGACGCCTGCGTTTCGGCGCGGACCACCTTGATGTCGGCGCCTGCCGCCCATGCTCCGATATCGTCGCGGCGTAAGGCCGCAGCCATCATGTCCGGAAACAGATCCGGCGTGCAGGCGAAGACGGGAATACCAAGGGCTGCTACCGAGCCTGCCATTGTTGGATCGTAGCCGGGCCGGCCTTGATCGGTCAGCGCCAGAAGCACGACGACATTTACGCCGGATCGAACCAGCGCTGCCAGTCGCCGCAGCAGTTCCTGGCCATTACCGCCTTCATAGAGATCGGTGATCAGCACCAGATGCGACTTGGTGGGCCGTTCGATACGGTCGGCGCAATAGGCGACCGCCTGATTGATGTCGGTGCCGCCGCCAAGCTGCACGCCGAACAGCACCTCGACGGGATCGCTGAGCTCTTCGGTCAGGTCGACGATCACCGTATCGAAGCAGACAAGCTTGGTGCGCACAACCGGCAGCGAGGCCATCACAGCCGCGAAGATCGAGGCGTAGACCACCGAGCTTGCCATCGAGCCGGACTGGTCGACGCAGAGAACGACCTCATCCAGATCGACAAGCCGGCGCTGCTTGCGCATGAAGCCGACCAGTTTCTCCGGCACGATGGTCCTATGCTCGGGTTGATAGTGGCGAAGGTTCGCCGAAATAGTGCGCTGCCAGTCGATATCGCGTGCACGCGGGCGGTTGGTGCGTCTCGATCGATCGAGAGCGCCGCGTATCGCCTCGGCGGTCTTCTGCTCCAGCTTCTGCATCAGCTTGCCGACGATATCGGCAATGATCGTCCGGGCAATGTCCTTGGTCTTGGCCGGCATGACCGAGCGCAGCGAAATCAGGTCGGCGACGAGATTGACGTCCGCCTCGATCGCCTTGAGGAATTCCGGTTCCATCAGCATCTGCTTCAGGTCCAGCCGTTCGAAGGCGTCCTTCTGGACGATCTGGACGACCTGCGCCGGAAAGAAGGAGCGGATGTCGCTCATCCATTGTGCAACGCGCGGCGCCGACCGGCCAAGGCCGCCACGCCGCTTGCGTGGGTCGGCAGAAGCGGCGCTAATGCCGTCGCCGTAGAGAGCGTCGAGTGCCGCCGAAAGCCGTTTGTCGTCGCTGGAAAGTGCCCCAGACGTTTCGTCATCGGCGCCGATCGCCAGTCGCCAGCGGCGCTCCCTTCCGCCATCGGCAGTGAGCGGGCCGGGTTCGTTCATTTCGGCCTCGTCATCCATTGCCGGTTTCTCCGTTGAGCAATGGTCCAAGCAGCCCCAGGTGCCGGCGCCATGCCTCGCCGCCATCCGGCGTCGGCGTCAGGCCAGCCGGCAAGCGCGCGGCGCGGCCGAGGACCGCTTCGATCAGCCGGCGGCGTTCCATGCGATCCAGATTGGAAAAGACGCGGCGCAGCAACGGCAGGTGCGCGATGAAAGCATCTTCGTCCAGGGATCTGAGCCACCCATCGACCGCACCGCGCAGACCCTCGTCATAAATCAGCCGTTGACCGGCTGTGCTGAAGAAGCCTTCGAAGAACCCGGCCGCGTCAGTGACAGGCGTCCCCGGTGACAGGCGTCGCCCGAGCAGCCCGGCAGCGGCTTCGGCGGACAGGCGACCAGCTTCATACAGCAGGTGTGCGGCGCACCCGGCCAGCAGCGCCGTCGACCGTGACGCCTCCAGTACGGCCGCCAGCCCGTTGCGCCATCCGTCCAGCACGTCTTGGCCGGGTTCGACCAGCCTGATCGCCTCATCGGCCTTGCGCATCGCACCAACCAGTGTCGCGGCGGCCTGCTCATCCAGATCGCGCGCAGCGTAGGGAAGCGCGATCGCACCTTCGACGATCAGCCGCTCCATGAGGCCGGACAGCCGGTCCGTTTGCGTTTTGCGGGCCTCGCCGTAGCGGACAATGTCGGCGAGCGGCGGCACCGACGCCAGGATCTCCAGGCATTCACTGCTGCGCGCCGCGCGTGCCTCCAACGCCGTGAGGCCGGCAGTCGATGCTTCCGACAGGCCTGCAGTGATGGCGCTCTGGACCAGTGCCGCAAGCGTATCGAGCGTCGCCGCCGTTTCGATCATCTGGATCAGGCGGCCATTGGCAGCCTTTTCGATGGTCGGCCCGTAGATCAGGTTCTCGACCAGACGAACGGCATATTCCGGTTCCCACGCTAGGGTCCACCGCTCGCGGAAGGTGCCACGGCTGCGACCGGCATCGGTCAGTCTGCCCCAATGCACACCAAGCACGTGCAGCCGATGCAGCAATGTCGAGCGAAACAGCCCGCTCTCGCTTCGCAGGTCGACCGACAGTTCCCGCTCCAGCGCCTCGGGTTTTAGGCGCGCCGCCTTTTGGCTACGCTGCAGATCCTCGATCAGTGGCGCCAGCGGTGTGTCGGGCGGAATTTCGCCGACGTCCGAACCCAGAAGCAGCTCGGCCTCGACCAGCCCCCACAGCAACGCTTCGCCGTTGAAGAGGGCGGCGATCGCGGCGTCGCGCAATTCCTCAAATCCGGGTTTCGGTCGTTCGCGAATCGCGGCTAGCGTCCGGGCGAGCCGCTCCGCTTCGATCAACGAAGCGGTCGAGATCAGGTGACCCTTCGCCCGCAGCACGGCGGCGATCGTCGCAAGCCACAGGGTCGCCGCATCGCGCCGGCCGCGCGTGCGCCAGAGATGCTTGCACCAGCCCGGTGCGACGACGCCCGCGCCATAGCCGTATCCCCGCGCCAGGCGCGGTCCCGTCCACGGTGCCCATGTCATTGTGCTCTTGCGCCGGGCAATTCCCTTGATCAGGACCTGATCGTTTTTCTGAGTGTGGGTGGCCTGCAGCGCCGGCACATGCCATGCCCCGCAGACGACGGCGATCGGCCCGTCGAACTGCTTACGCGCCTTGGCGATTTCGAGCCGCATATGCGCCTCGCGCTTGGCTTCGAACTGCGCGATCGGACCCTCACCATTCCGCAGTGTCGTCATCGCATCGGCGATGGCCGCAAATATGGGGCCGGGTTCCGGGTTCTGTTCAATGATGTCCGACCACCAGCTTTCGCCGTCCTCATAACCGGCGGCGTGTGCCAGCATGGCTATCGGATCACGCGGAAGCGGAGCCGCGTCACCATCCTCGGGGGCTTGGGTAGCTTCGGTCGCATCGGTGTCCTCCGCGCCACCGATCGCAGCAGTGGTGAACCGTGCCGATGACGGCAGGTCGATAAACTGCAACGTCGCCTTATTGCCCACAGCCCAAAGCGCCGCCTGGTATTCGGGCGAGAACTCGGCAAAAGGCCAGAAGCTTGTCGAAGCCGGATCGTCCTCCGGATAGCAAAGGAGCGCCACAGGCGGCTGCATTTCGGGGCGGGCCAGCATGGGCAGAAGCTCAGAGGCGTCGATCGGCCCCTCGATCAGCACGGCGACCGGGTTCAAATCCTTCAGTGCCTGCACCAGGCTGTCGGCGGAACCCGGCCCGTGATGGCGTATCCCGAAATAGGCAATGTCGCCGTGGCCCATGGCGTCAGATCGCTGCGTTCAGCGCCGCGTAATAGCCGGCATAGTCGGCCCGCTTCTTGAGCACGGTTTCCAGATATTCCTCCAGCACCACCTTGTCCTGTACCGGATCCTTCACGATCGCGCCGACAAGGCTGGCGGCGAGACCTTCGGCGCCGAGCTTGCCACTGTCGAACCACGCCGCCTGGCTGAGCCCGCCAACCATCGTGGCGATCGCTTCTGCGGTCGACAGCGAGCCGGAAGGCGTCTTCAGCGTCACCTTGCCGTCGGCAGTCGCGCCGGAGCGCAATTCGCGGAAAATGGTCAGCACACGGGCGATCTCCTCGCCGACATTTTTCGGCACCGGCAGGTCGAGTCCGCCAGCCATCTCGTCGACCCGTTTGGAGACGATCGCCACCTCTTCGGCCATGTCTTCCGGCAATGGCAGCACCACGACATTGAAGCGACGCTTGAGCGCCGAGGAGAGCTCGTTGACACCTTTGTCGCGGTTGTTTGCCGTGGCGATAATGTTGAAGCCGCGCTGGGCGTAGATCGAGGTGTTCAATTCCGGGATAGGCATCATCTTTTCGGAAAGCACGGTGATCAGCGTGTCCTGCACGTCTGAGCCCATGCGGGTCAGTTCCTCCAGCCGGCAGAGCTTGCCGTTCTGCATGGCTCGGTAGAGCGGCGTCGGCACCAACGCTTCCTGGCTCGGGCCCTTTGCCAGTAGCTGCGCATAGTTCCAGCCATAGCGGATCTGGTTCTCGTCGGTGCCGGCCGTGCACTGCACGATCAGCGTCGAGTCGCCCATGATGGCGGCGGCAAGATGTTCAGACACCCAGGACTTGGCGGTTCCGGGAACGCCGAGCAGCAAGAGTGCACGGTCGGTGGCGAGCGTCGCTACCGCGGTTTCCATCAACCGGCGGCGACCGACATATTTTGGCGTTACCAAGGTGCCGTCACCGGCCTTCCCGCCTAGCAAATAGGTCAGCACAGCCTGTGGCGACAGGCTCCAGCCGGCAGGCCTCTGCCGGTCGTCATCGCGCGCCAGCGCCTGCAATTCCGAAGCGTAGGCCTGCTCGACCGGGACGCGGATGGCTGCGTTCATTTTGCTGTTCTCCGGATTGGTCATGTGTTGCTTCCAGGCCCCGCCAGTGATGCATTGAGACGTAGAAGCCCGAGTGAAGGAGCCGCGGGCGGCACGCCCGCCGCGACCATGTCGTCGATCAATTTCGCTGCCGTGGTCGCGGTGGCAAGGAAGCCGATCGTCTCCAGTACATCGTCGAGACCCCGCCGCGCGGCGTCGTCTTTTCCGCCGGCGGCGGAACGCAGTGCGGCGAGCGCCTGTCCATTCGTCAGGTCGTCCCATTCCAGCCAGTCGACATCGATGCCTTCCGCCAGGTTGATCATGCCAAGATAAGTTGTCTCCTTGAGGATCAGCCTGATGAGGACACGCTTTCTGCGGCTGTCCAGGCGCGGCATGAGGTGAAGCACGAACAGCGCCGGTTTGCCGCCTTCGGCGATAAGTGTATCCGCCATCTGCGTAAGGGCGGCTTCGCTCCCTGAGGCGGCGACCATTCGTGCGATCAGGATGTCGGCTTTATTGTCGGCACCGAATTGCCAGCCTCCTATGAATTCGGCTTCCGTAGTGTTGAACCGTTCGGCAACCTCGACGAGGTTGCATATCTCGAACAGTTCGGCGCGGCGTTGCTCCTGCGCTTGGGATTTTAGTTTTGCTGGAGTGTAGATCGTCCGGCGGCGGATGAAGCCCGATCTGCCTTCAGTGATAAAGGCGGCGAGTTCGGCTACGGGATCGTCCGGTCCACCGTCGCTCGGGCGAACGTGCTCTCCTAATCTTGCCAGCAGCCGGCCAGCCAGTTCGCGCACCTTGCCGGACCTGTCGGCGGAAAGGCTTTTCAGGAAAGGCACGTCCTCGGCACTCAGGCCGAAGCGCATAAGCTCGACCAGCGCAAGTCTGACTTCCGCCGGTTCGCCCGACGCCTTGGCTTCGATCAACATTCGAGCCGATGTCGGGTCAGTACGGCGCATATCGGCAAGGGCCAAGCGTCGCGCGGCGGGATAGAACTCATCCCAGTTTTCCGCAGTCAGTTTCTCTTGTGGGGCAAGCCTTTCCCCGTTCATGCTTGCTTGCCAGTCTACCCATGGTGCGTAGACGTCAGGGCTGTTCTGATCCGAGGGCATCCAGTCCATGGGATGGAGCACAAAGCCGCGGCTGGCGACGAGCGCCGCCACGCGTGCCTTTCGCCTCGCGTCGGCGGCGTGCTTCAGAGCGGCTCTCAACAACGGCCGAAATCGTGCCGGCAGAATGGGCAGGGCAAGTCTGGGCAGCGGCGGACGACGCTTGAGTGTCGTCGGCGCGGCCGGCCGCAGCGCGACGTCGAGCGCTTGTGCTGCGATTGCCAGGAGCCGGCGCTCCTGTTCGTCGGGACTTGCACCGCCGGCGATTGCCTTCCATCCGGCCGGAGCCAGATCGAACGTAGCACCGCCGGTGATCCAGCAATCGCGCATTGCCGCCAGGCCTGTTTGCTCGCTTTCGTTCACGCCAGATCAAGCCTCCCGAACTCGCTTTGCGCCGCCAGAAGCTCAAGCCGGGCGCCGTTCCAGAGCGCTGCCGTGGCTGCAAGGTCGAGGCCGAGCAAGGTTTGATCTACCGCGCCGGCGATCGGCAAGGCGATCCCCTGCGGTTCATCCTCCGCCTGCCACCATGCCGTGCCCCGATCGTCGAGCAGGATAGCACCGGGCGGCAGCATGAGGGGACAATCGGCGATCCAGGGCGCGGCGTCCTGATGGGAAGCATGCGTGGCGAGCGGATCCTTCGCGGTGCCAAAAGCAAAATCGGGCCACGCGCCGGGCACAACCTCCCCCATGCGCTCCACCACGAGGGCGCGGAGCGGCAGGCGTGATGGATAAAACACCAGTCGGGCATTGAAACGGTCGCCTGGTGCAAAAGCGTTGGACCGGCGCCCGGCCGAAGCCGGGAAAAAGTCGAGCAGCACGGCAAATTGCGGGGTGGCGCTTTTCAAATCGAGCAGCCAGGTCGAATGGCTGACCAGACCATCGCGGCGGCTCTCGATCTTCTCGCCGAGAACTTCCCAGAGGCTTTCAACCTGTCTTGCATCCGGACTGCTGAGAACCTGTTCGCGGGGTTCCGACGTTGATACGAGGCGCTTCAGCTCGGGGTCGTCGGGCTCCGACCGCCACGCCTTGGCCAGCAGCACGAGCTTGCCGAGCTCGCGGATTGCCGCATCAGACCGTTCCTCGCTGCGCAGCGCCATCAGCCGCGACGGAATCTCGTCGATACGGCCGGCGAGCGCGGCTGCCTTCATATCGACCAGCCGCGCAGCAATCCGCCGGCAACGGTCGCTGCTGGCGTCGACAAACCCGGACAGACCGAGCCGTAACTGGTCGGCAATCCACTGGTCAAGCTCATCGAGCCCAGCCGACACTGCTTCTCGTGTGCTTTCCGCCCGCTTGCGCTGCGCCGCCTCGCGACGCTCCAGCGCCGCGATGTCTTCAATGGCGGTGCTCTCGTCGGCTTGTGAGGCTTCGCCGATGCGCTTGGCTTCCGCACCGGGTACCGGTTGCGCCGGCTGTGGCGTTGTCTTCCTGCGTCGGCCAAGCCAGTCATTCACCCATTCCGGCGTGGTATTGGCAGCGGCAAAACTGGCTGGCGCGGTGGCGGCAATCCACATCAGGGCCAGAGTGTGCTTGCATGGGAATTTGCGCGAAGGGCAGGTGCATTTGTAGCCGTGATCACCCGTGTCGACCACCACTCGATAAGGATTGGAGCCGGAGCCCTGGCATTCGCCCCAGATGAGCGCCTGCTGCTCATGCTTTTCGAGCCGCGGCCAGTTCGTTCGTTTGGTGAGCTTGGAGGCGGCGCTCAGCGACGCCTGATCGGGAGCAAGCGCCTCAATGGTTTTCAGATCGAATTCCAAGCCGCGCTTCTCCCCGCCCCGACGCAGTATAGATAGCGGTTTGTGAAGAATTATTATAGCTCTGGCATGGTGAAGATTGGCATGCCTTGGCCCTGTTTTGATGGGCCGGGACATGCCTCAGACGCAAATGGGGTCGACTGTTATTCGGCAGACAGAACGGGCTTTGGTAGCCGGCGGCCTAGGCGGAAGCGTTCAGGCTCTGCCCTTCAGGAACTCGATCACCATTGCCGCGGTCCAGGTGAAGCGATTGCCGCCGAGCGGCTCGCCGCTGAGGGGATCGTAATATTCGGCAAAACCGCTCTCGGCGATCAGCTCGAGACTGGATTGCGTGATCCGTTGTGCGATTTGGCTGTGGCCGGCGGCGGCAAGGCCGTCGGCGATCATGTAGTTGACCACCAGCCAGACCGGGCCGCGCCAGTAGCGCTTTGGGTCGAAGCGCCCATCCTCAGGATCGTGCGACGGGACGATGTAACGCGCTTTGCCGGCGATGCGCTCGATCGTTGCAGCGATGGTCGCTGCCCGGCTTTCCGGGATGGCCGAAAATACCGACAGAATGCCGCCGACCGACGCGCTGTCAACATGCTTTCCGGCCACTCGGTCGAAACAAATGTACTGGCCATGCGCGTCGCTCCACAGCCGTTCCATTGCCGAAAGCCCCTTTTCGGCACGGGCGCGATTGGCTTCTGCGATTTCGGTTTCGCCAAGTGCCTCGGCGAGATCGGCAAGGTCGGCGGCGGAACGGATCAGGATGGCGTTGAAGCCGGGATCGACGACCTGGAATGGCGAGGCATCGTGCAGCCGGGCATTATCCCAGCCAAGCCCGCGGAAATGCTGCAACAGCCAGACATAGCGGTCATACTGTGCCTTGGTTGGACGATGCGCCGGATCGGCGTGCAGGATGTCGCGGCGGGTGTAGGGCTCGACGCCTTCGGTCGGCACGCGCTCGAACGCCTCGTCCCAGTCGATCGAGTTGTCGCGGCCGGACTCCCATGGGTGGATTATGGCGACCAGCCCTTCGCCGTCCGGGTCGCGATTTTCGTAGAACCAGCGGTGCCAGGCATCGATTTTCGGCAACAGCGCGCGGGCGCGATCGGCCGCCAGGGCCTTGTCCTTGGCCTGGTCGAACAAGCGGCGCACGGCAAAGCCGGCGACCGCCGGCTGGGTGATGCCGGAGGTGGCAGTCGGGCGGTTGGTTCGCCAGACCTCCGGCCCGGGGAAATAGCCGTCGCTCCAGACATGGAAGACGATGTGCGGCACCATGCCGTCTGGCCATTGGTGGGCGAACAGCGTGTCGATCTCGGTCCAGGCGCGCGCCTCGTCATAGTGGGCAAGGCCGAGCGCGGTCAGGCAGGAATCCCAGTTCCACTGAAACGGGTAGAGCCCCTTGGTCGGTATGGTATAGGTGCCTTGGTCATTTTCCCTGAGCACCTCGACGGCGCGGGCGATGGTTTCGTCGACAGCAAGAGATATCATCGGGGCGTTCGTACTTTCAGAATCGAAGGGGATCAAAGGGCGTTGGTGGTTTCGGGATCGAACCAGCGGACGCGATCGGGTTTGGGCGAAAGCCGCAAGTGATCGCCGACGGCGACCGTGGCATTCGATTCGAGGATGGCGCGGAACAGGCCGCCCTCGACGTCGCAGGTGACCAGCGTGTGCGGTCCGAGCGGCTCGACAACGCGCACGGTGGCGTTAATACCTTCGTTGCCGGCGTCCACATCCTCGGGGCGAATGGCGAATTCTATCGTCTGCTTGTCCGATTTGGGGCCGGGCAGCGTCAGCCCGGCGACGGTCCAACTGCCGTCGGCCGTCTTCGTCGCCGGGATGAAATTCATCGGCGGGTTGCCGATGAAGGAGCCGACGAAGCGGGCCGCCGGATTGCGGTAGACCTCTACCGGCGAGGCGGCCTGGACGATACGGCCCTGATGCATGACGGCGATGCGGTCGGCGAGGCTCATCGCCTCGACCTGGTCGTGGGTAACGTAGATGGTGGTGGTCTTGGACGCCGCGAGCACACCTTTGAGCTCGGCGCGCATTTCGAGCCGCAGCAGCGCGTCTAGGTTGGACAGCGGCTCGTCCATCAAGATCACGTCAGGCTCCATCGCCAGGGCCCGGGCCACAGCCACGCGTTGGCGCTGACCGCCGGAAAGCTGGCCCGAATAGCGCTTCAAAAGCTGTTCGATATGCATGAGCTCGGCGGTGCGGTTGACGCGCCCGTCGACCTCCTGCTGCGGCAGCTTCTTCATGCGCAGGCCGAAGGCGATATTCTCGAATACCGTCAGGTGCGGAAACACGGCGTAATTCTGGAACACCATAGCGATGCCGCGTTCGCGCGGCGGCAGATGGTCGACGCGACGGCCGCCGATCCAGACCTCGCCCTGGCTTGGCGTTTCCAGCCCGGCGACGATCCTCAGCAGCGTGGTCTTGCCGCAACCCGAGGCGCCAAGCAGCACCATGAATTCCTGGTCGGCGATGGTCAGGTCGATCGAATGCAGCGCTGTGAAGCCGCCGAAACGTTTTGCCACCTGCTTGATGACGATCTCAGCCATCGGCGTTCTCTTTTGTGCGCGTCATCGGTTGGCGATCCCCCACATGGCGAACAGATATTTGCGAACGGCGAAGATGAAGATCAGCGCCGGAATGACCAGTGCCGCGCCACCGGCAAATTTGAGGTAGAGCGGCGATTCGCCGAGGCTCTGCAACAGGAAGGCAGTCAGCGTCCGGTTCTCTATGGTGAGCACTGCGGCAGCAAACACCTCGTTCCAGGAGATGGTGAAGGCAAACACCGCCGACGCCGCGATGCCCGGCAGCGCCAGCGGCAGAATGACTTTTCGGAATGCCTGCAATCTCGTGCAGCCGAGCGTCCAGGCCGCCTCCTCCAGCTCGACGGGAATGCCGGAGAACAGCGAGAAGGTGATCAGCACCGCAAACGGCAGCGCCAGCGTGGTGTGGACCAGCGCCAGCCCGATCGCGGTGTCGTCGAGGCCGGTGCGGATGAACATCACCGCCAGCGGCAGCGCCAGCAGCGGCAGCGGGAAGGCGCGGGTCATCAGCACAAGGAAACGGAACGTTTCCTTGCCCGGGAATTCGAAGCGCGACAGCGCGTAGCCCGCGGGTGCGCCGAAGCCGATCGAGAGGAGCATCGTCAGCGTGGCGACGAGAACGGAGTTCCACAGCGCCTTGGCGACGCCGGCGAAATTGATGAAGAAAGAAAGGCTGCCGAAATCGAATGACGGGAAGAAGCGCTTGGGAAAGGCGGTCACCTCTTCCGGCGACGACAGCGCGTTGACGATCAACAGATAGATCGGCAGCAGCACCCAGACGCAAAGCAGGATGACCGTTGCGACCAGCAACCAGTTGCCGGCTTTGCGGGCCTCAGGCGCGGCGATCGAGAGCTCCGCGACAGTGCTCATATGCGAGTCTCCTTCGGCACACGCAGCACCCGCAGGAAGAACAGCGTGAAGCCGATCGAGATGGCGAGGATGAACAGCGCCATGGCGGCGGCGACATTGTGGTCCTGCAGCGTGAACTGCCAATTGTAGGTCTCGCCCATCAGCACCGGCAGATTGGTGCCGCCGAGTGCTGCAACCACGGCAAAGACCTCAAAGGCAAGGATGACGCGCAGGATGATCGAGGTCTGCAGGCTTGGGCGCAGCAGAGGCAGCGTGATCTTGATGAAGCGCTTCCACGGGCTAGCGCCAAAGACCTCCGCCGCCTCGTAGTATTCCCGGGGGATCAGCCCCATGCCGGCGACCAGAATGACCATCATGATGGCGGTCGCGCGCCAGATCTCAGCCAGCGCCACGGCGATGAAGATCGTCAGCTTGCTCTGGTAGCCGAGGAACATAACCGGCCTGTCGATGACGCCGAGATTGGAGAGCAAGGTGTTCAGGAAGCCGGACTGGTCGAAGATGGCGAGCCAGATCAGCCCGGCGGCGAGATCGGAGATGCCGAGCGGAATAGCGAAGATGTAAAGCGCAGCGCTGCGCCCGGTTTCAAGCCGCGACACCACCGTTGCCATCAGCAGCGCCATCACCAGTTGGATCGGCACGACGATGGCGCTCAGCAGCAGCGTATTGCGGACAGTGACCGGAAACTTCCAGCTGCCCGCCATGGTACGGAAATTGTCGAGCGTAAAGCCGCCGTCGCGGGTGAACGCCTCGAAGGCGACCAACACGAACGGGTAAAGGAAAAAGACACAGAGGAACAGCGTCGCCGGCGTCAGCAGCAGATAGGGCAGGGCCTTGCTGTGCATGGAGCGCTCTCTCTATTCGAAGCTTCAAAAGGGGTGGGCGCCCGGCGCGCTGGAAATCCGGACGCCCGGGAGGATTCTTAATCGACCGGGCAGGCGCCTTGCGAGGGCTTGTCGGGCGCCCAGCATGGCGCCTTCGCCTGGTCGATGATCGCCTTCAGCGCCGTCGCCTGTTCGTCGAGCACGCCGTGCACATCCTCGCCGCCGAGCACGATGCGCTCGAAGCTGTCGGTGTAGACCTGGTTGAACTTGCCGCCGAGGCCGCCAAGTCCCATCGGCAGCAGCGCCGGCAACGCATCGGGAGCTCCGGTCATGGTGGCGATCACTGGGCTGAAGGCCTTCACCGAGGCCGGCATGTCGTCGGGCAGCTTGACGTCGACGATGGGGAAGAAGTTTGTCGCCTTCACCGTCGCGATCTGGGTTTCCGGTTTCAGCATATAGGCGACCAGCGCCTTGGCCTTGTCCATGTCAGGCGAGGTCTTCGGGATAGCGACACCGGCCACCACCGACATGTAGCCGCGGCCTGCCGGGCCAGCCGGCGCCGGGAAGGCGACAAACTCGTCGGGTTTCTGGTTGAAGGCGTCGGCGAGGCGCGCCACGTGATCGAATGCCACCCAGACTTCGCCGGTCAGCAGCGGCTCCTGCATGAAGGCATAGTTGGTCGAATTCGGGTTGGTGTATTGCCACAATTCCTTGAACTTATTCCACGCCGTCTCGGCCTCCGCCGAGCGGAACTTCGTCACCATCGAGCCGGTATACGATGGAAGGAGAAAACCCTCGAAGAAACGGTGCTTCAGCCCTTTCGGGCCGGCCGGAAAACCGAATTTGGGCGAACCGGTCTTTTCAGCGATGTTTTTCGCCCACTCGATCAGTTGGTCATAAGTGATGGTGTTGAGATCGGTGCCGGCCGGCAGATATTGCAGCGCCTGTTTGTTGGCCGCCATCAGAAAGGTGGCCTGCATCCATGGCAGGTACTTCTGCTCGCCGGTGCCGAGCATGCCGAGCTTCTTGTAGGTCTCGTTGACCTTGACGCCACCGAGATCGACGCCAGAGAGATCGACAAGGTTCGCGCCGACGGTGGAGAAGTCTCCGTGCAGGCCGCCGAGCACGCCTATGGTGCCGGAGCCGGCCTGCAGTTCGGCCTGAAGGCGGGTGAGCCAGGGCCCGTCCTCGGCGACCTGATAGTCGACCTGGCCGTCAAACCCCTTCAGCACTTCGCTGCGCATCTTCTGTGTCTCTTCCACTGGTCGCGCCTGTGTCGACCAGAACAACACCTGCTGGGCTTGTGCTGCGCCGGCAGCAAGCGACAACGCCAGCACCGCACCTGCCAATGTCCTCAACGCATTCATCGTCGTCTTCCTCCCTGGTTGTGCGCCGCTAAGGCGTCAGTTCCGTCCTGTGGGTGCCGGGCCATGGCTTGCCCGCGAGACAAGTGTCGGCCGGACCAGCCGCGTCAGTGGCGCGTCCGGCCTGTCGCCGATTACGGTCAGCAGCATCTCGCCGATCTCGCGCGCGCACCGGCGGATCGAGGCGTCGAAAGTGGTCAGCCCCGGCGGCGCATAGGCGGAGGCGGCTATGTTGTCGAAGCCGATCACCGAAAGGTCGCGAGGAATGGCAAGTCCGGCGCGCCCCGCCTCTTCCATCACAGTCAGCGCCAGCTCGTCGAACAGCGCGACAATCGCCGTCGGCCGCTCGGTGGCGTGCAGAAGCCGGTTGATTGCCTGGATGCGGGCACCGCGATCGAAACGCGGCGCCGTCGCCACATCGAGCCTGACGGACGGATCGCCCCGGCGGGCGATCGCGGCGGCGAGCCCGTCCTGTCTGAGATGGCGAAATGTCATCGGCTCGGAAATCGTCACCAGGCCGAAATGGCGGTGTCCGAGATCGTAGAGCATGTCGAAGGCCTCGCCGAATGCGTGCGCGCCATCGGTATCGAGCCAATGGTAGGCAAAGTCGCCGTCGAGCAGCCGGCCATGCGCGACGAACGGGAAATTGCGGTGACGCAGATAGGCAAGCCGCTCGTCGACCTCGGCGATGCGGGTGACGACGACCCCATCGGCGCGTCCGGATTCGACGACATGGCGAAGCACGGAAAGTTCCGACTGGCCTTGCGCCGCTGCGGCCAGGATCAGGTCGGAGCCGTGCGAAACCAACCCTTCGCCGAGCCCGGTGACGAATTCGCCGAGGAAGGAATCGACCAGATTGGGGCCGCGGATCGGAAGCACCATGCCGACAAAGCCGCTGCGGCCGGAGACCAGCGTGCGGGCTGCGGTGTTCGGCACATAGCCGGCCTGATGCGCAGCCTCGGCGACACGTTGGCGCGTTTTCAAGGCAATTTGCTCGTGACCGGCAAGGGCGCGCGAAACGGTGGTAATCGACAGGCCGAGCTGCGCAGCAAGTTCCTTGAGGGTGGTAACGCGGGCCGGCATCGTTCCTCCCGAACGAAGTTTGAAACGTTTGTAATCACTTCAAGCGAAATTGCAAACGTTTTAAATGGTGCGCGGTCGGTGTTGTTTCTTGCCCGTTGGTTAGCGCGGCCCCTATTCGGCCCCGGCCG
Organism: Mesorhizobium sp. M0698; assembly: GCF_040320455.1. Classification (NCBI taxonomy): domain Bacteria; kingdom Pseudomonadati; phylum Pseudomonadota; class Alphaproteobacteria; order Hyphomicrobiales; family Phyllobacteriaceae; genus Mesorhizobium; species Mesorhizobium sp. M0698. The sequence continues at coordinate 369,135 of NZ_JAMYPQ010000004.1, read as the reverse complement.
GCAAGCTCCTGGCCGGAGATTTAAACGCAGCGGTTGCTTGACTCGGGCGACGCCTTGTGAAAAATTTTGCAGCAACTGATAAAAATATCAAAGGGCGGAAATGGTTGGTTTTGGCAACGGCCTGCTGCGCGACGATGAGACCGGCATGGCAGCCCGTGCCGCCTGGCTTCACTATGCCGGCGGCCTGACCCAGTCGGAAGTCGCCAAACGGCTTGGCCTGACCAGTCTCAAGGCGCATCGCCTGATCACCAAGGCCAATCAGGAAGGCCTGGTCAAAGTCTACATCGACGGCGAAGTCTCCGAATGCGTGCAGCTTGAGGATGAGTTGTCCGGCCGGTACGGCCTCGACTACTGCGAGGTGGTTCCGGACTTCGATGCCGAAGACCTGCCGCTCAAGGCGCTCGGCATTGCTGGCGCGCAGTTTCTCAAGCGCGAGATCGAACGCGGCGAAGAGGCGCTGATCGGCGTCGGCCACGGCCGCACGCTTGCCGCCTGCGTGGAATATCTGCCGCGCATATCGGCCGGCAGGATCCGTTTCGTCTCGCTGCTTGGCGGCCTGACGCGCAAGTTCTCGGCCAATCCGCATGACGTCATCCACCGCGTCGCCGAGCGGACTGGTGCGGAGGCCTATGTGATGCCCGTACCGATGTTCGCCAACACGGTCGAGGATCGAACAGTGTTGCTCGGGCAGAAAGGCGTCAGCGATGTCTTCGACCTCGCCAAGTCCGCCGACTTGCTCATCGCCGGCATCGGCACCGCCGAACGTGAGGCCTCGCTTGTCGCCACCGGTATGATCGAGAAGGGCGAGATGGAGGAGATCCGCCGCAACGGCGGTGTCGGCGAACTGCTCGGCCATTTCTTCGACGATGCCGGAAAGGCCGTTGCGACGACGCTTTCCGACCGGGCGCTGGCACTGGCGCGCGAAGACATCAGCAACCGCAGGATTGTCGCCGTCGCCGGCGGCAAGGTGAAGGTTCGCGCCATCAAGTCAGTGCTGGAGGGCCGTTATCTCAAAGGCCTGATAACCGACGAGCGGACGGCGCGATCGCTCGTGGAACAGACGCCGGTCGGGTAGCCGGCAACCATTTCGTTGAAACTACCCTGTGGAGGAGAAGAGAAATGCATGAGAAAGAGAAAGACCTCATCGACGCATTCCTGCGTGGACAAGTCGACCGCCGTGGGCTGATCAAGGGCCTCGGTGCAATGGGCCTTGCCGCCAGCACCGCCGGCACACTGCTCAATTTCGGGCAGACCCGCGCCCTGGCGGCTGATTTCGACTGGCAGGCGCATAAGGGCAAAACCATCAAGCTGTTGCTCAACAAGCATCCTTACGCCGATGCGATGATCGCCAACCTCGACAATTTCAAGAAGCTGACCGGCATGGAAGTCGTCTATGACGTATTCCCGGAAGACGTCTATTTCGACAAGGTTACCGCCGCGCTGTCGGCCAGCTCGCCCGAATACGATGCCTTCATGACCGGCGCCTACATGACCTGGACCTACGGTCCGGCCGGCTGGATCACCGACCTCAACGAATGGATCAAGGATCCGGCCAAGACCAACCCGAAATATGCCTGGGACGACTTCCTGCCAGGCGTCAAGAACTCCTGCGCCTGGAACGGCCAGCCGGGCGGCGCGCTCGGTTCGGCGGACGCCAAGCAATGGTGCATTCCGTGGGGCTTCGAGCAGAACAACATCACCTACAACAAGGGCATGTTCGACAAGGTCGGCGTCAGCGTTCCCGGCAATATGGATGAGATGGTCGCTACGGCGGCGAAGCTCACCAAGGACGTCGGCGGTGGCGTCTACGGCATCGGCGTGCGCGGCTCGCGCTCCTGGGCAACGATCCACCCGGGCTTCCTGTCGGCCTACGCCAATTTCGACCAGAAGGACCTGAACGTCTCGGCTGACGGCAAGCTGTCGGCCGCGATGAACACCGCCGAATCCAAGGCTTTCCACAAGCAGTGGGTCCAGATGATCCAGGAGAGCGGCCCGAAGGACTGGTCGACCTACACCTGGTACCAGGTCGGCACCGATCTCGGTGCAGGTGCTTCGGCGATGATTTACGACGCCGACATCCTTGGCTACTTCATGAATGGCGGCGATAACAAGATGGCCGGCAAGCTCGCCTTCTCGGCGTTCAAGGCCAATCCCGCCGCCAAGGCACCGACGCCCAATATCTGGATCTGGTCGCTGTCGATGTCCAACTTCTCCAAGGACAAGGACGCCACCTGGTACTTCATGCAATGGGCATCCGGACCCGAGCATGCATTGTTCGGTGCGACCAAGATGGACTTCGTCAATCCGGTTCGTCAGTCGGTCTGGAACGACGAGATGTTCCGCGAGAAGCTGAACAAGAGCTATCCGGGTTATGTCGAGATGTTCGACGTCTCGGCGCCAGGCGCCAGCATCAAGTTCACCCCGCAGCCGCTGTTCTTCGATCTCACCACCGAATGGGCGGCGACGCTGCAGAAGATGGTGGCCAAGGAAGTGCCGGTCGACGAGGGCCTCGACAAGCTGGCCGAGAGCATCAACAGCCAGCTCAAGGAAGCCGGGCTCGGCTAAGCCGCGGCCAAGGCTGATCCGTCCGCGGGCCAGCCTTTGAGATGTGATACGTTTGCGACGCGGTCCCGAAAGGTGCCGCCTGCTCGCCCGACCGGCCGCCTTGCTCCCTTGGGCGGCCGGGACGGCGAAGCAACAGGATGACGGAGCAGCCGATGACTGCGGCGACAATACAAAGAAACAGGCCGTCGGGCTTCAGGATCAGCAAGCGGGTGCTGCCCTATCTCCTCAGCCTGCCGGCTCTGCTGGTCTGCATCGGCATCCTGATCCCGTTCCTGACGTCGGTGGTCTATTCGTTCCAGCGCTACCGGTTGAGCCAACCCTGGGCGCGGCAGTTCAACTGGGGCGACAACTATATCTCCTTCTTCACCGACCCGAAGTTCTGGAACACGCTGGAGATCTCGCTGCTCTACGCCGGCATCACCGTTGTGCTTGAACTGCTTCTCGGTCTCGGCATCGCCATGCTGCTGCAAAAGCGCTCGACGCTGAACAACTTCATCTCGATCATGCTGCTGATGCCGCTGATGACGGCGCCGGCGCTCGCCGCGCTGATGTGGAAGCTGATGACCAATCCCGGTTTCGGCGTGCTCAGCTATCTCGCCAGCCTGATCGGGTTGCAGGATTTCCGCTGGGCCTCGTCTCCGTCGACGGCGCTGCTCACCGTCGTGCTCGTCGACATTTGGGTCTACACGCCCTTCATCATGATCCTGCTGCTTGCAGGCCTGCGCAGCCTGCCGACGCAGCCCTTCGAGGCGGCAGCACTCGACGGCGTGCCACGCAGCTTCGTCTTCTTCCGCATCACACTGCCGATGCTGACCCCCTACATCCTGACGGCGACCCTGTTCCGCCTGCTTGATTCCATCCAGCAGTTCGACATCATCTACGCCATGACGCAGGGCGGTCCGGGCGACACGCTGACCGTGTTCCAGGTCGAGGCCTATCTCAATTTCTTCCAGTCGACCAATGTCGGCCGCTCGGCGGCACTGATGATCATCCTGTGGGCGATCACCTATTTCCTCTCGAACATTTTCATCAAGAACTGGCTGCGGCTGCGCGAACGCGCCCGCGGCCAGGCATAGGAGGCTGGCGTGGAACACACCTCGCTTCTCGAACGCATCCTGCGCGGCATTGCCCTGGCGCTGGTCGTGATCTTCTTCATGTTCCCGATCGTCTGGATCCTGATGATGTCGTTCCAGACCAACGAGACAATCCTGCGGATTCCGCCGCAGCTTGTCTTCGAGCCGACGCTCGCCAACTACACTGCCTTGATCACCGGCAAGCTGATGACGGCGGCCGGCACGCTCGACATCGCCTTCATGCGCAACCTCTGGAATTCCGTCTTCCTGTCGGTCACCTCGGTTGCCGTCGCGTTGCTGCTCGGCGTTCCGGCGGCCTACGCCTTTGCGCGGCACAAATTCCGCGGCTCGGAGGACATTGCCTTTACGCTGCTGTCGTTCCGGTTTGCGCCGGCGCTGCTGGTGCTCCTGCCGCTCACCCTCTATTTCCAGAAGCTCGGGCTGGCCAACACCTATATCGGGCTGATCTGGGTCTATCAGCTGATCTGCCTGCCGTTGATCCTGTGGATCGTGCGCGGCTATTTCGAGGACATTCCCGCCGACATCGAATACGCCTACCGCATCGCCGGACATTCCTGGTTTGCCACCTTCCGCAAGATCGCGCTGCCGCTCGCCGGCCCAGGCATTGCCGCTGCCGGTCTGCTCGCCTTCATCTTTGCCTGGAACAACTTCGTCTTTGCGCTGGTGCTCGCCTCGGCCGACAAGCAGCCGGTGACGGTCGGCGCGCTTGCCTTCATCACCTCCTCGGGCATCCAGTATGGCCAGATCTCGGCGGCGATCGTGCTGTCGATCACGCCAACGCTGGCGCTCGCGCTCTATGCGCAACGCTATCTCGTCGAAGGCCTGTCGCTTGGCGCGGTGAAAGGATAGTCCGATGGCAAGCCTCGAACTGCGAAACATCGTCAAGCGCTATAAAAGCCAGACTGTTCTCGACAATCTGTCGCTAACCGTCGCCGACGGCGAAACGCTGGTCCTGTTCGGGCCGTCCGGCGCCGGCAAGACCGTGCTGCTGCGGCTGGTGGCCGGCGTCATCGACCCCGACGAGGGAAAGATACTCATCGGCGGCGAGGACATGACCGATCTCGACGCCGAGTTCCGCGGCGTCGGCATGGCATTTCAGAACTTCGCGCTGTTCCCGCATATGACGGCGTTCGATAACATTGCGACGCCGCTGCAGGCGAAGCACTCATCGCAAGGCACGATAAAGACCGGCGTCGAGAGCGTCGCCAAGCTGTTGAAAATCGGCCATGTGCTCAGCCACAAGCCACGGGCGCTGTCCAACGGCCAGAAGCAACGCACCGCACTTGCCCGCGCCCTGGTCGGCTCGCCGCCGCTGCTGCTGCTCGATGATCCCTTGCGCAACGTCGATGCCAAATTGCGCTTCGAAATGCGGCTGGAATTGCCAAGACTGCTGGCGGATCGTGGCGCGACCGTCATCTACGTCACCCAGGACTACAAGGAAGCGATGGCGCTCGGCGACCGCATCGCGGTGATGTCGCAGGGCGTCGTCAAACAGCTCGGCACGCCCGAGCAGATCTATCGCGAGCCGGCCAATGTCGAGATTGCCCGGCTGTTCGGCGACCCGACCATCAACCTTCTGGACGTCAAGCCGGCGCGGGACGCCAAGGGCATCTATGTCGGCCTGTCCAACGTCCAGGTCCATCTCGCCGGCGCGCATGAGGCGGCGGTCGGCCGCGACTGCGTGATCGGGCTGCGGCCGGAGGCGCTGGCGTTTGTCGATGAACGCACGCCCGGCGCCATCCCGGTGACGGTCGAGGCCGAGACGCCGCTCAACGAGAAGATCGTCACGCTGGTGCGCACCGTGCGCGGCCGTGAAATCCTGGTTTCGCGTCCTTCCGGGACACCGGGCCAATCCGAGGGCAAGGTCTACATCGCCGTCGACAGCAAAAGCGCCCTGCTGTTCGATCGCACAAGCGGCGAGCGCATCGGCTCGAAAAACGTCGTCAATTTGCGCAGCGGAGAAGCGGCATGAGCCCGACCGCAATCACCATTTCGGGCGTCGACAAGTTCTACGGTCCGATCGACCGTGGCGTACACGCCGTCAAGAACCTGACGATGGAAATCGCCAAGGGCGAGATCGTGGCGCTGCTCGGCTCGTCCGGCTGCGGCAAGACCTCGACATTGCGCATGATCGCAGGCTTCGAAGAGGTCTCGCGCGGCAGCATCTCGGTTGCCGGCCGCAAGGTGCACATGCTGCCGCCGGTCAGGCGCAACGTCGCAATGGCCTTCGAGGGCTATTCGCTCTACCCGCCGCTGACCGTGCGCGAGAACATGGCCTTCGCCCTCAAGGCCGCCAGGCTGGCGAAGAGTGCGGTCGATGCAAAGGTTGCCAACATCGCCAAGCTGCTCGAGATCGAGGACATTCTCGAGCGCTATCCGAGCTCGATCTCCGGCGGCCAGCAGCAGCGCGCCAGCCTCGGCCGGGCGCTGATCCGCGAGGCCGACCTGCATCTGCTGGACGAGCCGATGGGCCAGCTCGAGCCGCAGCTTCGCGCCGTGCTGCGCGGCCGCATCAAGCACTTCATCAAGGAGCGCGGCCTGACCGCGATTCTGGTCACCCACGACCAGACCGAGGCCAATGCGCTGGCCGACCGCATCGCCGTTATGGAGGGCGGCGTGCTGCAGCAGTTCGATACGCCTGACAGGCTCAAGGAGCGGCCGGCAAACCTGTTCACCGGCACCTTCGTCGGCGAGCCGCCGATGAATGTCTTCGAGGCCTATGTCGGCACGGCTGCCGGCAAGATCAGTCTCAAGCTGCCCGACGGGCTTTCGCTCGACTACGACAAGGATGCGTTCAGCGGCCCGGTTCGCGACGAATTGCTCAACCGGCAGCGCGTCGTCATCGGCGTCAGGCCCTATGCGGTCCGCCGCTCGAAGGATGGTGTGCCGGCGACGGTTTCGGCCAATCAATGGCTCGGCGACCAGACCCATATCGCCGCCGATTTCGCCGGCGGTTCGCTGGTCCTGGTCGAACATGACCGAACCCGCTTGGAGCTTGGCGCGCCGATCAAGATCAGCATCGATCCGAAAAACCTTCACGTCTTCGATCAGGCGAGCGGCAATGCCATTTCGCACGGCACGGAGCTTGCTTGATGCAGGATGTGCTGATCGGCATCGACGCCGGCACGTCTGTCATAAAATCCGTCGCCTTTGACACGGCGGGCAGGCAGATCGCGTCCGCCGCGCTGCCCAATAAATACGAGACACTGCCGGGCGGTGGCGCCGAGCAGGACCTGACACGCACCTGGGCCGATACCGCGACGACCTTGCGCGAGCTTGCCGACAAGGTGCCGGATCTCGCCAGCCGGACCATTGCCATCGCCGTGACCGGGCAGGGCGACGGTACCTGGCTGATCGACAAGGATGGCGAGCCGGTTGCCAAGGGCTGGCTGTGGCTCGACGCGCGCGCTGCCGCGGTCGTCGAGGAGATCCGCGCGCGGCCGGAGGACCGGCTGCGCTTCGAAAAGACCGGCAGCGGGCTCGCTGCCTGCCAGCAGGGATCGCAGTTCGTGTTCATGAAGCGCCACATGCCCGCGATGCTTGTCAATGCAGCGACGGCGTTCCACTGCAAGGACTGGCTCTATTTCAAGTTGACCGGCCATCGCGCCACCGACCCGTCCGAGGGCACCTTCACCTTCGGCGACTTCCGCACGCGCGGCTATTGCGATGATGTGCTCGAGGTACTCGGCGTCACCGATCTCCGGCATCTGTTGCCGCCCATCGTCGATGGCACCAGGCAAAGCACCTCGCTGTCGGTGGCAGCAGCCGATGCGACTGGCCTGCTCGCCGGCACACCGGTCGTTCTGGCCTATGTCGATGTCGCCTGCACGGCGCTCGGCGCCGGCCTGTTCGATCGCGAACGCAAGCCGGGATGCTCGATCATCGGCTCCACCGGAATGCATATGCGGCTTGCCGAAACGCCGGACGAGGTTCTGCTCAACGAGGCTGCAACCGGCTACACGATGACGATGCCGGCACCCGGCGTCTTTGCGCAGATGCAGTCGAACATGGCGGCAACGCTCAATATCGACTGGGTCCTTGGCCTCGCCTCCGGCATTCTCGCCTCGCAAGGTATTACGCGGACCAATGGCGAGATGATCGCGCTGGTCGACCAGTGGATATCGTCGTCCGAGCCAGGCTCGCTGCTCTACCAGCCCTATGTCTCGGAGGCCGGCGAGCGCGGCCCGTTCGTCGATGCCAATGCCAGGGCCGGCTTCATCGGCATTTCGTCCAGGCACGGCTATGCCGACATGGTCCGCGCGGTGTTCGAGGGGCTGGCTTTCGCGGCACGCGATTGCTACGCCGCCATGGGGCCACTGCCCAAGGAAATCCGCCTGACCGGCGGAGCGGCCAGGAGCCCGGCTCTGCGCAAGATCCTGGGTGCTGCGGTCGGCGCCGACATTCGCACCAGCGAGCGCGAGGAGGCCGGTGCTGCGGGCGCCGCAATGATTGCTGCGGTCTGCGTCGGCCAGTACGCATCGATGGACGATTGCGTCAGTGAATGGGTCACGCCTTTGCTCCGTGCGGCCGAGCCCAGCGACCGGAAACTTGCCGGTGCCTATGAGGCGATGGCTCCGTCCTACACATTGGCGCATGAGGCGCTGCGGCCGGTCTGGCGTTCGATGGCCGCGTCCAGGCAAACCGACGTGAATTGAGAAGAGCATGCCCAAGAAAATTGCGATCATCGGCGACCGCTTCATGCTTCCGGAAGTGTTTCGCGAGAAAATCGAGGCGGCCTGCGGCGACAACCTCGACATCCGCAGCATTGAGACCGCTTGGCCCGACGAGCCGATGCAATTCGGCAATGCCGCGCTTGGTCTGGACAAGGTCAAGGAGTATTTCGGCGATCCCGACGAGGTGGTGGATTTCATCGGCGACGCCGAAATCTTCGTCACCCAGCTTGCGCCGCTCTCCGAAAGCATGATGCAGCGCCTGCCCACGCTCAAGCTGGTTGCGGTCTCGCGCGGCGGACCGATCAACATCGACATGGCCGCCGCCAAGGCCCACGGCATCACCGTGGTCAATGTGCCCGGCCGCAACGCCAGCGCCGTGGCCGAGTTCACCATCGGCGCCATTCTCGCTGAAACGCGGCTGATCCGCGTCGGTCACGAAGCCTTGCGCAAGGGCGAATGGCGCGGCGATCTCTACCGCGCCGATCGCACCGGCCGCGAGCTCAACGAAATGACCGTCGGCGTCATCGGCTACGGCAATATCGGCACCAGGCTGGTTCGCCTGCTGCGCGCCTTCGGCTGCCGCATCCTGGTTTGCGATCCCTATGTGCAATTGAGCGCCGAGGACCGCAATGCCGGCGTCGAACTGGTTGCGCTGGACGATCTGCTGTCGCGCTCCGATGTGGTCACGCTGCATTCCCGGGTCACCGAGGAGACGCGCGGCCTGATCGGCAAGAACGCCATCGCCCGGATGAAACCCGGCGTAATCTTCGTCAATACCGCGCGCGGACCGCTGGTCGACTACGATGCGCTCTACGAGGCGCTCGTCTCGGGGCAGATCGGCAGCGCTATGCTGGAGACGTTCGCCGTCGAGCCGGTGCCTGCCGACTGGCCGCTGTTGCAACTGCCGAACGTGACGCTGACGCCGCATATCGCCGGCGCGTCGGTACGCACCGTGACCTACGCGGCCGAGCAGGCGGCCGAGGAAGTGCGCCGCTTCATCGCCGGTCTGCCGCCGGTCAACCCATGCTGACGGTGGGGCCTAAGGTGAGATGAGCAGTGACAGCGAAATCGTCGATCTCTTCGTCATCGGCGGCGGTGTCAATGGCGCCGGCATTGCGCGCGATGCAGCAGGCCGGGGGCTGTCGGTCATCCTCTGCGAAAAAGACGACCTCGCCGAGGGCACCAGTTCGCGATCGGGAAAGCTCGTCCATGGCGGTTTGCGGTACCTCGAATATTACGAGTTCCGCCTGGTGCGCGAGGCGCTGATCGAGCGCGAGGTGCTGCTGGAATCGGCGCCGCACATCATCTGGCCGATGCGCTTCGTGCTGCCACACAGCCCCGATGACCGGCCGGCCTGGCTGGTCCGGCTCGGCCTGTTCCTCTACGACCATCTTGGCGGCCGCAAGCGGCTGCCGGCCACGCGTACGCTCGACCTGCGCACCGCGCCCGAAGGCGCGCCGATCAAGGACGCCTTCAAGCGCGGCTTCGAATATTCCGACTGTTGGGTCGACGACGCTCGCCTGGTCGTCATCGACGCGCTCGACGCCGCTGAGCGCGGAGCCAGGATATTCACCCGCACCGCCTGCATAGCCGCCCGTCGCGAAAACGGCCTGTGGTCGGTGGAGATGCGCGACGGTCGAACCGGCGTCAGGACCACAGTCCGGGCACGGGCGCTGATCAACGCCGCCGGACCCTGGGTCAACGACGTCATCAACCGCGTCGCCGGCCAGAATTCCAGGCGCAACGTGCGCCTGGTCAAGGGCAGCCACATCGTTGTGCCGAAATTCTGGGAAGGGCGGCAGGCCTATCTGGTCCAAAACAGCGACAAGCGCGTGATCTTCATCAATCCCTACCAGAACGATCTGGCGCTGATCGGTACCACCGACATTCCCTATGACGGGCGGCCGGAAGACGTGACCGCCGATGCGAGCGAGATCGATTACCTGATCAAGGCAGTCAATCGCTACTTCAAGCGCCAGCTCGCACGAAGCGATGTCGTCTACTCGTTTTCCGGCGTCAGGCCGCTCTATGACGACAATGCCGACAATCCGAGCGCGGTGACCCGCGATTACATATTCGAACTCGACGCACCGGCTGGGCAGGCGCCGCTGCTTTCGGTCTTCGGCGGCAAGATCACCACCTTCCGCAAATTGGCCGAGCACGCGCTCGACCGTATCGCCCCGTTCTTTCCGAAAATGGGCAAGCCGTGGACCTCGAAAGGGCACCTGCCGGGCGGCGATATCGCCAATGCCGATTTCGAGCAGTTTCTGGGCGACCTCGGCCATGAATTTCCCTGGATGCCGGCATCGCTGGTCAAGCATTACGGCAGGCTCTACGGCACAAGGACGCGCGATCTGGTCGGCGCGGCCACCTCGCTCGCCGAACTGGGCCGGCGCTTCGGCAAGGATTTTTTCGAGCGCGAAGCCAATTACCTGTTCGAGCATGAATGGGCCGAGACCGCCGCCGATGTCCTCGAACGGCGCACCAAGCACGGCCTGCATCTGTCCGCCGCGGAAAGAGAAGCCTTCGAGGACTGGTGCTCGAGCCGGCTGGCAAAGGCCGGCTGATGGCCTTTACGCTTTCGCTCAACACCAATCCGCTGGTCAACCGCTTTGCCGAGCCGGACGACCTGATCGATACGATCGCCTACGACATCGGCATCCGCGACGTGCAGCTCACGCATGAATTCGTCAATCCCGGCTGGCCGGCGGCGACGATCTCGAAATTCCTCCGCCTGTTTCGCACCGCGCTCAACCGCACCGGTGTGCGCGTGACCTCCGCGATGACCGGCCCTTACGGCCGGCTCAATCATTTCGGCCATCCCGATGCCGACGTGCGGCGCTACTACGTCGACTGGTTCAAGACCTTTTCAGAAGTTTCGGCCGAGCTCGGCGCCGCGGGCATGGGCACGCAATTCGCGATCTTCACCCACCGGGATTACGACAATCCTGAGCGTCGCGCGCGGCTTTTCGACATCGCGCTGGAATGCTGGCGCGAGGTCGCCGAGCATGCCAAAACAGCCGGCTTGACCTACCTGTTCTGGGAGCCGATGTCGGTCGGCCGCGAATTCGGCCATACGATCGAAAGCTGCCGGGCACTGCAGCGCGAGATCGAAGCGGCCGGCATGGCCGTCCCGCTCAAGATGATGGTCGACATCGACCATGGCGACGTGACCTCGAGCAATCCGGCGGACACCGACCCTTATGCCTGGGCCGAAGCCTTTCCCAGGCAATCGCCGATCATCCACGTCAAGCAGTCGTCGATGAACAAGGGCGGCCATTGGCCGTTCACTGCGACCTACAACAACGACGGCCGTATCACGCCGGAAAAGCTCCTTCAGACGGTGCGTCGCGGCGGCGGCGTCGACAACGAGATCTGCCTCGAATTGTCGTTCCGCGAGCGCGAGCCCGTCGACCACCAGGTCATCGCCATGATCCGCGAGTCGGTCGACTACTGGGCACCATTTATCGAGACCGGCAGGGCCGATCTCTTGCCGCGAGCATGATCGGATGAGCAGGAGCTGAGGCAGCTCCTGCTCAGAACCGGAATACGTCAGCCAAATTTCGGATCGAGGCTTCCGGACTTGTAGCGCTTGGCCATTTCCGACAGCGGCAGCGGCTTGATCTTCGGTGCGTTGCCGGCGGTGCCGAATTGCTCGAAGCGCTCCTTGCACAGCTTCCGCATCGCGGCCATTGCCGGTGTCAGATATTTGCGCGGATCGAATTCGCTCGGGTTCTCGGTCAGCACCTTGCGGATTGCGCCGGTCAGCGCCATGCGGTTGTCGGTATCGATATTGATCTTGCGCACCCCGTGCTTGATGCCGCGCTGGATCTCTTCGACCGGCACGCCCCATGTCGGCTTCATCTGGCCGCCATATTTGTTGATGATCTCCTGCAACTCCTCTGGCACCGAGGACGAGCCGTGCATGACGAGATGCATACTCGGCAGACGGCGGTGGATTTCCTCGATGACGTTCATGGCCAGTACAGCGCCGTCCGGCTTGCGGCTGAACTTGTAGGCGCCGTGGCTGGTGCCCATGGCGACGGCCAGCGCATCGACACGGGTGTCGCGCACGAATTGTTCGGCCTGCACCGGGTCGGTCAGCAGCTGGTCGTGGCTGATGACGCCCTCGACGCCATGGCCGTCTTCCTGCTCGCCGCCGCCCATCTCAAGCGATCCAAGGACGCCGATCTCGCCTTCCACCGCGACGCCGCCCCAATGCGCCATGTCGACGACGCGGCGGGTGATGCCGGAATTATAGGCGTAGTCGGCCGGCGTCTTGCCGTCTTCCTTCAGCGATCCGTCCATCATCACCGAAGTGAAGCCGTGCTGGATCGCGGTGACGCAAGTGGCTTCGTTGTTGCCATGGTCGAGATGCATGCAGACCGGGATATCGGGATGGATTTCGACCAGCGCGTCGATCAGCTTGGCTAGCACCACGTCGTTGGCGTAGGCTCGCGCGCCGCGGCTGGCCTGCAGGATAACCGGCGATTTGGTCTCCTCGGCTGCCTCCATGATGGCGAGGCCCTGTTCCATATTGTTCATGTTGAAGGCAGGCACGCCATAGCCGTATTCGGCGGCATGATCGAGCAATTGTCTCAGTGTGATGCGAGCCACTCAGTAGTCTCCCGTATCCGGTTTCGAGCCAGTGTTTGCGGGCCGTTCGGTTGTCGTCGAGCCCCTGATGCTTCTGGCCGGATTTCCGCGGCACCGCAACCGCTGGGCGCTCGGCCGGCAGCAATTCTTGTTACAGGACGCGACCAGAAGCGTCATGACATCCCATAGAGATATAACATTATCACAAAAAATTGGTGGCTTGTGCAACGTTTGCTGTTATATCTCGGAACCGGATTGCACGAGGAAGCCGCGGAAATGAAGAGCGACGGCCGTCGGCAAGGCATCATGGATTTTCTGATGGACATCGGCACCGCCAGTGTCGACGATCTTGCCTCACGCTTCGGCGTGTCAAAGATGACTGTCCACCGCGACCTCGACGAGCTCGAGGAAAGCGGCTTCCTGCGCAAGGTGCGCGGCGGCGCCTCGATCCAGCCGAGCAGCCTTTTCGAGAGCGATTTCCGCTACCGCCAGCGGCTGGCCGGCGACGAGAAGAAGCGCATCGCCGCCGCTGCCGTGACGATGATCGAACCGGGTCAGACGGTGATCATCGACGACGGCTCAACCGCGGGCGGCGTTGCTCGGCAGCTTGCCGATCTGCGTCCGCTGACGGTGATCTCGAACAATCTGGCTGTCATCCAGGATTTGGCGGGCGTTGCCGGCATCAACCTGATTGCGCTCGGCGGCCAATACAACAAGAAGTTTCACGGCTTCTTCGGCCTGCTCGCCGAGGACACGCTGAAATCATTGCGCGCCGATGTCGCGTTCATGTCGTCATCGGCCATCCATGGTGCCTCTGCCTTTCACCAGGATCAGGAAGTGGTCCAGACCAAACGGCTGATGATGGCCGCAGCAGCGCGCAAATATCTGCTGGTCGATCATGGGAAATTCGGCCGCACTGCCTTGCACTTCCTGACAGATCTCAAGGCCTTTGACACGGTCTTCACCGGCCGCGAGCCGCAGCCGCAGATGCGCGCCGCGCTGGATGGTGCCGGCGTTTCGCTGACAGTGATCGCAGAATAGGAGGGCACGTATGGTTTATTGGGTCGGCACCAGCTGGAAAATGAACAAGACGCTCGCCGAGGCGTTGGCTTTCGCCGAGGCGCTGGCGGAGTTCGTCCCCGGTTTCGACGAGCGCATCCAGCCTTTCGTCATCCCGCCCTTCACGGCGATCCGCGAGGTCAAGAAAGCGCTGTCGCCGACGCGCATCAAGGTCGGCGCGCAGAACATGCATTGGGCCGACGCCGGTGCCTGGACCGGCGAGATCTCGCCGGCCATGCTGAAAGACTGCGGGCTCGACATGGTCGAGCTCGGCCACAGCGAACGGCGCGAGCATTTCGGCGAGACCGACAAGGCTGTCGGGCTGAAGACTGCGGCGGCGGTGAAGCACGGTCTCGTGCCACTCATCTGCGTCGGCGAGACCTTGGCTCAACGCGACAGCGGGCAGGCCGCTGCGGTGCTGGCCTTGCAGGTGCACGGCGCGCTGCAGTTTCTCGAAGGCGCGGCGAAGGCGGCGACGATCCTGTTTGCCTATGAGCCCGTCTGGGCGATCGGCGACAAGGGCGTGCCGGCCAGTTCGGACTATGCCGACAGGCAGCAGGCGCTAATCAAGAAAATCGCACGCGACCTGCTGCCGGTGGTGCCGCCGGTGCTTTATGGCGGCAGCGTCAATCCGCAAAATGCCGCCGAACTGGTCGGCCAGCCCAACATCGACGGCTTGTTCATCGGCCGCTCGGCCTGGCAGGCGGACGGCTATATCGACATCCTCAAGCGCGCCTCGGCGGCGATCTGAATCATCAAACAGGAAGGAAACGGAACATGAAAATTGCCATTGGAGCTGATAGCGCCGGCAAGCCGCTGCTCGACGTCATTGCCGCTCACCTCGCTACCAAGCCCGGCCTCACGGTTAGCGACCTCAGCCAGTCGGGCTACTATGCCGACCTGTCACAGAAGCTCGCGCAGACCATCCTGGACGGCGAAAACGATCGCGGCATCCTGTTTTGCGGCACCGGCATCGGCGTATCCATATCCGCCAACAAGGTGCCCGGCATTCGCGCCGCACTCACCCACGACACCTATTCGGCCGAGCGCGCGGCAAAATCCAACAACGCCCAGATCATCACCATGGGCGCCCGGGTTATCGGCCCGGAACTGGCCAAGTCGATCGTCGATGCATGGCTTGCATCGGAATTCGATGAGAAGGGACCATCGGCCGGCAATGTCCAGGCGATCGACAGGCTCGACGCGGCGAAGCGGGGTTAAGCCAGACTGTTCCACATCGCTCTGATGATCGTCACGGCCGATGCGGCGCCGGGGTCCATATGCCCGAGCGAGCGCTCGCCGAGCCGCGATGAGCGGCCCTTGGCGGCGATCATGTCCTTGGTCGCCTCGGCACCTCGTTCAGCCGCTGCAAGTGCAGCCTCCAGGCTCTCGGACAGGCTCTTGCCGGCTTCCTGCGCGGCACCCGCTGCTTGCGCCGCCGGCAGCCAGGCGTCGACCATGGTCTTTTCGCCGAGCTCGGCCTTGCCGCGATCCTGGATGCCTTGCGCCATCGCCCGGAGCATGGCGATGATGTCAGCGTCCTCCAGAATTGCCTTGCCTTTGACGGCGGCGGCACCGCGCATGAAGGCGGTCGCATAGAGCGGGCCTGACGAGGCGCCCACCGCGTTGAGGAAGGATTTCGCCGCAGTGTTGAGCAGCGCCGTCGGCTCGGTCGCCGCGAGGTCGAGTTGCGCTAGTGCATCGCGCGCAGCAGTGAAGCCTAGTGCCATGGCGATGCCATGGTCGGCGTCGCCGATGACGCCGTCGAGTTGGCAGAGCCTGTCCTTGTCGGCGTCGATCGTCGCCGCGATCTCATCGAACATTCTTTTCAAGCCGACTGAATCGATCGAGGTCATGATGCTTTCTCAGCCGGCGCGGAACATGGCGCAGTCGCAAGGATGGTCGAGCATCGCCTGCAACTCGCCGTCGAGATGCATCAGCGTCACCGAGGCGCCGGCCATTTCGAGAGAGGTGCAGTAATTGCCGACCCAGGTCGCGTGGACGGAAACGCCGATCTCGTCGAGCCTCTGCTTGACCCGCCGGTTCATGATGTAGAGTTCCATCAGCGGCGTCGAGCCGAGCGAATTGACCAGAACGGCGACCTTATCGCCGCGCGCCGGCGCCATCTCGTCGAGGACCTTGTCCAGCATTTCGTCGGTGATCTCGTCGGCCGTTTTCAACTTTCCGCGCGCGATGCCTGGCTCGCCATGGATGCCCATGCCGATCTCCATCTCGTCCGGTCCGATCTCGAAATTGGGCCGGCGGGTCTGCGGCAGCGAGCAGGGCGACAGCGCCACGCCCATGGTGAAGGTGTGATCGTTGGCCTTCCTGGCGATACGCTCGCATTCATCGAATGACAGCATCTGGTCGCATGCGGCACCGGCGGCCTTGAAGATGAAGAAATTGCCGGCGACGCCGCGCCGCTTCTGCCTCTGGTCGCGCGGCGCCGAGGCGACATCGTCGGTGGTCAGCACGGTGCGCACCTCGATGTCGTCCATTGCCGCCATTTCGGCGGCCATGTCGAAGTTCATCACGTCGCCGGCATAGTTGCCGTACATGAACAGCACGCCGGCGCCACCGCTGGCCGCCTTGGCGCATTCGAGGATCGGGTCCGGCGGCGGCGAAGCGAAGACATTGCCGATCGCGGCGGCGTCGGCCAGCCCCTTGCCGACGAAGCCGAGGAAGGTCGGCTCATGGCCCGAGCCGCCGCCGATGACAAGGCCGACCTTGTCTGGGCGCGGTCCGTCGCGGGCGATAATGGCGCGCGGACTGCCGTCCGCGCTTCTGAGGTGGCGCGGATGCGCGGCCAGAATACCCTCCAGCATCTCGTCGACGGAGCGATTGCCGTCATTGATGATCTTCTTGGTCTGCACCGGCATCCTCCTGCTTCGTGAGATACTACAGCGCCTTACCGGGATTTCCACCCGGCGGTGGAGGTTTCACGCCGCGATGTGTTCGCGTGCTGCCAGCAGTTGCACGCAGGCACTGGCCGCCTCTTTGCCCTTGACCTTGAAATGTTCGAAGAAGAAGCGGTGATGGTCCGCGCTGTCATGGTAGTTGTGCGGCGTCAGCACCGCCGAAAGCACCGGCACGCCAGTCGACAATTGCACATTCATCATGCCGTCGATGACCGCGCTTGCAACAAACTCGTGCCGGTAGATGCCGCCATTGACGACGAACGCGGCGCCGAGGATAGCGGCATAGCGGCCGGTCACGGCAAGCGTCTTTGCATGCAGGGGAATCTCATAAGCGCCAGGCACATCGAAGACATCGACGGCAAAGCGTTTCTCTCCGAGAACCGCCAGTTCCGCCTCGAATGCTTCAACGCATTGGTCGACGATATCGGCATGCCAACGCGCGCGAATGACGGCAACGCGGATCGTTTCATAGTCGTTGTGGGAATGCTGATTCATGGGTCCATCCTTCCGTTTCGAACCAGAATCAGGACGCACGATACGGAGTCCGAACCGCGAAAGCGGACCGTCTTCCATTTCGTTCTCTTCCATCCGGACTGTGACCGTCGGCTCCGGAATCACACCGGATCTGCTGACCCCTCCGGCTAACCGGAGAGCGCTCGCGGGCTTGGGCCGAGACCCTTACCGCCGGTGGGGACTTTCACCCCGCCCTGAGAACATTGACGGCGTTTGTATGGAAGGGCCGGAAAGCGCTGTCAACCACCGGCGTCGTCGTCGATGGCGCAGAAATAGCGATCCGTTTCGACCTGGTCACCGTTGAGGGCGAGGGAGGAGAGCGTCAAATGGCGATCACCGGTAAGGCAGGCAGCACCTTGTCCAAGGTGATGGGAAATTCACGCACTCGCACGCCGGCCGCGTTGTAAACGGCGTTGGCGACAGCAGCCCCCGCACCGCACACGCCGAGCTCGCCGAGACCCTTTGCGCCAAGCGGGTTGGCCTTGTCGTCGTCTTCCTCGAGGAAGGCGACCTCCATATCGGGGACATCGCCATTGACCGGCACATGATACTCGGCAAGATCGTGATTGACGAAATGGCCGTAGCGCGGGTCGAGCACCGTCTGCTCCATCAGCGCTGCACCGATCCCCCAGGTCATGCCGCCGATGATTTGCGAGCGCGCGGTCTTGGCGTTGAGGATACGGCCCGCGCCGATCACAGCCAGCATCCGGCGCATGCGGATTTCACCGGTATCGCAATCGACAGCGACCTCTGCGAAATGCGCGCCATAGGAATGCTGCGAATAGGTCTTGTATGACTGGGTGGTGGCGCCCGCGGCTACGGAGCCTTCGGCTTCGAGCCCGTCGGGAGAGATCCCTCGGATAAGATCGGCCAGGCTCGCCGATCGCTGGCCGACCCTGACCTCGCCGTCGGCAAAGCTTGCCTCGGTGGCGTTCGCGCCGCGCAACGGCGAGGCTTCGTTCGACTGCGCCGCCTCCAAGATCTGTTTCTTGAGGACGTTGCACGCATTATACAAGGCCGAACCCGCGCTTGCTGCGCCCCAGGACCCGCCGGAGCCGGCGGTACGCGGGAAGCGGCTGTCGCCGAGCTCCACCTTGACGGACGAGATCGGCAGGCCGAGGCTCTCGGCGGCAATCTGGGTCAGGATCGTATAGGTGCCGGTCCCAATATCGGTCATGTCGAGCCGCGCCGTCACCCGACCGTCCCGGTCGATCGCAACCCGCGCCGTCGCCGCGCCGATATAGTTCGGACGGATCGCCGCCGCCATGCCGTGGCCGATAAGCTTGCGGCCCTCCCGAGTTCGGCCCGGTGTCGGGTTTCTCCGCTCCCAGCCGAAACGGCGGGCGCCTTCCTCCATGCAGGCGACGAGATTGCGGGTGGAGAACGGCACGCCGCGCTCGGGATCCTGTGCCGGTTCGTTGCGGATCCTGAGTTCGATCGGGTCCAGACCGGCGCGCTCGGCGAGCTCATCCATGGCGCATTCGAAAGCCAGCATGCCGGGCGCTTCGCCGGGAGAGCGCATCCATTCGCCGCGGTTGATGTCCAGCGGAACCAGGCGATGGCGGGTGAGACGGTTCGGCGCCGCGTAGAGCGAGCGCGCAAAAACTGCCGTTTGTTCGCAGTACTCCTCGAAGCTGGACGTTGCGGACCAGACATCGTGTGCGATCCCGGTGAGCCGCCCGTCAGTGTCCGCGCCGAGACGTACCTGTTGGACCATCTCTGCGCGATGACCGGCATTGGCGAACATCTGTTGTCGCGTCAGCGCGATCTTCACGGGGCGCTGCAGCACCTGCGCTGCAAGTGCGGCCAGGATCGTGTCGGCATGGGCAATCAGCTTGGAGCCGAAGCCTCCGCCGATGAAGGGGCTGACGATGCGCACTCGCTCGAGCGGGATGCGAAGCGTGCTGGCGACCCCGGCCCGGAAGTTCGCGAGGGTCTGCGCCGATGTACGGATCGTCAGCTCGTTGCCTGACCAGGCAGCAAGCGTCGCATGCGGCTCCATCGGATTGTGATGTTCGAAGGGGGTCCCGTAAGTGGAATCGATCTTGATCGGCGCCGTCGCAAAGGCGCGCTCGAAGTCGCCGACCACGCTGTCGGTCTCGAAGCCGGCATTGGTCCGCTTTGGCGCGTAGGCGTCGGCGATATATCCCGGTAGATCGTAGAGGCCCGGCTCCTCGTCGTAGCGTACTCTGATGAGGCCCGCAGCAGCGCGTGCAGCCTCGAACGTCTCCGCAACGACCAGCGCGACCGGCTCGTCGTAATACCGTACCCGATCGCTGTTGAGCGCGGGCCGGGGGCGCGTGAAGACCTCCGGCACCGTTGGCGTGACCGTTGGGCCGAAATCCGGCTGGGCCGGCGCATTCCGGTGCGTCATGACGAGCAGCACTGCCGGCGCCCGTTCGGCTTCGGCCGTGTCGATCTCGGCGATGCGGCCCTTGGCGACGGAGGCGCCGAGAATGTAGCCATAGGCTGTACCATCCAGCTCATTCTCGTAAGCGTATGTGGCGCCGCCCGTCACTTTGAGCGGACCGTCGATGCGGTCGATCGGCCGCCCGATGATGCCAACATCGGCACGAGGTTTCACCCTTGAATGGGTGGCGGAGCCGGGCAGTCCGGGTATGGTCTCGTTCATAAGTCACCTAAAGATTTTTCATCTGGAGTTCGGAAGCATCGAGGCCGCGACGCCGCCGCTTCCTCGCACCTTTATGTTCGTCGCGCGGCGGCCGGAACTCACGCGGCGATCTCGCCGAAATACTCGCGAAACTCGACCAGCCTCCCTGTTGGGCCGGCTCGCATGAAGATCGCATGCAGGCCAGTGTAGGGCGCGCCACCGATTGTCCCGCTCCCGCGATCGCAGACAATGACCCAGTCGGCGGCGAAGAGCTTTAGATCGACGGTCGATTTCGTGATCCTGTTTCCCTGCGCTTGATGCGCGGCGGTCCAGGCTGCGAGTGCCCGCTTGCCTTCCGGCGGTCCGTGTCGGCCTCGTTGCTCGCCGACAGGGAATTGGAAGGTCATCGTCTCATCGCAACAATCAAGGAATGCCGTCCAGTCGCCAGAGGCCCAGCCGGCAAAGAAGGCGTCGACGGCGGCCTCGAGCCCGTGACGAGCTCCCGGGTCGGATGTGGCGCCCCAAGCTGCGGCGGCAGAAACAAAAAGGCCGCCACCCGCGGCGGCAACGGCGCGTCGCGTGAGTTTCATATTGATCTCCTGCTCGTCGCCTGCATCTGGGAACCGCTGTTCGGGGTCGTCGTCTCGGTCATCGTGTCACCTCACGCACTCTCGACGGCAGCAGCGAGCGTGTGCCGCATCGTCCGTTTCGCCAGCGGGATCTTGAAATTATTGGCGCCATGCCCGACGGCTCCGGCGAGCGCGGCTTCGGCCGCGTCGCTAAAGGCACCGTCGGACGCCGCCGCGCCTGCCAGCGCGCGCTCCGCCTCCGTCGCGCGCCAGGGTTTCGCTGCCACGCCGCCCATGGCGATCCGAGCGCTTCGGATACGGTCGCCGCTTTTCTCGACGATTGCTGCCACGGACACCAGCGCGAAGGCGTAGGAAGCACGGTCGCGTACCTTGCGGTAAACCTGTTGGCCGGGCGGTGGTGGCGGCAGGGCAACCGCAACGACTATTTCGCCGTGGCCGAGCACGGTCTCCACCTGGGGCGTCGCCTCGGGCAATCGATGGAAATCGCCGATCGGGATCGTACGGGTCTCGCCGCCGGGCGAGACGGTCTCGATCCTGGCGTCGAGCCCGGACATGGCGACCGCCATGTCAGAAGGATGGACCGCGATGCAGGCTTCGCTCGCGCCGAGTACGGCGTGCATGCGGTTGAAGCCCTGAAGTGCCGCGCAGCCCGAACCCGGCTGGCGCTTGTTGCAGGGCATGTTGCGGTCGTAGAAATAGGGGCAGCGCGTGCGCTGCAGGAGATTGCCGCTGGTCGAGGCCTTGTTGCGTATCTGTCCGGACGCTCCCGCCAGCAGCGCTTGCGTGAGCATCGGGTAGCGCGACCTTACCCGCGGGTCGGCGGCGAGATTGCTATTGCGGACCTGGGCGCCGACCCGAAGCCCGCCTTCCGCCGTCTCCTCGATCCGATCAAGTGGCAGCCGGCTGATGTCGACGAGATGCGCTGGGCGCTCGATCTCGAGCTTCATCAGGTCGAGCAGGTTGGTGCCGCCGCTGATGAACTTGGCGTCCGGCCGGGCCGCAACCGCGGCCGCCGCCTGCTCAGCACTCGCCGCACGTTCATAAGTGAAGGACTGCATTGCTCATGCCTCCTCTGCCGCGTCGCGGATTGCAGCGACAATGTTCGGATAGGCGGCGCAACGGCAGATGTTGCCGCTCATCCGCTCGCGGATCTCGGCATCGGTGAGAGCGACGGAAGCCGCTGCCACGTCGGCGCTCGCATGGCTTGGCCAGCCGGCCCGCGCCTCGCCCAGCATGCCAACCGCCGAGCAGATCTGGCCTGGCGTACAGTAGCCGCACTGGAAACCGTCGCGGGCGACGAAGGCGGCCTGGACCGGATGCAGCCGGTCACCCTCGGCAAGGCCCTCGACCGTGGTGATCTCGTCGCCTTCATGCATTGCGGCAAGCGTCAGGCAGGAATTGATCCGGCGCCCATCGACGAGCACCGTGCATGCGCCGCACTGGCCGTGGTCGCAGCCCTTCTTCGAGCCGGTGAGGCCGAGATGGTTGCGCAGGGCGTCGAGCAGCGTCGTCCGCGGGTCGAGC
Source organism: Mesorhizobium sp. M0698 (assembly GCF_040320455.1). Taxonomy (NCBI): domain Bacteria; kingdom Pseudomonadati; phylum Pseudomonadota; class Alphaproteobacteria; order Hyphomicrobiales; family Phyllobacteriaceae; genus Mesorhizobium; species Mesorhizobium sp. M0698. The sequence goes on along the minus strand of NZ_JAMYPQ010000004.1, from coordinate 346,992 downwards.
TCGACGGCAAGATCCTTCGCGTTGATCCGTAACGACATCGTCATCGTCGGTAGCGGCGAGGACGATGCAGCCGCCGTGACGGTCTCGACCGGCTCGGCGTCAACCGGTAGTCCGGTAGCCAGGAGCACCCCGGTCGCAACACCGCCTTCCAATACCATCCGACGCGTCGGCCCGCTCCTGTTGTCCGTTTTGGCCATGCATGATCTCCCAGCCGCAATGAAGCGCAGACGGCAACTTGACCCGAGCGAACCCTCGGGTTCTGTCACCCAACGACACTGGAGGTGGGAGTGCGGGCGGCGGCTTTCTTTCAAGAAACCGGCGGCACTATCAGGATTCTGGAGAAGAATTCACCCGATAGGCACGAGGCGTCATGCCCCTCAGACGTCGGAAGGTCGTGGTGAAGTGGCTCTGGCTTGAGAAGCCGAGCCGAAAGGCAATGACACCGATCGACAAACCCGTTTCGCGCAGCAGCGCCTCCGCTCGCCGCACCCGTTCCTCGATCACATAGGCGTAGGGTGCAAGGCCGGTCGTCGCCTTGAAGCGACGCGCAAAACTGTCGACGGCCATGCCCGCGGCGGCTGCCAGCTCGCTTAGCGAAATGTCGGAATTCATATGCGCATCGATGTAATCCCGAACGCGACCAAGTGCCCGGCGGCTGAGACAGCCGTGACGTACAAACCGCGGTTGCTCCCGGCTCAGGTTGGCCACGCGGAGACTGACGAGGGCGACCAGATGCTCGACATAGGCAGTGTCTGGCTTGTGGCCGAGTGCCATCTCGTCACGAAGCGAACTCAGCAGCGTGGCGACGACCGCGTCTTTCTTGTTTACCAGTATAGGCAGGTTCCTCAGGCGTTCGCATCCGGGAAGCCCGATATCGGGATCGATCCACAGGGCTGAATAGGAGAGGTTTACATCGCGATAGAAGCCCTGTCGTTCCGCGCCTGCCGGGACGAAGGTGAGGGCTCCGGGACGATCCATTCCGTCGTAAAGGGATCGTGCCTCGTGCCGGATGGATGTATGGGACGTGCCGCCTTCTTCGGTCAGCACGATCAGATGATGAGGGGCTGTCCAGCGGAGCTCCGCCTCCCGGCACGCCCACCGCCGGTTGTCGAAGACGATCGAGGAGCTGACCCATGACGCGGTTTGCAGGGGCTCCGACTTCTCGTCCTGGCTCCGAACCCGTCCGTCACCAAGCAACGGTCTGAATGACATCGCGGTATCCCGCTGGTTCACTCGCCGAGCCGTGGGCAACCCCGGCTTCGAGCGTTGGGCGCCGCCCCGCCGCTACGCATACGGCCGTCCATGTGGGACAGGCAACGGGCGTTTTTAACCGTGCCGTGTTCAAGAAATCGTGAGATCAGGCAAATCCGGAGCGCCCTCTCGGCAAAGCGGATCATCCGCGCTCGGGAAACATCGCCCTCAGGCCTTCGCGCGAGGCCGTAGCGACACCGCGTTCGGTGATCAAGCCGGTGACCAGCCGCGCCGGCGTCACGTCGAAGGCCGGATTGGCCGCCGGCGTGGCTTCCGGCGATACGCGGACCTGGGCGATCTCGCCGGAAGCGGTCTTGCCCCAGACCAGTGAGACCTCGTCGGGCGAGCGCTGTTCGATCGGGATGTCGGCCAGCCCGTCGCCCACGGTCCAGTCGATCGTCGGCGACGGCAGCGCGACATAGAACGGCACGTCGTTGTCGTCGGCGGCGAGCGCCTTGAGATAGGTACCGATCTTATTGCAGACATCGCCGTCGGCGGTGGTCCTGTCGGTGCCGACGACGACCATGTCGATCTGGCCGCGCTGCATCAGATGGCCGCCGGCATTGTCGACGATCAGCGTATGCGGCACGCCGTGGCCGGCCATCTCCCAGGCGGTCAATTGGGCACCCTGGTTGCGGGGTCGTGTTTCGTCGACATAGACATGGACTGGAATGCCGGCTTCCGTCGCCAGATAGATCGGCGCGGTGGCGGTGCCGTAGTCGACCGTGGCCAGCCAGCCGGCGTTGCAGTGGGTCAGGATATTGACCGGTTCGCCCGGCTGCTTGCGCGCCGCGATCGCCTTGATGATTTCGAGCCCATGGGCGCCGATGGCGCGGTTGAGGCCGACATCCTCGTCGGCGATCTCGCCGGCACGCCGATAGGCAGCCGCGGCACGTTCTGCCAGGGGAAGCGTCAGCAGGAAGCGCTGCATTTCGTTCAGCGCCCAGCGCAAATTGATCGCCGTCGGGCGCGTTTCGTGCAAGGTTGCCCAGACGGCGTCGAGTGCAGCATCCGACGGATCGTCGGCCATCTGCATGGCGACGCCATAGGCCGCGGTGACGCCGATCAGCGGCGCCCCGCGCACCCACATGTCGCGGATTGCCGTGGCGATGCCGGCGACGGTATCGATCTTTTCGATGCGGAAATCATGCGGCAGCCAGCGCTGGTCGATGATCTCCACCGAACGCCCGTCGTCACTCGGCCAGATGGTGCGGTAGTGGCGGTCGCCGACGTTCAAATCCTGCTCTCCCGTTCGATCAGCGCGGCCAACCGGTTGACCTCGTCGATGCTGTGGATCTGGCGCCGGTTGACGGCGAGGTGACGGCCGAATTTCAGCGCCTTTGCCTCACATCTGGCGCGCAGATCCGGATCGGCAATGGTCTCGAAATCGGCATTGTGGGCAAGGCCGAGAATTCGCCGGTGAACCTCGACGCCGGCAAAGCCGAGCAGATCGGTCCAGATCGAATGCAGCATGTGGTCTAGCGCCTGCTCGGCGCCAAGCCTGTCGCCCTGATCTTCGAACAGGCTCTTCTGGTAGAGCATGCCGGTACGCTCGGTTCGCCACAGATGCGAGAACTCGGCGCGAAACACCGACCATGTCTCGACCGTAACGCCGAGCAGATAGTCACGCATGGCGTCGCGGCTTCCGTCCTGTTCATGGCCGCGCTGCGAGAAGAACGCCATCCAGAAATTGGCGAGCAGCATGCCGACGTCGAAGGCGATCGGCCCGTAGAAGGCGAATTCGGGGTCGATCATCCTCGTTTCGGTGTCGGTGACCATGATCGAGCCGGAATGCAGGTCGCCATGCAGCAGCGTCTCGGCATTGGCAGCGAAGATGTGCTTCATGCGCTGCGCCTCGACCTTGAGGTCGCGGTCGGCGCGCAGCTCGGCGACAATGCCATCGAGCTGCGGGCTGGTGTGCCGGTTCATCTTGGCATCGAAATACGGATCCGAGAAAACCAGGTTCTCGGTGATGTCGCAGAGTTCGACATTGTCGGCGAACATTGCCAGATCGGCCTTGCGGTCCTTGGTCGCCATATGCAGGTCGGAGCCGCGAAACAACGTGCGGGCCATGAACAAGCCGATGTCTGTCGCGATGTTGGGCAATTGCCGGCCTTCGATCAGCGCCCGCCGCAGGATAATGTGCGGCGACAGATACTCCATGATGATCAGCGCCTGGCCTTCGTCGAAGTGATAGATATCGGGCACCGAACCCGGCGCCCGCGCCTGTTGCCGCGTCAGCGCATGGTATTCGAAGAAGGAGCGTTTTAGCGGCAGCGGCCAGCTGTCGCCGACCAGCCGGACGTAGGGCAGGGCCTGCTTGACGACGGCTGCACCCTCAGCACCCTCGACGATGAACACAAGGTTCAGATTGCCGTCGCCGACTTCACGAACCTTCCACTGGCTCGTATCCTTGCCGATCTGCGAACACAGGGGCTCGTTAGCACCGAGACGGCCCGCCAGTGTCTCGACCGACAGTGCTTCGAACGGCGATTTCCCAGTCATCCTCACCTCCCGCTCATGTGCTCCGATGATAGCGGAGCCAACGCGGTCGGGCCAAGCTAGGAAGCCTGCTGGCAATTGTCAATCGTGTTGACAATTGCCGATATAGCCCATAGCGTCATGGTCAGGGAGGAACGAATGGGCAATGATGCCGTGTTCCGCGTCGACGGCCTGAGGAAATCCTTTGGCCATATCGAGGTGCTTGGCGGCGTCTCGCTCGAATTGCATGCCGGCGAAGTGACCGTGCTGATGGGCGCCAACGGCGCCGGCAAATCCACCCTCGTCAAGATCATCAGTGGCGTCTACGACCATGGCGGCGGCTCGATGTCGCTTGCCGGTCATGACTTCGACCCGAAAACGCCGGCGGAGGCGATCCGCGCCGGCGTCGTTACCGTCCACCAGAACATCAACGACGGTGTCGTCGCCGACCTCGACGTCGCAACCAACCTTACCCTCGACAGGCTGAGCGGCAGCGGCGTGCCGACCCTGTTCAATCCAGGCCGGGTGCGTCGCGAGGCAAAGGCGGTGGCCGACCGCATGGGACTGGCCATCGACCTCAAGGCCCGGATCAGCGATCTCTCTCTGGCCGACCGCCAGATGGTGGCAATCGCCCGCGCCATGGCGCACCGGCCGAAAGTGCTGATCCTCGACGAGCCGACTTCCTCGCTGTCCAGCGCCGAGGCCGACCGGCTGTTCGCATTGCTCGACCGGCTTCGCCAGCAAGGCGTGGCCATCCTCTACATTTCGCACCGTATGTCTGACATCAGGCGGCTTGCCGATCGCATCATTTCGATGCGCGACGGGGTCATCTCAGGCATCTTCGACAAGAAGCCGCTGGATTACGAAGGTGCGGTCAACGCCATGCTCGGCCGTAAGATCCAGCTCGAGCGGATCGTCGCCAGGAATTCGGCCAAAGCAATTTTCACTGCCGACGCGCTGCGGATTGCTGAAGGCGCCAGGCCGATCTCGCTGACGCTCGGCGATGGCGAGGTCGTTGCCATCACCGGCCTTGTCGGCGTCGGCAAGACCGCGCTCGCCGAGACGCTGTTCGGTTTGCGCAAGCCGCTGTCCGGGACCATGGTGCTGAACGGGAAACCTTATGCTCCGGCATTGACCGGCGAAGCGATTGCCGCCGGTGTGTTTCTCGTCGCCAAGGACCGGGGCGAAAACGGCATCGTCGGCGACTTCAACATCCAGGAGAACATCAGCCTGCCGTTCCACAGCCGCATGTCGCGTCTCGGTGTTCTCAAACGCCGTATCGAACGCGCTGTTGCCCGCCAGCAGATCCAGGAGTTGGGCATCGTCTGCCGCTCCGAGAGGGACGAGATGGCGTCGCTTTCCGGTGGCAATCAGCAGAAGGTGATGGTCGCCCGCTGGATGTCGCAGGTGGCAAGGCTTTTCATCCTCGACGAGCCGTTTCAAGGTGTGGACATCTCGGCCAGGCGCGACATCGCCGCCAAGCTGCGGGCCAGCGCCCACGGCCGCGCGACGCTGCTGTTCGTCACCGAACTCGACGAAGCCCTGGAGACGGCCGATCGCATCCTGGTGATGTCGGAGCAGACGATCGTCGGCGAGCACCGCAATACCGATGTCGATCTCGAGCGTCTGCTGGCCGAAGTGGCGGGCGGGCCGTTGCACAGCGCAGCCTGAGAGCGGGAAGACGATGAGAATTGGAATGGAGAGGGCATGAATTCGGGTTGGATAATGACGGTGCCAGCGTGCGGGAGCGCTGAATGATCCTGCGCGACAATGCTATTCGCTACGGCTTCATCGTTCTGTTGTTCGGGCTGATCGCCTATTTCGCCGCCGCCGCCGATGGTTTCGTCTCGCCGCAAAGTGCTGTCTTCATCTTCCAGTCGGTCGCCATCACCGGCGTTCTGGCGCTCGGCGTCACCGCCACGCTGGTCGTCGGCGGCTTCGACCTGTCGATCGGCTCGGTCGCCACCAGCGCCATGATGGCGGCTGCCTATGTCATGGTGGTGCTGGGGCAGAACGCCGTCATGGCCGTCGTCATCTGTCTTGTGATCGGCGCCGTGGTCGGCCTGATCAATGGCTGGCTGATCGTCTATATGCGGGTGCCGGACCTTTTGGCGACGCTCGGCATGATGTTCCTGCTTGTCGGCCTGCAGCGCATACCGACCGAGGGCCGTTCGATCGCCACTGGCATGACCATGCCCGACGGCTCGGTCGCCAACGGCAGTTTCGGCGCCGCGTTCCTGGCGCTTGGCCGCCATCGCTTCGACTTCTTCATCCCGAACCTCATTCCGGTGTCGGTCGTCGTCCTGCTCGTGCTGGCGGTGCTGATCTGGTTCTTTCTCGAATACACCCGTTTCGGGCGCATGATGTATGCGGTCGGCAGCAACGAACGCGCCGCAGAACTCGCCGGCGCGCCTGTCAAGGCATACAAAATCTGGGCCTATGTGATTTCGGGAGTTTTTGCCTCGATCGGCGGCATTTTGCTCGCTGCCCGCCTTGGACGCGGCGACATCGCCTCGGGTAATAATCTGTTGCTCGACGCGGTGGCTGCGGCACTCATCGGTTACGCGGTTCTCGGCGCCGCCAAGCCGAACGCCTTCGGCACGGCTGTCGGCGCGGTGTTTGTCGGCGTGCTGCTGCAGGGCCTGACGATGATGAACGCGCCTTACTACACGCAGGATTTCGTCAAGGGCGTGGTTCTCGTGGTCGCCCTTGTCTTTACCTTCGCCCTGTCCGGCAGGGGCAGGAGATAGGGTTCGACCGGGTCACATTTTGGGTTCAACAAGTGGAGGAAGCGACGTGAACATCACAAGAAGACTTTTGGGGAAGGCAGCGCTCGGGCTTGCCGGCGCAACATTGCTGATGCAGTTGCCGGCGATGGCGCAGGACAGGCCGGCGCCGTTCGACAAGCCGGGCGCCGTCAAGATAGCGCTGGTCCGCTATCTCTCGACCGGCGACTTCTTCCAGGCGTATTTGTCCGGCGTCGAGGCGCAGGCCAAGGCACTCGGCGTCGACCTGCGCGTGCTCGACAGCCGCCAGGACGCGGCGCTTCAGGCGGATATGGTCGACCAGGCCATCGCGCTCGGCGTCCAGGGCATCATCATCCAGCACGGCCTGACGGAATCGATGAAGGACGCCGCCCAGCGCGCGGTCGACGCCGGCATCAAGGTCGTCGCCTTTGACGTCAATGTCGAAAACCCCAAGATCCCGCAGATCGAGCAATCCGACCGCGACCTCGCCCGCCTGGCGCTCGAACAGGCGGTCAAGGACAATGGCGAGAGCTGGAAGGCCGGCTATGTCTATGTCGCCGGCATCGCGCCGCTCGATCGCCGCAACGAGACCTGGGTCGAATTCAAGAAGAAATATTCGGGCATCAACGAAGCCGCCATGTTCGGCACGCTCGACAATCCGATCGCCAATTCGGTCGCCAACCAGGCCCGCTCGGTGTTGTCGGCCCATCCCGACATCAAGGTGATGTTCGCGCCCTATGACGAATTCGCCAAGGGCGTGAAGATCGCAGTCGACGAGGCCGGGCTGAACAAGGACATCAAGATCTATTCGGCCGACATCTCGACCTCGGACATCGCCGCGATGCGCGAGCCGGACAGCGCCTGGGCGGCAACCGCCGCCACCAACCCGGCCGTCGTCGGCCAGGTCTCGGTGCGTGCGCTGGCGCAGCTCTTGGCCGGCGAGGATCCCGGCCACAACGTCATCGTGCCGCCGACGCTGATCACCCAGAAGGATCTGCTCGACAAGGACATCAAGAACATGGAGGACCTCTCGGCCAAGCTGCCGCAGTTCGCCCATGCCGATGTCGCCATGCCGGCCTGGATGCCGAACCCGAACGCGAAGTAATTTTCGGCACGAGCAAAACAATAGCCGTCTGCAGCAGCTTGTTGCAGGCGGCCTTTTTGTCGAAGATGTCTGGCGTGCCGGACCGCCGAATTGCAATTGTCGCAGCCACCGGTTTTGCGGGCCGATTGGACAATCGAAACCCAGGATTGACGGGTACATGGAGGTGCGGGCGGTAGAGGAAAGTCTTACCGGCGCCGTCGCCGGAACATTTTTTCGATGCTTGAAGGCCACCACGGGCGTTGTGGTGTTGGGTGGATCGAGCGGCCGTGTTGACGTCGGTCGCGCGCGGCCCTTTGCAAATGCGGGTGCATCGGCCTTGGCTCTGCAGTGGTTTGGCGGTGAAGGCCGGGTTCCCGGAATATGTGAGATTCCCCTGGAAACGTTCTTTGCGGCAACCGATTATCTCATTGAAACAGGGTGCCGTCGTATCGTCTATGTGGGCACGTCAAAGGGGGCCGAGGCGTCATTGCTTGCTGCGGTCCATGACCAGCGAATTGATGCAGTGGTCGCGATTAGCCCGTCATCCGTAGTTTGGGGAAATATCGGTGCGGGCCGCGATGGTGTCAGCTGGCCTGAACGATCCTCATGGTCGCTCGACGGCATCGCGCTGCCGTTTGTGCCGACAGATCCAGATTGGACACCAGAGTACGTCGATGGCCAGGTGTCCTACAGGGGCTTTTCGAAAGTTGTTTGAAAACGTTCAAGCGGGAAGCGAATGCGGCGACCATCCCCGTTGAGACCATATCGGCCGAGCTTCTGCTCGTCGCCGGTGGCGGCGATGCACTGTGGCCTTCCCTATCGTTCGCCCGAGATATTGTTAGGCGGAGCGGCGAAGCAGGAAAGGTCACTCATCTCATTTCGTCGCCGGATGCGGGTCACCGCATTCTCTTGCCAGGCGAAAATACCCCACGCTCGACATTGCACGCACACGGAGGCAATGACGAGGCCGATTCAAAGCTGGGCCGAAAGGCTTGGGAAGGCATCCGAGAACTACTTTAGCAAAATTCTCAATGCGCACCTGTCTCGGCTACTCGTTGAACAGATCGGAATGTGAGCCGGTGCGAGCAAGCTGTAGCTCGTCACCAGCAACACGATAGATCAAGAGCCAGTCCGGTTCCATGTGAGCGTCACGATAGCCTTTCCAATCGCCCTTGAGGGGGTGGTCCTTGTAAGTCGCCGGTAGATCATTCTCGGCGAGCAGAAGGCCTAGCAGTTCGCGCAATTTACCAAGGTCTTTGCCGCGCTTCTCCGCACGTTTCACGTCCCGGCGGAATTGCCCGGAGCGAACGGGCGTCAGCACGTCAGATGCCCAGATCCTTGAACAACTCATCGGCCGAGGCGAAGCGCTTGCCCTTGCCACGCTCCAATTCCGTCATCGCCTTCCGAGTGGTTGCGTTCGGCACTTTCACCGGAAAGGGAAACTCCTTGTCGGCGGCGACGCGGACCAGCAGCAGACGGATGGCGTCGGAAACGGACAATCCCATCGCCGCCAACGCTTCCGTTGCCTGATCCTTTGTCGCCGTATCGATCCGAGCACGGACGACGGTACCCGTTGCCATATCGTGACTCCTTGAGGTTTGGCCACAATGTAGCTACAAAATACCAATTTCGCAAGTGTGATCCCCGATCACGCCTACCGCAGCGCCGCCGCGATGTTGCCGCCATCGACTGTCGTCACATCGGCGGTGGTCCGCTCGGCCAGCGCCTGATGCAGGAAGGCTTGGGCGACGTCTTCGGCCGTCACTTCCTGCCCGAGCAGGTTGCCGGACATGTACTCCTTCGCCGACACGCCGCGCGCGCCCGAGCGGCTGGTGATCATGGCATCGGTCAACAGCCCCGAACGGATGCGGTCGGCGTTGACGGCATTGGAGCGGATGCCATGCGCGCCGTAGTCGAGCGCATATTGCCTGGACAGGAACAGCGTTGCCGCCTTGGGAATGCCATAGGCGCCGAACTTCGGCCCCGGATTGACCGCCTGCTTGGAGGTGTTGAACAACAGCACGCCGCCGGTGCCCTGTTCCAGCATGATGCGCACGGCATTCTGCGCCGCCGACTGATGGGCGAAGAAATTGAGTTCGAAGCTTTTGCGCAAGGTGGCGTCGTCGAGCTCGCCGATCCGGCCCTCCCAGGCAGCACCGGCATTGGACACGAGAATGTCGAGGCCGCCGTAGACGTCGACCGCTTTGTCGAAGGCGGCGCGCATCTGCGCCGGATCGGTGATGTCGGCGCCAATGCCGATCGAATTGTTACCGGCCTTTTTTGCCGCCTCGGCAGCCCTTGCCGCATCGAGATCGACGACGACCGCATGGGCACCGTTGTCGGCGAACAGCTTTGCCGTGGCAGCACCGATCGCGCCGGCGCCGCCGGTGACCAGCATCACCTGGCCGGTCAGCGGCTTCGGCTTGTTGGCGGCGAGCTTGGCCTGTTCGAGCGACCAGTATTCGAGCGGGAACAGGTCGGCTTTGGAGAGCGGGCGGAAATCGCCGACGGCTTCGGCGCCGCGTACCGCCTCGATCCACATTTCGCCGACGTCCGAGGCGATCTTCGCATCCTTCAGCGTGCGGCCGTGGCCGAACATGCCGAGGCCGGGCACCAGCGTCAGCCGCGGCATCGGGTCGAGCATGGTGCGCTTCACGTCGTCGAGCGCATCATTGGTTTCGAAATAGGCGCGATAGTCCTTGGCGAATTTCTCGACATGCTGGCGGATGACGGATTTGTAGTCGCCGACCTTGTCCGCGTCGGGCGCCGGCAGTGCCATCGGTCCGGTTTTGATGCGGATCGACAGGTCGGGTGTCGACACGCCGCGCCCGGCATAGTCGGCAATTTTTGCCGAATTGATGAAATCGACGATCGCATCCGAGGTGCGGAAATCGCTGATCATCCGATCGAAGCGGCCTTCGCCGCGTGCCACCGCCACCGCGCCGCGCAGCATCGGCGCAATCTCCGCAGGCTTCGCCAGCCTGGCCGGCAGTGCCACTTTTTCGGTGCGCGGCTTGCCGTTCCCGGCGATGAAATCCTCGGCGACGTTCACATAATGGATCATCCGGTCATAGGCCTGCCTGGCATCGTCGCCGAAGGTGAAGATGCCGTGCTTGTCTAGGATCAGGCCTTCGACCGTCGGATCGGCGTCGAATACGTCGGCGGCCGCCTTGGCCAGATCGAAGCCCGGCATGATGTAAGGCACGAAGCCCATCTTTTCGCCGAACACCTTCCGGCTCAGCGCCTCGCTGTCCTCCTGGTCGACGATGGCGAGGATCGCCGTCGAATGCGTGTGGTCGACGAATTTGTGCGGCAGGAAGGCGTGCAGCAGCGTCTCGACCGACGGATTGGGCGAGGACGGATCGATGAGGTTCGCCCGCTGCAGCGCGACCATGTCCTCGTCGGAGAGCTTCTTGAGCGACCGCGCCTTCAACAGCGCGCCGAGCTTGACCGCCGGCAGGCCCTGCGGCTCGATGACGCCCATGTCCCAGCCGCTGCCCTTGACGCAGAGCACGTCCCATTCGTCGCCGACGAGATCGGTGGCCCTGGTCTTGCACGAGGTGTTGCCGCCGCCATGCAGGACGAGCCGCGGCTCGCCGCCCAGCAGCCTGGTCGTGTAGACGCGCAGCGCCAGGTCGCGGGCCACACCCTTCTTTGCATAGTCGGCGACCAGCTTCTCCGCCTCGCCGTCATTCCACAGGTTCTTCATGTCAGCTTCGTCCGATTTCTCTTTTGTTGTGAACAGGAATACCGCGACGCCTTGATGACAATGCGTCGGCGGCTGAAACTAGGTATCAGGCGACCTCTTCTGCTGCTGCTCCGGCATGGTCGAGCAGCCGTCGCGCCATGCGCGCGCCTACGACGAGATGGGTGCAGAGCCCGCCGGCGATCGCCGCGACGAGCGGTTCGAACTTGCTCTCTTCCTGCACCACCACAAGGCGCTTTCCGATCTGGCGCAGCGATGACAGCTCTGCCGAAATCAGCCGGCGGTTGTAGCTGCAGTCGAGCGCCTGGCCTCGGGCGTCGATGATCTGCCCGGCAATGACGCCGGCCGCACCCGCCTTGCGCAATACAGCCATTTCGCTTGGCGTCAGCGCGCCGCATTTGACCAGATGGCTGTCGGTGTCCACCGAGCCTACCGAATACAGCGCCAGGCCGCATTCGCCGATGCCCGACAATTGCTCGCGGATCACCGGCTCGGCGCGCAGGCCGCGTGCCAGTTCTTCCGTCGTCAGCACCAGCGGCGCGTAGAAATTCAGCCCCTTGGCATTGAGCCGGCGCGCGATTTCCATCGTGCATTGGTCCGGCCGGTACGAATAGGGGGCTCCCAGATTGCCGCAGAGCTGCACCACGGTGACGTCCTGCAGATCGGCATAGGACATGATGTCGGCGATGGTGTAGACCGTCCGTCCCCAGGCGACGCCGATGCGGTCGCCTTTCCTGATCAGCTCGAGAAAGACGCTTGCCGCCAGCACCGCGATGTCGGTCGAGGGGTCGGCGACATAGCCGTTTTCCGGCGCGATCCAGACCGCGTCGAGCTTCAGCGCGTCTTCCAGCTTGCGCGCCAGCACGTCGTCGGTGAAAAGCTGGGTCGAGGTCGAGATGTTGACGATGCCGGTCTCGCGCGCCTTGCGCAGATACATCGCCACCGAGGCACGGGAAATCTTGAGCTGGCTGGCCACCTGGTCCTGGCGCAGGCCGTGTGCATAGTAAAGCCAGGCGGCCTTGTGGATAAGCTGTTCTGCCGGTCGGATCGCCATGCCATCTCCTCGCTGACATTATTCACGGCTCTCGACAAAAGTCAAATTGGAGGAAGGAATAGATGCGCTTTCGCCGCCGAATCTAGACCATTCTTGTGCCACACGCGGTCTATGATGGCATCGTTGGTGGTGACGGGCCGGAAGCCGGTAGCTAAAGTTCTCGACGAACACATTGCGCGGAGGACGGGATGGGCAATCCCTACGAACAGGACCTCGATCGAAACCCGGCCAACCATCAGCCGCTGACGCCGCTGACCTATTTCGAGCGGGCGGCAAAAACCTTTCCCGACCAGATCGCCATCATCCATGGCCGCCAGCGCACGACCTATCGCGATTTCTGGAAGCGCTCGCTGAGGCTTGCCTCGGCACTGGCGAAGCGCGGTATCGGCAAGGGCGACACCGTCACCGTCATGCTGTCCAACACACCGCCGATGCTGGAGGCGCATTTCGGCGTGCCGATGACCAAGGCGGTGCTGCACTCGCTCAACACCCGCCTCGACGCCGCCGTCATTGCCTTCCAGCTCGATCACGCCGAAACCAAGGTGCTGATCGTCGACCGCGAATTCGCCGGCGTGGTTCGGCAAGCGCTGACGCTGGCCAAGGTCAGGCCGCTGCTGATCGATTACGACGATCCCGACTATGCCGCCGATGCGCCCTATCCCAAGGGCGAGCGGATCGGCACGCTGGACTATGAGGCGTTTGTCGCCGGCGGCGACGAGGATTTCGCCTGGTCGATGCCGGACGACGAATGGGATGCCATTTCGCTCAACTACACCTCCGGCACGACAGGCAATCCGAAGGGCGTCGTCTGCCATCATCGGGGCGCGGCATTGATGGCCTATGCCAACACCATCCATGCCGGCATGGGCAAGCACCCCGTCTATCTGTGGACATTGCCGATGTTCCACTGCAACGGCTGGTGCTTTCCCTGGACGCTTGCCGTGCAGGGCGGCACGCATGTCTGCCTGCGCTGGGTGCGGCCGAAGCCGATCTACGACGCCATCGCCGATCACGGCGTCACCCATCTGTGCGGTGCACCCATCGTCATGTCGGTGCTGATCAACGCCAGGGACGAGGACAAGCGGCAGTTCCCGCAGACCGTCACCTTCAACACCGCCGCGGCGCCGCCGCCTGAGGCGGTGCTGTCGGGCATGGCCGATGCGGGCTTTGCCGTCACCCATCTCTACGGCCTGACCGAAACCTATGGCCCGGCCGTCGTCAACGAATGGCATGGCGAGTGGGACCGGCTGGAGAAAGGGGCGAGGGCGGCGAAGAAGGCCAGGCAAGGCGTGCGCTACGCCGCGCTCGAAGGCCTGACTGTGATGGACCCGCAGACGATGCAAGAGACGCCGGCCGACGGCGAGACCATCGGCGAGGTGATGTTCCGCGGCAACATCGTCATGAAAGGCTATCTCAAGAACCGCAAGGCGAGCGACGAGGCCTTTGCCGGCGGCTGGTTCCATTCGGGCGACCTCGGCGTCATCCATCCGGACGGCTACATCCAGCTCAAGGACCGTTCCAAGGACATCATCATCTCCGGCGGCGAAAACATCTCCTCGATCGAGGTCGAGGAGGCGCTGTACAAGCATCCCGCCGTCGCTTCTTGCGGCGTTGTCGCCCGATCCGACGACAAATGGGGCGAGGTGCCGGTCGCCTATGTCGAGCTGAAGCCGGGCAAGGCGGCGACCGAGGCGGAGGTAATCGAGCACTGCCGCGCGCTGCTCGCCCGCTTCAAGGTGCCGAAAGCGGTGATCTTCGCGGAAATCCCGAAGACTTCGACGGGCAAGATCCAGAAGTTCCGGCTGCGGGAGATGGCAAAGCAGCCTTAGGGCCTGATCCGAAAACGGAACCGATTTCGGAAAGCATCTTTTCAAGATCCTTCGCAAAAAAAACGGGGCGGCGTTGCAGGCTCGCCCGGCGGAAACCACATGCGTTTCATGGGCCAACTCCGTCCAGGGATGTCACCATCTGTCATCAGCAGCCAAAATCGTGCCTTGACAGGTGATGGTTTTCAATTTACGAGTGACGAAATTCTAAATTCGTCAGTCGTAAATTGGCCAACGAGATGCTTGAAACCCTAGACACCACCGCCGATTCCGCCCGCCAGGAAAATGTCACGCGCATCCTGGATTGCGCGGAGCGATTGTTTCGCCACTACGGCTACGGCAAGACCAACGTCGCCGACATAGCGCGCGAACTCGGCATGTCGACCGCCAACATCTACCGCTTCTTCGCCTCCAAGGTGGAAATCCACCAGGCGGTTTGCGGCCGTATGCTCGAGACCTGCTACCGGTTGACCTACGAAGCCTGCCATAGCCCCGGCACCGCCAGCGAAAAGCTCCGCCGCTACGTGCATACGCACTACCAGTGGACGCTCGAGACCATGATCGACCAGGAGAAGGTGCACGAGATGGTCATCGTCGCCATCGAGCGCGACTGGCACGTCATCGAAAAGCACATCGACAGCATCCATGAACTGGTCGCGGAAGTGATCCGCGAGGGAATCGCTACCGGCGAGTTCGTCGATCAGGATCCGGTGATCGCTTCCCGGTGCTTCGGCGCTGCCATTATCAGCCTCTGTCATCCGCAGATGATGGCCCAGTGCCTCGCCAAGAAGAACCGGGCGACGCCGGACGAGCTTACCGAGTTTGCCATCAGAGCCTTGAAGAAATGACCGTTGCCGCCCGTCGGGCGGCGATACCGGCAATTCATCCCCACAGTTCGGGAGTACGAAAAGTGTCTTTGTCCAAGTCCATCACCTACAGGCGACCGGCCGCCGGCCTAGCATTGATTATGGTTGTCGCTCTCGGCCTCGCCGGCTGCTCGCAGGAGAAAGCCGAGGTCACCGAGATCATCCGCCCGGTCAAGGTGGTCGAGATCGCTAAGGCGAGCGATACCCGTCAGCTTTCCTATTCCGGATCGGTGCGTGCCCGCACCGAGATGAATCTCGGTTTTCGCATCAACGGCAAGATCACCGAGCGCCTTGTCGACATCGGTGACCGCGTCAAGCCGGGCGACGTTCTCGCCCGCATCGATCCCACCGACTACGAGCTTTCGGTGAGAAGCGCTCAGGCCAGCCTCGATGCTGCCGACCGTCAGGTCGAGACAGTCGAGCTTACGCGCAAGCGGGCCGAACAGCTCTACGCCAAGAATTTCGCGCCGAAGTCGCAGCTCGAGCAGGCGACGCTCGCCTATAATCAGGCGGTCGCCACGCGAGACTCCGCCCGCTCGCAGCTTGCCCAGGCACAGAACCAGGTCCGCTATACCGATCTCAAGGCGGACAAGAACGGCATCGTCACTGCCGTTGCCGCCGATGTCGGCCAGGTGGTCGGCTCCGGCACGCCGGTGGTGACCGTTGCCATCGACGGCGAGAAGGAAGTCCTGATCGCTGTTCCGGAAACCGATATCGCCGAATTCAAGCCGGGCAAGACCGTCAAGGCTGGCTTCTGGTCCGATGAGGCGCTGACGCTCGACGGCAAGGTCCGCGAAGTCGCCGGCAGCGCCGATCCGCAGTCGCGCACTTTTGCCGTTCGCGTCAGCCTGCCCAACGATCCTCGCGTGCTGCTAGGCATGACCGCCTCCATCGAAGCCGCGGCGGACAACCGGCAGCAGCTGGTGTCGATCCCGCTGGCCGCGTTGGCGCAAAAGGACAGCCAATCGATCGTCTGGACAGTCGACCGCAACGGCGGGACCGTCCATGCGCATCCGGTCAAGGTCGCCGCCTTCACCCCCGACGGCGTCAGCGTCGCCGATGGGCTGAAGCCGGGTGACGTCGTCGTCGCCGCCGGCACGCAGTTCATGACCGAGAATCTGAAAGTCAAGCTGACCGGTGATGCGGCGCAACAGTCGGCGTCGGCCGATGACGCTGCAAGGCGCTTGCGCTGACGGCCAGGCAATTCACGGTTTCCGGGCGGCAGGCGCCCCCGATTTTCGAGATCTCAGGTCGATGTAACCCCCACGTCGATCCTCGCGTCCCACCGCGATGTAGATCTCTCAACTCGGAAAGCCACGCCGCCCGGAAGCCCACATCGGAAGTTCCTTGGGCATGCGAAAGCGCGTGCTCTGTTGATAAAATTGAAACGGACTGACGCCGATGACTATCGACACCAATGAAAAGCGGTCTTTCAATCTTTCGCGCTGGGCAATCGGCCATCCGAGCATTGCCCGCTTCCTGTTCGGGCTGATCATCGTCGCCGGTGCGCTCGGCCTGATGCGCATGGGCCAAAAGGAAGACCCCGATTTCACCTTCCGCGTCATGGTCGTCCAGGCGATCTGGCCAGGCTCCTCGATCAAGGAGATGGAGGACCAGGTCGTCAACAAGATCGAGCGCAAGCTGCAGGAAACGCCGCACCTCGATTTCGTCCGCTCCTACACCCGCGCCGGCAGCGCCATCATCACCTTGCAGGTCAAGGGCGACACCAATCCGGCGCAGGTCGCCGATGCTTTCTATCAGGTGCGCAAGAAGGTCGGCGATATCGCCAATGAGCTGCCGCAGGGGCTGCTCGGGCCCTACTTCAATGACGAATTCGGCGACACGTTCATCACCCTGCATTCGATCAGCGGCGACGGCTACAGCTATCCCGAGCTGAAGAAATTCGCCATCCAGGCGCGTGACATGCTGCTGACGACGCCCGGTGTCGAGAAGGCCGTGATCATCGGCGACCAGCCGGAAAAACTCTACATCGACGTTTCATCCGAGGCGCTTGCCGAACGTGGCCTGACGTTGACCGACCTGCAGAATGCGATCCGAGGCCAGAACAATGTCGATCCGGCAGGTTCGGTCGACACCGGCCAGCGTTCGGTGCGCATTTCGGTCGAGGGCGATGTCACCAGGGCGGCCGACATCCGCGAGCTTCGCCTGCGCGCCGGCAACCAGGTGACGCGCCTCGGCGACATCGCCACCGTGACCTCGGGCCTCGAGGATCCGTACCAGCGCAAGTACCGTTTCAACGGACACGACAGCGTCCAGCTCGGCGTCGTCATGGCCAAGGGCTTCAACGTCACCGACGTCGGCAAGGACGTCGAAGCGACCTACAAGCGCTTCGAAGAGGCGCTGCCCTATGGCGTTTCGGTCGATCAGATTTCCGACCAGCCGCATGTCGTGAAGGAGGCGGTGAGCGAGTTCATGGAAGCGCTCGGCGAAGCGCTGCTGATCGTGCTTTTCGTATCGTTCCTGTCGATCGGCTGGCGCTCGGGCCTGGTGATCGCGATCGTCATTCCGCTGGTCCTGGCGGCCACGTTCGCCATAATGTACGAGCTCGGCATCGACCTGCAGCGCATTTCGCTCGGCGCGCTGATCATCGCTCTTGGGCTCTTGGTCGACGACGCGATGATCGTCGTCGAAATGATGGAGCGAAAACTAGAGGAAGGCTTGGTCAAGGTCGAGGCGGCGAGCTTCGCCTACTCCTCGACCGCTTTCCCGATGCTGACCGGCACGCTGATCACGACGGCAGGCTTCATCCCCGTCGGGTTCGCTGCCTCGACCGCCGGCGAATATGTGCGCACCCTGTTTTACGTCGTCGGCATCGCGCTGATCGTGTCCTGGTTCGCGGCGGTCTATTTCACGCCATGGCTCGGCCACATGATCCTGAAGCAGCGCAAGCACGCCGGCAACCATCACGATGTCTTCGACACGCGCTTCTACCGCCGTCTTCGCTCGACCGTTGCATGGGCGGTGCGCCACCGCATCATCGTGCTGGTAATGACGCTGATGACGTTTGCCACCAGCCTGTGGGCGTTCCAGTTCATCCCGCAGAATTTCTTCCCGCAATCGTCGCGCCCGGAAATCCTTGTCGACCTCTGGCTGCCGGAAGGCACCAGCATCAAGGAAGTCGAGACCCAGGCCAAGGCGCTCGAAGCCAGGATGATGGACGACAAGGACAAGCGCTTCATCGCCACCTATGTCGGCGAAGGCGCGCCGCGCTTCTTCCTGCCGCTCGACCAGCAGCTTCGCAACCCGAACTTCGCCCAGCTTCTGGTGATGGCCAATGACGAACCGGCCCGCGAGCGGCTGATCGTCAAGCTGCGCACCATCCTGGCCGAGGATTTCCCATCGATCCGCGCCAAGGTCGACCGCCTGTTCCTCGGTCCGCCGACCGGCTGGCCGGTGCAGATGCGCGTCATGGGTCCGGATCGCCAGGAGGTGCGCCGCATCGCCGACGAGGTGAAGGCGAAGTTCCAGGCAAATCCGCTGCTCGGCGCCATCCACGACGACTGGCTGGAGCCGGTGCCGACGATGAAGCTGGTGATCGACCAGGATCGCGCCCGTGCTCTCGGCGTCACCTCGCAGCGCATCCGCCAGATGCTGCAGGCGGCCATGTCGGGAGCGCCGCTCGATGACTTCCGCGACGGCGAGGAGACGGTTTCGATCGTCGCCCGTGAGCCGGAGGCAAGCCGTCACCTGCTGTCGGCGGTCGACTCCGTCTACATCCCGACCGATTTCGGTGGCTCCGTGCCGCTGTCGCAGGTCGCCAAGGTGGTCCCGGTGCTGGAGCAAGGCGTCGAATGGCGGCGCGACCGCTTGCCGACCATCAGCGTACGCGCCACGCTGCCGGACGGCGTGCAGCCGAACGATGTCGCCATGAAGATGTACAGCGACATGCAGGGCCTGCGCGCCAGCCTCGCCCCCGGCTACAAGATCGAGATCCAGGGCGGCGCCGAGGATGCGGCCGAAAGCCAGGCCTCGATTGCGGCGAAAGCGCCGATCATGCTGGCCGTCATCGTCGTGCTGCTGATGATCCAGCTGCAGCATTTCGGCAAGGCCATGCTGGTGCTGGCGACCGGTCCGCTCGGCATCATCGGCGCGGCGGCGGCACTTTTGATCAGCGGCGCGCCGTTCGGCTTCGTCGCCATCCTCGGTGTCATCGCCCTGCTCGGCATCATCATGCGCAACTCGATCATCCTGGTCGATCAGATCGATCAGGACATCGCCGCCGGCGTAGAGCGTTCCGAGGCCATCATCGGCTCGGCGGTGCGCCGGTTCCGGCCGATCGTGCTGACGGCGCTGACGGCGGTGCTGGCGCTGATCCCGATCTCGCGCGGCGTCTTCTGGGGGCCGCTCGCCTACGCCATGATGGGCGGCATTCTCGTCGCCACGGTGCTGACCATCCTTGTCCTGCCGGCAGCCTATGCGCTGTTCTTCGGCAGGGAGCGCAAGAAGGTGGTGGCAACGGAAGAGGCGGCCAAGGTGGCAGAAGAAAGCGAAAGGCCGCAACTGGCCCTGGCGGCCGAATAGAGCTGTTGGCAAATGTGACCTCCGGCGGTTTAATCCGCCCACCAGGCGTAGGCGCCGGAGGAGGACGGTCATGACCATGGCTCAGACAAAGGCACCGCTGCGGCTGCCGATCGACGGGCGCCATCGCCAGATGTTCATCGGCGGCGGCTGGGTCGATGCCCGCTCCGGCCGGACCATGGAGAGCCGCAATCCCGCCACCGGCGCGGTCATCGCCACGGTGCCGCGCGCCGACCGCCAGGACATCGACTTGGCGGTGACTGCTGCGCGCAAGGCGTTCGAGGGCCCGTGGAGCCGGTTCAAGCCTTATGAGCGGCAGGTGCTGCTGCTGAGGATCGCCGACCTCTTCGAAAAGCACTGGGAAGAGATCAGCCGCTCCGACACCACCGACATGGGCATGCCGATCATACGCACCCGCGCCAATCGCAACCGCGTCATCGGCATGCTGCGCTACTATGCCGGCATGGCGACGGCGCTGCACGGCGAGACGATCGACAACTCGCTGCCCGGCGAAATCGTCTCTTTCACCCGCAAGGAGCCGGTCGGCGTCGTCGGCGCCATCATTCCCTGGAACGCGCCAACGGCGGCGTCGATCTGGAAGATCGGCCCGGCGCTGGCGACCGGTTGCACCATCGTGCTGAAACCATCGGAAGAGGCGCCGCTGACGCCGCTTTTGATCGCCGACATCATGAACGAGGCCGGCGTTCCGGAAGGCGTCGTCAACATCGTCACCGGCACCGGCACCGAGGCAGGTGCCGCACTCGCCGAGCATATGGGCGTCGACAAGATCGTCTTCACCGGCTCGACGGCGACCGGCCAGTCGATCGTGCGGGCCTCGGCCGGCAACCTCAAGCGCGTCTCGCTGGAGCTCGGCGGCAAGTCGCCGGTCATCGTCTGCGCCGATGCCGATCTCGACAAGGCGGTGCCGGTGGCGGCGATGTCGGTGTTCGCCAATTCCGGCCAGATCTGCATCGCCGGTTCGCGCCTTTTCGTCGAACGCGCCGTCCATGACGAGTTCGTCGAGCGGCTCGCGGCATACGCCAAGGGTCTCAGGGTCGGCGACGGCATCGACCCGGCGACCGAGATCGGTCCGCTCGTCTCCGAAAAGCAGCTGCAACGGGTCACCGGTTACCTCGAGGCCGGCACCGCGGAAGGGGCGAAACTCGTCACCGGAGGCACCCGGCTTGTGGAAGGCGCACTTGCCGCCGGCAATTTCGTCGCGCCGACTGTCTTTGCCGGCGTCTCGGACGACATGAAGATCGCCCGTGAGGAGATATTCGGGCCGGTGATTTCAGCCTTGCCGTTCGATGCTCTGGACGAGGCGGTCGAGCGGGCCAACAACACGCCTTACGGCCTGGCTGCAGGGGTCTGCACCCAAAATCTCGCCACCGCCCACCAGCTGTCGCGAAAGATCCGCGCCGGCTCGGTCTGGGTCAACACCTATCACGCGATCGATCCGGCCGTGCCCTTCGGTGGCTACAAGATGAGCGGCTACGGCCGCGAGGGCGGCGCCGAGCACCTCGCCGAATATCTCAACACCAAGGGCGTGTTCATCAAGATCGATTGATCGGTCCGCCGCCCGCACAAAAAATGCTCCCCGACGCCGGTTTTGCAAAACAGAATTCCTTCCCATGGCCGCAAAGCCATCCCATGCTCGAGCAATTGGAGCGTTACGCTCGTCGTCATCGGTGCGTTTTTCCATGGCAGAAAATCGACAATTGCGGCTTGGCGCTTTCATGCGGCCCGTCAGCCTTCATACCGGCGCCTGGCGCTACCCGGGCGCCTATCCCGACGCCAACTTCAATTTCGCGCATCTCAAGCACTTCGCGCAAAGGCTGGAAGCGGCGAAGTTCGACGCCTTCTTCATGGCCGACCACCTGGCCGTGCTCAACATGCCGATCGAGGCGCTGCGGCGCAGCCACACGGTCACGTCCTTCGAGCCGTTCACGCTGTTGTCGGCGCTTGCCGCCGTCACCGATCGTATCGGGCTGATCGCAACCGCCTCGACGACGTTCGACGCGCCGTACCACATCGCCCGTCGTTTCGCCTCTCTCGACCATATCAGCGGCGGGCGCGCCGGCTGGAATATCGTCACCACATCCAATCCCGACGCCGCGCTGAATTTCGGCTTCGACGAGCATGTCGAGCACGACGAGCGTTATCGCCGGGCGCGGGAGTTTTACGATGTCGTCACCGGCCTGTGGGACAGTTTTGCCGACGATGCCTTCATCCGCGACGCCGAAAGCGGGCTCTATTTCGATCCGGCGAAGCTGCATGTGCTCGACCACAAGGGCGAATATCTTTCGGTGCGGGGACCGCTCAATATCGCGCGGCCGGTGCAGGGCTGGCCGGTCATCGTGCAGGCCGGCGCGTCGGAGGCCGGACGGCAGCTCGCCGCGGAAACGGCCGAGGTGATCTTCGCCGCCCATGCCGATCTCGCCTCGGGGCAGCGCTTCTTTGCCGACGTCAAGAAACGTGCGCAAAAACTTGGCCGGTCGCGCGACGACATCAAGATCCTGCCCGGCGCCTTCGTCATTGTCGGCGAGACCGTCGAGGAGGCGCAGACGAAGCGGGCCAAGCTCGACAGCCTCGTCTATTACGAGAGCGGCGTCGCCTCGCTGTCGATCGCGCTCGGCCACGACGCGTCGCGGTTCGATCCGGATTCAGTCTTGCCCGAAATCCCGGAAAGCAACGCCAGCAAGAGCGGCCGCGAGCGCGTCATCGAACTGGCGCGCAAGGAAAACCTGACCGTCAGGCAGCTTGCGCAGCGGCTGGGCGGCTATTCCGGTCTTGCCTTCGTCGGCACTTCGAAAACCATCGCCGACGAGATGGAGGAATGGCTGGTCACCGAAGGCTCGGACGGGTTCAACGTCATGTTCCCCTATCTTCCCGCCGGATTGGATGATTTCGTCGAGAAAATCGTGCCCGAATTGCAGCGGCGCGGCATTTTCAGGAGCGAATACGAAGGATCGACCCTGCGCGAAAATCTTGGCCTGAAGCGGCCGCCAAACCGGTTCTTCCAACCTGAGACGGCAGCGATCCGCAAAGCTGGTTAGAACCGGTAATGATTTTAGACCGTGGCAAGCATCCGTTCTTTTCGTTCGGTCCGAATGTCCATAGGGTCATGAGCAGCGGGCTGGCAGCCCGAAATCATCGCGAGGGCTTTGCATCATGACCAATCCGGCCGTTGTCGGTTTCTCAGGCAATTTCACCCGGCCGTCCAAGACGCGCGGCTTCGTCGATCGTATCGTGAACGAGGTAGCCGGCAGATATGGCCTGGCCGCCAGCACGCATGACGTCGTCGACCTCGGCCCCAGCCTCGGTGGCGCCAAATGGGCGCGTGAACTGGATGCGCAAGCGGGCGATATCCTCAAGCGCGTCGTCGCGGCGGACGTGCTCGTCGTTGGCTCGCCCACCTACAAGGGCAGCTATACCGGCCTGTTCAAGCACTTCTTCGATCTTGTCGACCCAACGGCGCTCAGGGGCAAGCCGGTGGTGCTGCTGGCGACCGGCGGCGGCGACCGGCATGCGCTGATCATCGAGCACCAGCTGAGACCGCTGTTCGGCTTCTTCGAGGCCTTTACGCTGCCGACCGCGATCTACGCTTCGGACAGGGATTTCATCGACGGCGTGCTTGCGTCCGAGACGATCCAGGCGCGCGTCGGACAGGTGATCGAGGATATCGGTGCAGCGCTTGGCGGTCGCTCCCGCGCTGGCACCGCTGCCGAATAGCCCCTAAAAAGAAAAAACCCGCCTCGGCGGCGGGTCTCGGGGCGAATCAGCACCATACCGAAGTTAGTAGCATAGCTGCCGGCACAAAGCAAGAACAAAATGCAGGGATCGAGCGCGCCTTGCGCGCCCGATTCTCAAGGCAAGCCGTCAGATGACGAACAGCCAGTTGGCGAGCAGCATCACCACGACGCCGGCGACCAGCGTCAGATAGGGCAGCATCCCCGCCTTTTTCACCGCAAGGTCGGACGAGCTCATGCCGAGATCGGCCAGCATGTGGTCGGGGAATCTGCCCTTGTCCTGGATGTAGTGCCGGAAGCAGAACACCGGGATGATCAAGGCTGCCGTGATCAGCCCGGCCCACAATGCCATCGGGTTCCACACCTTGGCGCCGGCGCCCATGAAGACCGCGTTGACGTAGGCAAAGATCGCGCCGAGGCCGAGCAGCCAGCTCGGCGCCTTCCATGGCCGCGCGATGTGGCCATTGTCGATGCGGTGAATCCAGCCGGCATTGAGGTTAAGGAAGTTGAAGATGATGTAGCCGCAATTCGACACGGCGAGGATGAAGAAGAAGCTCGTTGCGTCGGCCGAGGCGATGGCCAGCACGATCAGGTTGAAGATCAGGTCGGTCCACATCGCCCGCGTCGGGGCGCCGTGCTCGTTGACATGGCTGAGATAGCGCGGCAGCCAGCCGTCGACCGAACCTTGATAGAGCGTGCGCGAGGAGCCGGCCATCGCCGTCATGATGCAGAGCACCAGGGCCAGGATCATCAGCATCACCAGCAGGCTGTGGATCAGCTGTCCGCCGCCGACCATGCCGGCCAGCGCATCGGCAACGCCGGAGCCGTCGACGATCGGCGTCGCCAGCATGCCGTTCAAGCCGAGCACGCCCTGGAAGGTGAACGGCACCAGGATGAACAGCAGCATGCATAGCAGGCCGGAGTAGAAGATCGCCTTGAAGGTATCGGTGCCCGGGTTTTTGAACTCGGAGGTGTAGCAGACCGCGGTCTCGAAGCCGTAGGTCGACCATGCCGCGATGAACATGCCGCCGAGCACCAGCGTCCAGCCGGCGATGTTCCATGCGCCGGGCTCCGGCGCATAGGCTGCCGCGAGCGGCACCAGCGGCGAGAAGTTTGCCCAGTTGATCTGGCCGGTGACGATCGGCACCACGCCGACGATGAGCATCGGGATGATCACCAGCAGGCCGATATATTTCTGCACGTTGGCCGTGCCCAGGATGCCGCGATGCTGGATCGAGAAGATGATCAGCATCAGCACCGCGCCGATGAAGAAGGTTGCGTTGAAGGTGAAGGAAACCGGGCCAAGCGTGTGACCGTAGAGCGTCCAGTTACGGATCGCCGGCGTCGCCGCCGCGGTGACCGCGGTGATGGCGTCAGCGGCGCTGGTTCCGGCATGGGCCGCAATATAGGCGGCGACTTCCGGCGAGGTGTCGGTGAACAGCGGCACCGGCGCCAGTGCGTTGAGGATATAGGCGGCGGCGATCGAGCAGCCGAGCGACAGCACCGGCGACCAGGCGAACCAGTTGCACCACACCGAAAGCGGCGCGATGAATTTCGAATAGCGCAGCCACGCGGTGGCGCCGTAGACCGAGGCGCCGCCGGATTTGTTCGGGAACAGCCCGGCGATCTCCGCATAGGTGAAGGACTGCAGGAAGCCCATGACCATGGATACGGCCCAGATCAGGAAGGCCAGTGTTCCGGTGGTGCCGGCGATGCCGCCGATCGAAAACAGGACAAGGGCCGGAACGCCGCTTGCCACCCAGAAGGCGCCGCGCCAATCGATGTTCCGGTGCAGCTGCCCTTCGGCAGGCGGCACCAAGGTGGTGACTATCGTGCTCATTTACGTGGATTCCCCATTTTTGATGTTCCCCATCGGCAACAGCCGCAATCTCGCGAGGCGTCATCGACGCTCACGTTGAACGGCCCCAGGCGTTTTCCGCTCAGTAGTATTTTTTTCTTAGCAGTGAAGATTGACCCAACGCGCTTTCACGTCAAGCGCTTTGTGACGCTGTGCACATTGCGCTTGTGTGAGAAGGGAAGAACCAGGCAGCGTCGATCACGAGCGCGGCCTGGTCTTTTGCGGGTCGTAATGGGCGAAGGCGACGACGCGCGCCGGTAGCCGCTTGCTGTGGCCGTCGAGCTTGCCGATTTCGACCTCGGTGCCGATCGCCGAATGCGCGACGTCGAGCCTGGCCAGCGCGATAGTCTTGTTCAGCACCGGCGAGCGCATGCCCGAGGTGACGACGCCGATCTGGGCCCGGCCGACATGCACGCAATCGCCGTGACCGACGGCGACATTGGCGTCGATGTCGAGGCCGACCAGCTTCTTCTGCGGGTTTTCCTTGCGCCGGATCAGCGCCTCGCGGCCGATGAAATCGTCGCTCTTGGTCTTCAGCGGTACGGTGAAGCCGATGCCGGCCTCGAACGGATCCGTCTGGTCGGAAAACTCGTAGCCGGCAAAGATCAGCCCGGCCTCGATGCGTACCATATCGAGCGCCTGCAGCCCCATCGGCTTCAGGCCGTGCGGCTGGCCGGCCTGCCAGATCGCGTCGAACACCTTTTCGGCGTCGCGCGGATGGCACCAGATCTCATAGCCGAGCTCGCCGGTGTAGCCGGTGCGCGACACCACGACGGGAATGCCGTTGCCGCCGCCGATGCGGGCGACGGCGAAACGGAACCATTCGAGCTCGTCGATCGACGGCTGTAGCGGCGAGGTCCAGATGATCTGCCGCAGGATGTCGCGGCTTTTCGGTCCCTGCACGGCAACATTGTGCATCTGGTCGGTCGAGGAGCGCACCAGCACGGTGAGGCCGAGTTTTTGCGCCGTTTCCCGCAGCCATTCGCCGGATAGATCGTCGCCGCCGACCCAGCGGAAATTATCCTTGCCGAGCCTGAGCAGTGTGCCGTCGTCGATCATGCCGCCATGCTCGTAGCACATGGCGGAATAGACGATCTGGCCGACGCCGAGCTTCTTGATGTCGCGGGTCAGCGTGTATTGCAGCAGCGCCTCGGAGTCCGGCCCGGTGACCTCGAACTTGCGCAGCGGCGACAGGTCCATGATCACGGCGTCCTGCCGGCAGGCCCAGTATTCATCGATCGGGCCTTGCCTGGCGAAGGAATTGGCCAGCCAATAGCCCTTGTACTCGACGAAGTTGCGGGTGTGCTTGGCAAAGCTCGAATGAAAGGCGGTCTCGCGGGTCATTTTCGGTTCCGAATCGGGCGTCATGCGTCTGGCGATCGCTCGCGAGAATTTGTGCTGGCCGGAATAGGTTCGCACATGGATGTCGGTCAGGTTCCAGCCATTGGCCGGCGTCGTATCGTCGGGGCAGGCGGACGAGACGCAGACGATGTCCGTGAGCGCCCTGAGTAGCACATAGTCGCCCGGCCGCGACCACGGCTCGTCCGATACCACGACGCCATGCGCGTCGATGGCCGTGTTGAAGAAGAAGTTGATCGCCATCCAGCCGGCGCGAGGCGTGACACCCTTGTCGGCCAGCGCGCGGTTGAAATTCTCCGAGCAGTTGGGATGGCCGGGATAACCGATGTCGTCGTAATATTTGGCCGCGCAGGCGAGCGCGAATGCATCGTGGCGGCCGCAAGTGTCCTGCACAACCTCGACCAGCGGCTCCATGTCCTGGTCGTAGTATTTCGAGTGCAGACCGGGCATCGGATAGCTCGAACCCATCAGCGTGCGCGTCGTCGTCACGTCGAGCGGATGATCGCGGCCCTTGTCCAGCTTGCGCGCCGAAAAGCACTGGAAGTCGGTGCATTGACGCCCGTCGACATCGATGATCTGCAGATAGTCGCCCGCCTTGACGAAGTAGGCCTCCGCCGTCGCCGAATGGACGCGCAGGTCGAGCACGGGATCGGCCAGCGGGTCGGCAAGCCCGGATTTTGCCGCCGGGCGGATGGTGGCGCGGCGGACGATGACGCTAACCGGCGTCGCCGTATCGTGGCCGTCGACCAGCATCGGCCCGCCGGGCGCGGCAATCAGCATCGACCCATCGCGGGCGACGGTAAAAGCCTGTTCGGTACCGGCAGGGGTGGCGCCGCCGAAAACGCGAACCGCCTTCGCCTGGTCGATCTGCACCTGGCGCCGCTCGAGCCCCCGGCGCAAGGATGCGAGGCTGTCGTCGCCTTCGGCCAGCAGCGCCTTGATGCCGGCGGCATTGCTGTTCGATTTCTCGCCGAGAATGCCGGGATCGGTCGCGTCGCTGCTGTCCCATGCCAGCAGCTCGCAGGCCTGCCCGCCCTCGACATCGCGCACGGTGACAATGTCGCCGGCCTCGACCTCGATCAGCACCGCACCATTGCCCTGAACCGAGTAGCGCTCCATCCCGGCCGGCAGCGTAATCTGGCCTGGCCGCAGGATCAGGCTCGGCCGGGGCGGTCCGGCGACGACGGCGGGGTAGGGCGACTGGCTCATCTCAACCTTGGTTTCGAGAAACAAGTTTGCCTGTGTGTGAAATTATTTTAGCGGGAAGAATAGGATAGAAGAGCCGGAGTTGGCAAGTGAAGGCGGCGCGCGCGCCTCTTCCTTCTCTCCTTGTGGGAGAAGGTGGATCGGCGCGCAGCGCCGAGACGGTTGAGGGGTGTTGGACGGAGTGCCGTCATAGCCAAGCTGGAGCACCCCTCATCCGACCGAGCTTCGCTCGGCCACCTTCTCCCACAGGGGGAGAAGGGAAGGTGGCGCACAATCCTACCCCAATTCCTCGGAATGCCCGATCTCGACGCCATACTCGGCGGCAGCGTCCAGCATCGTATGCCACAGGCTTTCCGCGAAGGTGGCGAACACCAGAAGATTGAACACCGCCTGTCCGTTCGGCCGGTCATTGGCGCGCCAGAGATTGATGCTGGTGTGATCGACCGAGGTCGCCGCAGCGGTGCCGGCCGGGAACGCCGCGGGGTGCAGGTCTAGCGACGACAGTTTGGCCAGCATCGCGCGCGCCTTTTCTCCGGAAACGCTGATCAGCGCGCGCGCATGCGACTGGTCGGACAACGAGGCGGATTGCGCAAACGCCTGGCTCAGCGGTTCGCTCGCGTGCTTGCCGCCATTGGACAGGACCAGGAACTGATCCGGTCCCGACCAGATCAGCCTAGCGTCGGGAGTTCGGGTCGCCTTGGGCGTTTCCGGGGCGGCAACGCCGAAGCGGGTTTCGGCGGCCTTCGCCAGTTCTGCCGCTTTGCCGCGCCGCGCCATCACCTGGATCAGGTCGAAATTGCGGATCTCGGTGAGCGATACGCCGGCCGCCGTGCCGCGCGCGCCATAGGCGCCGACAACAAGCGCTTTCTCCAGCGGACTGCGGGCAATCCAGGAAAACTCAGCCACGCTGGCGCCCTCCATCCGGATCGTATAAGACCGGGCTGCACAGCTCGACGTCGTAGTCTTCGCCGCGTAGCGGATCGTGCGCATGGACGATCTCGCCGATGCGCTCGCGGCCACGCTCAACAAGCGCCAGCCCGATCCACTGGTCGAGCATGGGCGAGAAGCAGACCGAGGTGACGTAGCCCTGGTCGTTATCGGGGCCGGGCGTCTCGCCCTTCGGAATGATATGCGCGCCGGAGCGCAGGCGGCGCGTCTTGTCGACGGGCTTGATGCCGACGACGACCTGCCGGTCCGGGGCAATCAGCGCCTCGCGGCCGGCCATGACGCGGCCGATGAAATCTTTTTTGGTCGACATCATCTTGCCAAGGCCGAGGTCGGCGGCCGTCGTCGTGCCGTTCAGCTCCGGTCCGGCGACATGGCCCTTTTCGATGCGCATGACGCCGAGCGCCTCGGTACCGTAGGGCGTAACGCCGAACGGCTTGCCGGCCAGCATCAAATTGCGCACCAGCGCCTCGCCATAGCGGGCGGGAACCGAAATCTCGAACGCCATTTCGCCCGAAAACGAGATGCGGAACAGCCGCGCCTTGATGCCACCGCGAAGCGCAACTTCCCGCGCCCCCATGAAGGGAAAGCCTTCGTTCGACAAATCCTCCGCCGGATCGACCATTTCCCGAAGCAGGTCCCGGGTCTTCGGCCCGGCGATCGAGAATTGCGCCCACTGGTCGGAGACCGAGGTCAACTGCACGTCGAATTCCGGGAACAGCACCTGCCGGCAGAATTCGAGATGCTGCATCACCAGCCCGGCCTTGGCGGTGGTGGTGGTCAGGAAATAATGATCCTCGGCCAGCCGCGACGTCGTGCCGTCGTCATAGACGATGCCGTCCTCGCGCAGCATCAGCCCGTAGCGGGCTTTGCCGACGGCGAGACTGGAGAAGGTGTTGATGTAGACGCGGTCGAGAAAGGCGCCGGCATCCGGGCCGTGCACGTCGATCTTGCCGAGCGTCGAGACATCGCAGAAGCCGACGCCGGAGCGCACCGCCTTGACCTCGCGGGTGACCGATTCCAGCCAGTCCTTTTCGCCGGCGCGCGGATACCATTGCGCCCGCTTCCACAGGCCGGTGTCGACGAACACCGCGCCCTGTTCGGCTGCCCAGTGATGCGACGGCGTCAGCCTCGTCGCATGGAAGTCTTCGTCGCGATGATGGCCGGCGAAGGCGCCGATGGCGACCGGCACATAGGGCGGGCGGTAGATCGTCGTGCCGGTTTCGGGGATCGATTTGCCGCTGATTGCCGCCATGATGGCGAGACCGGCGACGTTCGAGGTCTTGCCCTGGTCGGTGGCCATGCCGAGCGTCGTATAGCGCTTGAGATGCTCGACCGATTCGAAACCTTCGCGCTGCGCCAGTTCGATATCGGACGCGGTCACGTCATGCTGGTAATCGACGAAGGCTTTCCCTTTGCCGGCCACATACCAAAGCGGCGTCAGCGAAAACGCCTCGCTGTCGGCGACCGGCGATGTGCCGGCATTGCCGCTGCGTCCAGCACCCTGCGCTGCCGCAGCACCCGCGGCAAAGCCCTGGCGCAGGCAGTCGCCCAGCCCGAAGGCGCCGTTGGCGGCGCCGACGGCCACCATGCCGGGCGGCGCACCATCCGGTACGAAGGCTGCGATATCGTCCTGCCATTTCGGCCGGCCGCGATGATAGGAGGTCAGCCCGACCGCCGGATTCCAGCCGCCGGACACGGCAAGCCCGTCGACTTCGACTTCCGCCCGTGCGCCGCCGGTCAGCGCCACCACGATTTTCCGGAGCCCGTCCTTGCCGCCTTCGACCCCGCTGACCGAGCCGTTGAGCACGGCAAAGCCGCCTTTGGCGGCAAGCGCGCGATGCGCGGCGGAGACGTCCGGGCGCGCATCGACGACCGCCGCGATCTGCAAACCGGCGCCAAGCGCGGTCTCGACCGTGCGCCAGCCATCCTCATTGTTGGTGAACAGCGCGATCCTCTTGGCAGGGGTAACCGCGTAGCGCGCGACATAAGTCCGCATAGCCGAAGCCATCATCACGCCCGGCGTGTCGTTACCGGCAAAGACGATCGGCCGCTCGATGGCGCCAGCGGCAACAATTGAGCGCTTCGCCACGATCCGCCACAGCCGCTGGCGCACCTGGTGCTCGGGCGGCGAGGGCAGGTGGTCGTTGACCCGCTCGATCGCGCCATAGGTGCCGCCATCATAGACGCCGAACAATGTCGTGCGGGTCATGATGCGGACATCGGGCAGTGCGGCGAGTTCGGCCAGCGTGCGCGTAATCCATTCGGCCGCCGGCGCGCCGTCGATCATGCCGCCGTCGGCGAGCAGGCGGCCGCCAAGCGCAAAATCTTCCTCGCACAGGATGACGCGGGCGCCGCCGCGCCCAGCCGCCAATGCCGCAGCCAGCCCGGCCGGGCCGGACCCGGCAATCAGCACGTCGCAATGCGCCCACGCCTTGTCGTAATGGTCGGGATCGGCGACGCCTGCAGCGCGGCCGAGGCCGGCGGCGCGGCGAATCGTTGGCTCGTAGATCGTTTCCCAGAATTTCGCCGGCCACATGAAGGTCTTGTAGTAGAAGCCGGCGACGAAGATCGGCGCGAACAGCTGATTGACCGCCATCAGATCGTGGCGCAGCGACGGCCAGCGGTTCTGGCTGGCGGCTTCGAGCCCGTCATAGAGTTCGGCCGTGGTCGCCTTGGTGTTCGGCTCGCGCCGCGCTCCGCTGCGCAGTTCGACCAGCGCGTTGGGCTCTTCGGATCCAGCGGTCAGGATGCCGCGCGGTCGATGGTATTTGAAAGAGCGGCCGACCAGCTTGACGCCATTGGCGATCAGCGCCGAGGCCAGCGTGTCGCCTTGGAAGCCGGCAAAGCTCTTGCCGTCGAAGCGGAAGGCCAGCGGCGCGGCGCGATCGATGAGACCGCCGCTCTCCAGCCGGTGTGTCTGCGCAGGGCCAACCATCAGGCGCCAACCTTGGCGGCACCAACGCCCGCAGCCGGCTGAACGGAGGAAATCTCATGCGTCAGCGTGTTGCGGGCGACCTTCAGCCAGGCCCGGCAGCCGCCGCCATGGTACCAGTATTCGCTCATCGGCCCGGCGATGTTGTCGCGCAGATAGACGTAGTCGAAGACCTCGTCTTCGGTGGCGCCGGCCGCCGGACGCGTCGGCTTGGCGTCGCCCAGATAGGTGAACTCGCCGAGTTCGCGTTCGCCGCAGAAGGGACAGACAATGCGCATGCTTCTTCAGCCAGCCTTCAATGCAGGTTCGGTTGGGCGCCCTGGCCCTTTTCGTCGATCATCGCACCTCGCCGGAAGCGGTCGAGACGAAAGCGGGCAGCCTCCTTGTGCGGCTCGTCGCGCGCCAGCAGATGAGCAAAGACCAGGCCGGAGCCGGGCGTCGCCTTGAAGCCGCCATAGCACCAGCCGGCGTTGAGATAGAGCCCGTCGACCGGTGTTTTGTCGATGATCGGCGAGCCGTCCATCGACATGTCCATGATGCCGCCCCACTGACGCAGAAGCCGTATCCGGCCGATCATCGGCATCAGCGCCATGCCGCCTTCGCAGACGTCTTCCATGACAGGCAGATTGCCGCGCTGGGCGTAGGAATTGTAGCCGTCTATATCGCCGCCGAAGACCAGGCCGCCCTTGTCGGACTGGCTGACGTAGAAATGGCCGGCGCCGAACGTCATGACATTGGGGATCAGCGGCTTGATCGCCTCGGAGACGAAGGCCTGCAGCACATGGCTTTCGATCGGCAGCCGCATGCCGGCCATCGCCGCGACGCGCGACGAGGAGCCGGCGACCGCCATGCCGACCTTGGCCGCGCCGATCCTGCCGCGGCTCGTCTCGACGCCGGTCACCTTGCCGCTTCCATCGCGGACAAAGCCGGTCACCTCGCAGTTCTGGATGATGTCGACGCCGAGCGCACTCGCCGCATGCGCATAGCCCCAGACCACGGCGTCGTGGCGCGCCGTGCCGCCGCGCCGCTGCAAAAGCCCGCCTTGCACTGGAAAGCGCGCATCGTCGAAGTTCAGGAACGGCATCATCTTCCTGACCGCCGCCAGATCGAGCAGTTCGGCATCGATGCCGTTGATGCGCATGGTGTTGCCGCGCCGCGCATAGGCGTCGCGCTGCGCGTCGGAATGGTAGAGGTTGATGACGCCGCGCTGGCTGACCATGGTGTTGTAGTTTAGGTCCTGCTCCATCCGCTCCCACAGCTTCATCGACAGCTCGTAGAAGCCGGTATTGCCGGGCAGCCCGTAATTGGAGCGGATGATGGTGGTGTTGCGGCCGGCATTGCCGGAGCCGATCCAGCCCTTTTCCAGCACGGCGACATTCCTGATGCCGTATTCGCTGGCGAGGAACCATGCCGTCGCCAGGCCATGGCCGCCGCCGCCGATGATCACCACGTCGTAGTGGCTCTTTGGGCTGGCGTCGCGCCAAGTGCGCTGCCAGTTCTTATGGCCGGAAAATGCCGCCCGGGCGAGGGAGAAGATCGAGTATTTCATGAACCTGTTTCGCGCCGGCGTGCAACAATTCCGGATCAGATGTCGAGCGTGTGGTCGCGCTCCCACTGGGTGAAGTGGGAAGCATAGGAATTCCATTCCTGCTGCTTGAGCTTTAGATAGGCCGACGAGAATTCCTCACCCAGCGCCGCCTTGAGCGATTTGTCGTTGTCGAACTCGCGCAATGCGTCGAGCAGGTTGAGCGGCAGCTTCGGCGCCCCTTCGACCGTATGGCCGAACTGGTACATGTCGATGTCGTAGCGCCGGCCGGGATCGGCCTTCGAGCGGATACCGTCGAGCCCGGCGGCGATGATCACCGCCTGCAGCAGATACGGGTTCGCCGCGCCGTCGGGCAGGCGCAGCTCGAAGCGGCCGGGGCCGGGTACGCGCACCATGTGGGTGCGGTTGTTGCCCGTCCAGGTCACCGTGTTCGGCGCCCAGGTGGCGCCGGAGATGGTGCGCGGTGCGTTGATGCGCTTGTAGGAATTGACCGTCGGGTTGGTGATGGCGGCAAGCGCGGACGCATGTTTCATGATGCCGCCGAGGAAATTCCTGCCCTTGGCCGACAGGCCGAGCTCCATCGCATTATCGGCAAAGACATTGGTCTTGCCGTCTTTGTCCCACACCGAGATATGCGCATGGCAGCCATTGCCGGTCAGGCCCTGGAAGGGTTTAGGCATGAAGGTTGCGCGCAGGCCGTGCTTTTCGGCGACCGATTTCACCATGAATTTGAAGAAGGAATGCTTGTCGGCGGTCGCCAGCGCATCGTCGAAGGCCCAGTTCATCTCGAACTGGCCGTTGGCGTCCTCGTGGTCGTTCTGGTAGGCGCCCCAGCCGAGCGCCAGCATGTGGTCGCAGATCTCGGCGATCACATCGTAGCGGCGCATCACCGCCTGCTGGTCGTAGCAGGGCTTCGACGCCGTGTCGTATTCGTCGGAAATCGTCTTGCCATCCGGCGAGATCAGGAAGAATTCGGCCTCGACGCCGGTCTTGATGTGCATGCCGTCGCCGGCCGCCTCCGCGATCAACCGCTTCAGCGTGTTGCGCGGCGCCTGCTCGACCGATTTGTCGTCCATGATGCAGTTGGCGGCGACCCAGGCGACCTCCGGCTTCCAAGGCAACTGGATCACCGAGGCCGGATCCGGCACCGCCAGCATGTCGGGATGCGCCGGCGTCAGGTCGAGCCAGGTGGCAAAGCCGGCAAAGCCGGCACCGTCCCGCTGCATGTCGGCGATCGCCTGCGCCGGCACCAGCTTGGCGCGTTGCCCACCGAACAGGTCGGTGTAGGATATCATGAAATATTTGACGCCCTTCTCCTTGGCGAAGGCGGCGAGATCGTTCCCCATTATAGTTCCTCGCTTACTGGCATTTGGTTTGTTTTAGAAGCCGTTCTTGCCCGGTATCCAGTTGGTGCCGGCCAGCGGCACGCCGGCCATGGCGGCGGCTTCGATCGTCAAGGCGACAAGATCCTCGGGCTCGAGATTGTGCAGGCTGTTCTTGCCGCAGGCGCGTGCGATTGTCTGAGCCTCAAGTGTCATCACCTTAAGATAATTCGCCAGCCGCCGTCCGGCCGCAATCGGATCGACCCGTTTCATTAGCTCGGGATCCTGCGTGGTGATGCCGGCCGGGTCGCGACCCTCGTGCCAGTCGTCATAGGCGCCGGCGGTGGTGCCGAGCTCGTTGTATTCCGCCTCCCAGCGCGGGTCGTTGTCGCCGAGCGCGACAAGCGCTGCCGTGCCGATCGACACCGCGTCGACGCCCAGCGCCAGCGCCTTGGCGACGTCGGCCCCGTTGCGTATGCCGCCTGAGACGATCAGCTGCACCTTGCGGTGCATGCCGAGATCCTGCAGCGCCTGCACCGCCGGCCTGATACAGGCAAGCGTCGGCTGGCCGACATTTTCAATGAACACTTCCTGGGTCGCCGCAGTGCCGCCCTGCATGCCGTCGACGACGACGACATCGGCGCCCGATTTCACCGCAAGCGCGGTATCGTAATAGGGCCGCGCGCCGCCGACCTTGACGTAGATCGGCTTTTCCCAGTCGGTGATTTCGCGCAGTTCGAGGATCTTGATCTCGAGGTCGTCCGGCCCGGTCCAGTCGGGGTGGCGCGAGGCCGAGCGCTGGTCGATGCCTTTCGGCAGCGTGCGCATTTCGGCGACGCGGTCGGAGATCTTCTGGCCGAGCAGCATGCCGCCGCCGCCTGGCTTGGCGCCCTGGCCGACGACAACCTCGATCGCGTCGGCACGGCGCAGATCGCGCGGGTTCATGCCGTAGCGCGACGGCAGATACTGGTAGACCAGCGTCTTCGAATGGCCGCGCTCTTCCTCGGTCATGCCGCCGTCGCCGGTGGTCGTCGAGGTGCCCGACAGCGTCGCGCCACGGCCGAGCGCTTCCTTCGCCGGGCCGGACAGCGAGCCGAAGCTCATGCCGGCAATGGTGATCGGGATTTTCAATTCGATCGGTTTTTTCGCATAGCGCGAGCCGAGCACGACGCTGGTGTCGCAGCGCTCGCGATAGCCTTCGAGCGGATAGCGCGAGATCGAAGCACCGAGGAACAGAAGGTCGTCGAAATGCGGCAGCTTGCGCTTGGCGCCGGCGCCGCGGATGTCATAGATGCCGGTCGCCGCGGCGCGGCGGATCTCGGAAAGCGTGTAGTCGTCGAAGGTCGCGGATTTGCGCGGCGTCGTCGGCGGGTTGCGATAGGTCATTGAGCCTCAATACGCGTCGGCGTTGTCGATATTGAAATTGTAGAGGGTACGAGCCGAGCCGTAGCGCTTGAACTCCGCCGCCTTGACGCCGGTCACGCCGGCGCGGTCGAGCAAGCCTTGCAGCAATTCGAGATGCTCGGGCCGCATCTCCTTGGCGATGCAGTCGGCGCCGAGGCTTTCGACCTTGCCGCGCACGAAAAGCCGCGCCTCGTAAATGGAATCGCCGAGCGCATCGCCGGCGTCGCCTAGCACCACGAGGTTGCCGGACTGCGCCATGAAGGCCGACATGTGGCCGATATTGCCATGGACGACGATGTCGATGCCTTTCATCGAGATGCCGCAGCGCGACGACGCGTTGCCTTCGATGACGAGCAACCCGCCCCGGCCGGTGGCGCCGGCGTACTGGCTGGCATCGCCTTTGACGACGATCTGGCCGGACATCATGTTCTCGCCGACGCCGGGCCCGGCCGAGCCATGCACGGTGATGGTGCCGCCGTCGTTCATGCCGCCGCAATAATAGCCGACGCTGCCGCGCACATCGATGGCGACCGGCTGGTCGACGCCGACAGCGACCGAATGGCTGCCTCGCGGGTGGAGCACCTCCCAGGCGGTCTCGTTCGAACCGGGCGCCAGATCGTGCAGCGCCTGGTTGAGCTCGCGCAGCGACATTTCGGCCAGGTCGAAGACCCGCGATGCCTGGCCCAGCTCGCGCGCGGCCTTGGAGAGGTTGCCCGTATTGAAGGCATTGCTTGCCGGCATTGGTTCAATGCTCCCAGAAATAGACGGTTGCGGGCTCGGGTTCCCAGACCTTCGCATTGTCTATGCCGGGCAGTTTGGTGAGCGCACGATATTCCGAGCCGAAGGCGACATACTGGTCGGTTTCGGCCATTACGGCGGGCTTGCAGGCGATCGGATCGCGCACCACGCCGAAGCCGTTCTTGGTGCCGACGACGAAGGTGAAAAAGCCGTCGAGATCGCTCAGCGTGCCTTCCAGCGCCTCGCCCAGATTCTTGCCATGCGCCATCTGCGAGGAGAGATAGGCGGCAGCGACCTCGGTGTCGTTCTCGGTCTCGAATGTCATGCCTTCGCGGATCAGCTCGCGGCGGACATTGTTGTGGTTGGACAGCGAGCCATTATGCACCAGGCACTGGTCGGCGCCGGTCGAGAACGGATGCGCGCCCATCGTCGTCACCGCCGATTCGGTCGCCATGCGGGTATGGCCGATGCCGTGGGTGCCGGTCATCTCGCGGACGCCGAAACGGTCGACGACCGCTTCGGGCAAGCCGACTTCCTTGTAGATTTCGACGACGTCGCCGGCGCCCATGATGCGGATGTCGGGGCGCAGCGTCTGGATCGCCTCGCGCGCTTCGTCGATCTTGGCAGGCGTCGTCCGGACCACCGCATGCGTCGACTTCGCAGCAATGCTCACCGGCGCGCCGATTGCCTTGGCGAGTTCGGCGTCGAGGCCGCGGAAATCGCGCTCCGGCTTGGCCGACTGGATGGTGATCTTGGCTTCACTGGAGGGCGCGCCATAGATGGCGATGCCGGCGCTGTCGGGACCGCGATCGCTGAGCGAGATCAGCATCTCCGACAGCATCGCGCCAAGCTGGGGCTCGAGCGACTTGTCCTTCAAAAACAGTCCGACGATTCCGCACATGTCAGCCTCCGCGAGTTTGTTCCCTCCGAGATGTATCGAATGAGTCCCGAGAATTCAATTGGTATGAAAAAAATTTTCCTGTCGTTATATTTCGGCTGAGGCGCCGCCGGCCGCACTATCGCTGCGCTGGCCGCCATTGTGAACCCATTTGGCATAGCGGATGCGGGCGATCTTGTAGGCATCCAGGATCGACAGGGCATAGATCAGGAAGCCGCCGGCATGGCGTCCGACGAAGCTGGCGTCTGGCGGCGCGATCTTGGCGGTGACCCAGGCGAGGATCACCATGAAGAACAGGAATTGCAGGCCGCGCACCGGCACGCCGAGCACGACATGCCCGCTCGCCGGCAAGACAATCGCAGCGCCCAGAACCAGATAGGGGCTCGGTGGTGCGGGGGAGGTGGTGATCTGGCTGGTCATGCCGCTTGCCGTTCGCTTTGATTGATGGCATCGCGCAGCGCCGAAGCCGACGACAGCAGCCTCTCGATCAGCACCGGATCGAGCCTGACCGTGCCGAATTCGGCTTGCCGGAATACGCCGTAGCGCGCCCGCTCGGCCTCGGCCAGAAGCCAGACGATGCGCACGCCGTTCGGCG
The DNA here is from genome assembly GCF_040320455.1 of Mesorhizobium sp. M0698. Taxonomy (NCBI): domain Bacteria; kingdom Pseudomonadati; phylum Pseudomonadota; class Alphaproteobacteria; order Hyphomicrobiales; family Phyllobacteriaceae; genus Mesorhizobium; species Mesorhizobium sp. M0698. Next base: position 308,883 of record NZ_JAMYPQ010000004.1, on the reverse strand, counting down.
TGATCAACAATTCCTTGGCGCGCTCCTCAGCAAAGATATCGAGGTGGCCGGCGATGACGGTTTCGGGGAAGCGCACGCCCTTGCGGTCGCTCCGCAGCACCGCCTCGGCCGGAAATCCCGCCGCCTTCGGCAGCGTATGGTCGAGATGATCGAAATTGGAAAAGGTCGTCGGCGATCCCGGCCGCATCATCATATCGAAAGTGCCTGGTATCGCGACCTTTTCGGTGATCGAAACGCTCAGCCAGCGCGCCGGCAGCTTCCTGATCGCCAGCGTGTCGACGATGGTCCGCACCTGCACCCGCCGGCCGTTCCACGAGCCGGCGAAGGTGACCACGCCGGCAGTGCCGTCCGAGACGTTGGCCGCGTCGGGGATGACGGCGCGGACGCCGGCTTCGTCGGCGGCAAGCCCGGTCGAAGCCTTGGTGCGGCTGGCCCGCGCAAGCCAGGCTATATGGAGGACGAGAGCCAGGGCAACCGCCCCGGCGAGTGACGCTGAGATCATTTCAGACATCTCATCATGCACAGGCGCGCCCCATTCTGGGGCAGGGCTCTTGTATAGGAAGTCCCCCTCATCCGGCCGCGGAGCCTGTCCTCGGGCTTGCCGGAGGCAAGACCCGTGGGCGGCCACCTTCTCCCCGTTGGGGAGAAGAGGCTGGCATCAACGCCGGCGATCTCCTCTCCCCTCGGGGAGAGGTCGGATTGCCCCGAATTGCCCTTCGCAATTCGGTTGGCAATCCGGGTGAGGGGGCACTTTCCCATATGCGATTGCGCTGCGTTTTGGGGTGAGCCTCCTTTACTCCTGTCAGTAGCCCTGCGGCTTCGGCCACGGCATGGTGAACTGGGCACCACGGCGCACGAATTTGTAGCGGTAGAAGTGGAACCACAGCGAGATCAGGAAGTAGAAAGCGACCATGGCGATCAGCTGCGAACCAAAGCCGAGGAAGATCGCAAAGAAAGTGACGACGCAAAGGCAGAACAAGACGATCGCCGGCAGCGGATGGAACGGATGGGTGTAGCCGCGGCGGATCGAGCCGAGCGGCCACTTTTTCCTGAACATGATGATGTTGATGCTCATGAAGGTGTATTGCAGCACGCCCGACAGGATCGAGAAGGTGATCGCCTGGTTGAGGTCGGCGATGAAGGCGAAGGCGAGCGCGATCGGCAGCAGAAACAGGATCGAGCGATAGGGCGTGCGGTATTTCGGATGCACCGCCGAGAACCAGGTCGGCAGATAGCGGTCGCGGCCGAGCGAAAACCAGGCGCGCGCGGCGTCGTTGATGCAGCCATTGGCGGAGGCGAGCGCGGCAAGCAGCGTCGCGATGAACAACAGGTTTTCCAGCAGCGCACTGCCGGTCAGTTTGCCTGCGTCCCACAGCGGATAGTAGGTGATGCCGAGATATTCCCAGGGCATCAGAGAGGCGCAGACATACCAGGTCATGGCGGCCGCGATCAGAAGCGTGATCATGCCGGCCATCGTGCCGTAGGGCAGCGAGCGCGCCGGCGAGCGCACTTCCTCGGCCGCCTGCGTGGTGCCCTCGATGCCGAGATAGTACCAGATGCCGAACTGGAAGGCGGCGATGACGCCGATCCAGCCATAGGGCAGGGCGTTGCCCGGGGTCACCAACTCGTTGAGCTTGAGCACGGCGCCTTGCGTCCACGGGCTGACCGAGAAGAACAGGATGACGATCGAGACATAGGCGATGGCGGTGATGACGAAGTTGACGTTGAGCGTCATCAGCACGCCGCGATAGTTCAGCCATGCCAGCACGACGATGGTCGCGGCGATGAAGGAATTGTGGTTGAGGCCCTCGACGCCAGCCTTGGCGACGATGGTGTCGCCGAGCAGGATCGCGTCCGACACTTCGAGCATGGTGTAGGCAAAGACCAGGAACAGCGCGACGTTGAAGGCCATCAGCGGCCCGACAATGTGCTTGGCCTGGGCATATTGGCCGCCGGCGGCGGCAACCGTCGAGGTAACTTCGGAATCGATCATCGCGACCGACGTGTAGAGCAGCCCGACGATCCAGCAGACGATCAGCGCCGCCAGCGCGCCGCCCTTGTCCGCCGCGAAATTCCAGCCGGTGAATTCGCCGACCAGAACGATGCCGACACCGAGCGCCCAGACATGGGCGGGGCCGAGCACCCTGAGCAGTGAAACCCTGTCGCCTTGCACTTGCACCGCTGGTTCAGCCGTGATCGTCATCGTTCAATCCCCCACTCAGATCCGGTGTTTTTCGGACACGGCTTCAAGTTCGCCTTCCCTGGACGAGGTCAGCATCTCTTCGGAATAGGTCGTGTCGATCTTGAACCAGTCGTAGAGCATCCACAGCGCGAGCACGATCGAGATGCCCCAGCATGCGTAAGAGAGTGCCACCCACATGACGATGCTTCCCTATCTATTTGTCGCCGAACTTTTCGTCGATGACGTCGCGGTATTCGCGGTCCGATGCGCGGAACAGAAAGATGAAATAGCCGATCAGCACCGCCGCCATGATGATCAGCGTCGGCCAGTCGATGATGTAGTGGAACCGGTTCTGGATGATGTCGTGCGCGGTTTCCGGCGTGTAGCCGAGCTTTTCCCAGATCGAGGCCATGGTCGGGTTTTGTCCGAGCGCTTCCCACGTCTTGGCGTCAAGCGCGTCGATGGATTTTGCCGCCCCTGCCAGCCCTAGTTTCAGCGGCAGCCACAGCGCGACGAAAATCGCGACCACGACGACGGCGATATCGAAAACCTGTCCGGCCTTGCTCTGTTCGGGCGGTGTATAGCGGGCCATGCGTCTCCCCTCAGGACTTGCGGTTGCGGTAGGCGTCGGCGTTCTTGATGTCGAGGCCGTAGATGAAGTCCTTGTCTTCCTTGTAGTGGTTGACCATCGCCAGGATCGCGGCCGTGTTGAAGATCAGCACGGCGGCGGCGGCGACCGCGACGACGAGCTTGATGCCGGCGTCGGGGACGTATGGCCATGTCATGAACAGGACAAAGAGGATCGTCGCCCACAGGCAGACGATCAGGAGCATGGATCCACGCACGTCGGAACGGTACAACGCTTCCACGCGCTGTTGCAGGTCGGACATCGGCTTTCCCCTTTTTCAACGCCGGTCCGGATTGGCCGGTCATTGCCCTCTTTCAAGAGAGTGAAATTTTTTTCATAAAATCCGGCCGAATTCTGGAATTGTCAAGACGATTTTACGCGACGTTAACCGTTTGTTTGGGCTCGTCGGATTTGCCTGACAATGAAATTATTTGCTTACGGGTATTGCAGGCTCCCTGCGTTTGCGGTCAATATTCAAGGCAACGCTCCCGCCTGTGTGCAGGGAGCAGGGGAAAGCAAAAAGGTTTCTTTCGAACGGAGGACAGCGGATGACGGCATCCTGGAGATTTTCGACGCTTGCGGACCGCCATCGCGCGCTCGGCTCGAAGCTCGAGGACTGGAGCGGCATGGGTACCGCCTGGACCTACGACAAGGACGCCGACGAAGAGTATATCGCCATCCGCACCAAGGCCGGCCTGATGGACGTGTCCGGCTTGAAGAAGGTCCACATCACCGGGCCGCACGCCTCGCACCTGATCGATCTGGCGACGACGCGCGACGTCGAAAAGATCTATCCCGGCAAGTCGGCCTATGCCTGCATGCTCAACGAGGCCGGCAAGTTCACCGACGACTGCATCCTCTACCGCACCGGCCCGAATTCCTGGATGGTCGTGCATGGCTCGGGCACCGGCCATGAAGAGCTGCAACGCGCTTCGGTCGGTCGTGACGTGTCGCTGCGCTTCGATGACAATCTGCACGACCTTTCGCTGCAGGGGCCGCTAGCCGTGGATTATCTTGCAAGGCATGTGCCCGGCATTCGCGACCTCAATTATTTCCACCACATGCAGACGCAGCTGTTCGGCTTTCCCGTGATGATCTCTCGCACCGGCTATACCGGCGAACGCGGCTACGAGATTTTCTGCCGTGGCCAGGACGCCGGAACGATCTGGGACAGGATCCTCGACGAGGGCAAGAGCGCCGGCATCATCCCGTGCCGCTTCACCACGCTCGACATGCTGCGCGTCGAGAGCTACCTGCTGTTTTACCCCTACGACAATTCGCAGAAATACCCGTTTGAGAACGAAGGCCCGGGCGACACGCTGTGGGAGCTTGGTCTCGACTTCACCGTCAGCCCCGGCAAGACAGGCTTTCGCGGTGCCGAGGAGCACTATCGCCTCAAGGGCAAGGAGCGCTTCAAGATCTTCGGCGTGCTGCTCGAAGGCAAGGAGCCGGCCGACGAGGGCGCACCGGTCTATCGCGACGGCAAAAAGGTCGGCGTGGTGACCTGCGCCATGTATTCGCCGCTTGTCAAAAAATCGATGGGCATCGCCCGGCTCGAGGTCGACTGCGCGGTGCAGGGCACCAGGCTCGAGATCCGCAACAAGAGCGGCGCCATCAGCGCAATCGCCGAGCCGCTTCCTTTCGATGATCCGAAGAAGACCAAGCGCACGGCGAAAGGCTGAGGCATACTGCGGGTATGGCAGCGAAAAGCATCATCAGCCGCCCGGTCTATGGGACCCTGTCTCCGCAGCCTGGCAAGCATCATCTTTTCATAGCGGATGCAGAAGGAGCGCTGGCGATTGCCGATCTGGCCGCCAAGGCACCGGCGGATTTCTTCGGCGGCGCCCACATCATCTTCATTCCCGGCCGCGACGGCAAATACGCCGATGCGCTCGAAGCCCTGAAGCCGGCGCAGTTCTACCTCGGCCATTCCTTCGCCAGCGCCCTGCCGCGGCTGAAGCAGACGCTGGCCAACGCGCATATGGGCCTCAGGCTCTACCTTGCCGGCACCGAAGGGCTGATCGGACAGGCCATGCAGGCGGCGCTCGAAGCCGGCATCGACCACACCTCGATCCAGACCGAGCATCGCGGCTCGCTGGCGCGCCGCATGCAATGCGTCCACTGCAAGGGCATCACCGAGAACGTGACGACGCAGCCGGCGACCTGTTCGCATTGCGGCCTGCTGCTTCTGGTGCGCGATCATTATTCGCGGCGGCTCGCCGCCTTCCAGGGCGTCTGCATCAATGCCGAGGACCGCAGCGAAATTCCTCCGATCGAGGAGGTCTTTCGATGAGCACCGGCACCACCAAGCTCGATGTCCTCGTCAGCGATGTCGTCCCGGTCAACGAGCTGGTGACGCGCTTTCATTTCCGCCGGCGCGACGGCGAGCTTTTGCCGACCTTCTCCGGCGGCGCCCATGTCGTCGTCGAGATGCGCGATGGCGAACGCACCAGGCTCAATCCCTATTCGCTGATGGGCTCGCCGCTCGACACCCGCGAATACACCATCTCGGTGCGCCGCGACGACGCCGGCCGCGGCGGCTCGCTGTTCATGCACAGGCAGGTCAGGCCGGGCACGGAGATGGTGGTCAGCTATCCTGTCAACCTGTTCTCGCTCGATCTGCGCGCCAGGAAGCATCTGATGCTGGCCGGCGGCATCGGCATCACCCCGTTCATGGCGCAGACCGCGCAGCTGGCGGCGGAAGGCGGCAATTTCGAACTGCATTACACCTGCCGCACCGCCTCGCTCGGCACCTATGCCGACCTGCTGAGAGAGCGCTACGACCGCCGGGTCAGGCTCTATCACGACGACCGCGACGAGCGCGTCGATCTCGACCGGCTGCTGTCGTCGCAGCCGCTCGGCACGCATCTCTATGTCTGCGGCCCGTCCGGCATGATCGGCTGGGTGCGCGAGCGTGCCGCCGCCCTCGGCTGGCCTCCCGAGACCGTGCATTTCGAGCATTTCGCGGCCCCGCAGCCCGGCGCGCCCTTCGACGTGACGCTGGCGCTCAGCGGCAAGACAATCCGTGTCGACGAGCAGCAGAGCCTGCTCGAGGCGATCGAGGCGGCCGGCGTCGATCCGCCCTATCTCTGCCGCGGTGGCGTCTGCGGCCAGTGCGAGACCAACGTCATTTCGCATGACGGCAAATTCATCCACAACGACCACTGGCTGAGCGAGGAAGACCACCGTTCGGGCTGCAAGATCATGCCCTGCGTCTCACGCTTCGAGGGCAGGTCGCTGGTGCTGGAAAGATAGGAGGCGAGCTTGGGCATCACCTTTCGCAAGGAAACGTTCCGCGACGACTTCACCTTCAGGAACAGCCCCGAGCACATCAGGCGGTTCCCGTTCCCGTTCCATGAAGACAGCTACATGTATGCCGTCAACATCGAGCCGCATGTCGTCGGGCCGAAGGGCAGCGTGCTGGAGAACCTGATCGACGTCGACGAGCACTATGTCGCCGAGATGCAGGACCGCGCTTTGGTGTTGGCCGAGGACCCGTTGCGCTGCCAGTCGCTGCCGCACATGACGCTGGCCGGCTGGGATCTGCTCGAGCTTTTGATGGAGCAGCAGGCGCTGGGCTATCCCGAGCATTTCACGCTGATCCGCGACGGCGACCGCTGGCGCTGGATCAACCGGCCGCTCGGCATCGACGACAGCTTCACCTTCGGCGATGTCTCGACGCTGCCCTATGGGCCGATGGAATACATCACCCGCCAGAGCCAGGGCGATTTCTGCATCCTCGACCAGCGCGACGGCAATCTGTGGATGGATGCCGGCATGGTCACCACCCAGGCCGACTGGTCGCTCGATTTCGACATCGGCATGAACTTCTTCGAATGGCACGCGCCGGTGCCGCTGGCGCATGAGAAGGGCATCTTCGTCCGGGCGCTGAAATTCCTCACCAACATCCAGCAGGGCAAGCCGGCGCGCCGGCTGAACTGGACGATGACCATCAATCCGCGCCTCGATACCAGCCCGGAAAATTACCACAAATGGGGTCCGGACCGCGCCACGGTGACGCCGGAAAACGTCGGCGACAAGGTTCATCTGCGCGTCGAGCTGCAGAGCTTCTGGCGGCTGCCGCGCTCGAATGCGATCGTCTTCCCGATCCGCTGCTATCTGATCAAGATGGACGAGCTGGTGACGCAGCCGAAATGGGCACGGCGGCTGCACCGCGTCATCCGCGACCTGCCCGAGGAACTCGCCACCTACAAGGGCCTGACGCGCTATCGGCCGACGCTGGTCGAATGGCTGTCGAAGCTGGATGATGGGAATGCGACGTCAGCGGGTTTTGGGCCTGATTGAGTTTTTCCTGCTGATATTTGCGCTGCCCTCTCAAGCTGCCAATCTCCCCCCAAGAGGGGGAGATGCCCGGCAGGCAGAGGGGGCGCCGTAGAGCGCCGGCCTTCCCACAATGCCCACTCCACCGCTTCGGCGAAGACCACGACGCGCCAGCCAGCCCAGCCACAATCACGATATGCTGGCAGACATTGTCGATATCGCGAATGACGTCGTCGTTCCAGAAGCGCAGGATAGTCCAGCCCAGCGCTTCGAGCTTTGCGGTCCTTGCGGCGTCCAATTCCGACGATTCGGCCTGGGCGTGCTGGGAACCGTCGAGCTCGACGATCAGCTTTTTGTCCGGGCATGCAAAGTCGACGATATAGCCGGCGATAGGCATCTGGCGCCGAAACCCCAGTCCCATCAGCCTGTGCTCCCTGATCTCGTTCCAGAGCTTCAGTTCGGCATCGGTCATCACCTTGCGCATCCTGCGCGCATTGCGGCGATTGTTGGCGGGTACTGGATTATGCGTCATCGCGGTTCGCCCCCCCTCTGTCCTGCCGGACATCTCCCCCTCAAGGGGGGAGATTGGATGTCACCTCAGCTTTCGCTAATCACCAACGCTGCAAAAGAGGCGCCGTCGGCGAAGCTGCCGATCTCCCCCACGAGGTCCACAAGGGGCGAGATCGCGCTCTCACCCCGCGCTTTGCGGGTAGCAGATGATCGACAGATAGCGCATCGGCAGGACGCTCAGCACTTCCGGTCCGTGCGGCGCATCGGCGTCGAAGAACAGGCTGTCGCCAGGCCTCATCGGGTAGAGATTGCTGCCGTGCCGGTAAACCACCTCGCCCTCGAGCATATAGAGGAATTCCATGCCTTCATGCTGGAAGGTCGGGAACACGTCGGAATCCTCGGTCAGCGTGATCAGATAGGGTTCGACGACGACGCCGCTGGTGTTGGAGCCGATATGGCCGAGCAGATTGTACTGGTGGCCGGCGCGCGTGCCGCGGCGTTCGACGTCGAGGCCTTCGCCGGCCTTGACGAAGACGGCACTGCGCTCTTCCTCGAAGCGGCGGAAGAATGCGGTGACGGGAACGCCGAGCGCCCGTGACAGCGCCTGCAACGTGGTCAGCGATGGCGAGGTGATGCCGTTCTCGATCTTCGACAGCATGCCAAGCGAAATGTCGGTGGCGGCAGCCAGATCGGCGACGGTGATGCCGAGCTTCTTGCGGAATGCCCGCACCTCGCGGCCGATGGCGACCTCCAGCACTTTTTCGCGGGTGTCGCGAATGGCGTGCGGGTTCTGGGTGAGCGGCGCGCGTATCTTGCGCGGATCGATTGCGGCAACCGACGGCTTGGCTTTGCCCGCGACGGCCGCAGCGGGCTTTAGACTGGATGCTTTTTTCGCCATGTTGCCACCCCGGACCTTGCCGATTCATTTCACTCACGGTGAACATATTCGGTGCCGATACAGAAGTGCAACTGCCACGGCAAGCCACCCGTGTCGAATTGCGCAATGTCCGGATTTCGCCCCGAGCTACTGCGTCGCTTGGAAATCCAGCTGGGCGAAACGCGGTTTCGCGACAAGCCCTGTTGACAGCATCGAAGGGGCAATTACTGTCCTGTCAGTGAAATTTGTTTCGTTAGGGAAATGAGATCGGGAGGCTCGCAATGAAAGATCGTGTTGCCGTCATCGGAGCCGGGCCGTCCGGCATGGCCCAGCTCAGGGCCTTCAAGTCGGCTGCCGACAAGGGCGCCGACATTCCCGAAATCGTCTGCTTCGAAAAGCAGTCCGACTGGGGCGGCCTGTGGAACTACACCTGGCGCACCGGCCTCGACGAGCACGGCGATCCGGTGCACGGCTCGATGTACCGCTATCTCTGGTCGAACGGGCCGAAGGAATGCCTCGAATTCGCCGACTATACCTTCGAGGAGCATTTCGGCCGGCCGATCGGCTCCTATCCGCCACGCGCCGTGCTGTGGGACTACATCAAGGGCCGCGTCGAAAAATCCGGCGTGCGCCAATGGGTGCGCTTCAACAGCCCGGTGCGCATGGTCACCTTCTCCGAAACAACAAAAAAATTCACCGTCACCGCGCATGACCGCACCAACGACGTCACCTATTCGGAAGAGTTCGACAATGTCGTCGTCGCTTCGGGGCATTTCTCCGTGCCCAACGTTCCCTATTTCGAGGGCTTTTCGACCTTCAACGGCCGTATCCTGCACAGCCACGATTTCCGCGACGCGATGGAATTCAAGGGCAAGGACATATTGATCATCGGCCGCTCCTATTCAGCCGAGGACATCGGCTCGCAATGCTACAAATACGGCGCCAGATCGATCACCTCCAGCTACCGCTCGAAGCCGATGGGCTTCAAATGGCCGGAGAACTGGAAGGAAGTGCCGCTTCTGCAGAGGGTCGTCGGCAAGACGGCGCATTTCAAGGACGGCAGCACCAAAGACGTCGACGCCATCATCCTGTGCACCGGCTACCTCCATTCCTTCCCGTTCCTCACCGAGGATTTGAAGCTGAAGACCGCCAACCGTATGTGGCCGGACGGGCTCTACGAGGGCGTCGTCTGGGAGAAAAACCCGAAGCTGTCCTATATCGGCATGCAGGACCAGTTCTACACCTTCAACATGTTCGACGCGCAGGCCTGGTTCGCCCGCGACGTCATCATGGGCCGCATCAAGCTGCCGTCGGCCGAAGCGATGGCCGAGCACGGCCGGAAATGGCGGGCACGCGAGGAAACGCTGGAAGACGCCGAGCAGATGATCTGGTTCCAGGGCGACTACACCAGGGAGCTGATGGAGCAGACCGACTATCCCGGCTTCGATGTCGAGGCCGTCAATCAGACCTTCATGGAATGGGAGCACCATAAGGCGCAAGACATTATGGGCTTCCGCGACCATTCCTATCGCTCGCTGATGACCGGCACGATGGCGCCGCTGCACCATACGCCCTGGCTGCAGGCGATGGACGATTCAATGGAAAGCTATCTCGAGGTGAAGGGCGTGGCGGCGGAGTAGCAGTCCGAACGGCGATTGACTTGCCTCAGACAACTTCCCGCGCCGGGTCGGCTGCCAGCGCCAGGGAATTTGCGACGTGCTCGAGGTGCTCCTCGTCCAGAATGCTGGTCGCGACGCGGACAGCGTTCGTTTTTCCCGTCGAAAACTTCGCTCCGGCATGGACCGCGATGCCGTGTGCGGCCAGCTGGGCGTCGACCGAAAACATTATCCCGACAAGTGTTGTCGAAGGGGGGGCCGATCGGCACTCCCGCCGCAACAAGCCTCATGTGGTTTCCTCGCGGCCGGGCCGATTTAGGGTGCTCGCGTATGTGTGAATCTTCGCGATATGGGCGAGCACCTCGGCCTTGCTTGGCCCGCGAGCTATGACAGCCCAGTCGGTTGAGGACGGGCGGGTATCCTTTCCAAATGAACGAGACATGGTCTGATCTCCTGTGGTTTCGGTTGCGAAGCGTTCTCGGCGCTTACGGGAGATCGCACCGCGCGAGGAAGCAAAGCGTTTGAAGGCCCGCCGTTTCGCTGATTGCGGATCTGGCGCTGTTCACGACTGGTTGACGCAAAAAAACCTCTCGTTTTCCCACTGTTGTTCCCACTGCACGTCAAACGCTGCCGGCCGAGGTTTAGCCGTCCGGGGCGATCCCGGTCGCGCAACGTCCGAACCCAGGAGTAAATGACATGCAGGACGATACAATGGTCATGGAAAAGGCTTCCGTTAAGAAGGCGCCGCGGGAGCCGAGGAACGGCGTCAATACGCCCACCCTTCTGGCCACCATCAATGCCGTCGCGGGCCAGCCGGAGCTTGCCAAGTTCCAGTTCCGGGCCAAGAGCCGCTGGATCACCGGCACGCACAGCCGCAGCACGATGGCCAACTTCTTCGGCGCTGGCGCCGACCAGTCTCACACGATGGCCTACCAGGCTGACAGCGACCATCCGGCGGTCCTGTGCGGCGAAGACAACGGCCCGACGCCGGTCGAATACCTCCTCCACGCGCTTGCTTCCTGCCTCACCGCCGGCATCGCGAACATCGCGGCCGCGCGCGGCGTGACGCTGCATGAGGTGGAATCGACCGTCGAAGGCGACATCGACCTTCGAGGCATCCTCGGCATCTCTAACGAAGTCCGCAACGGCTACCAGGGCATCCGTATCTCCTTCAAGATCAAGGGCGATGCTTCGGCTGAGAAGCTCGAGGAAATCGTAATGCAGTCGCGCGCCCGTTCCGCGGTGTTCGACGTGCTGACCAACGGCGTGCCGGTCTCGGTTGCCGTGAAAGGCTGACTTCGGTCCGCAAGAGCAATATCGCCGGCCTCGTCCTGAAAAGGATGGCGCCGGCGATCTATTGCCCCTGCTTACAAGGCGCGAATTCCATGCGACGCACAGACGTGGCCGTTATCGGCGCCGGACAGGCGGGTTTAGCCATGAGCCGGTGCCTGTCCGAGCGCGGGGTCTACCACGTCGTGCTGGAGCGCGGCCGGATCGCGGAGCGCTGGCGCAGCGAACGGTGGGATTCGCTGCGCCTGCTGACGCCCAACTGGATGACACGCCTGCCCGGCGGCGGTTATCGCGGAGCCAATCCCGACGGCTTCATGACAATGGCCGAGACGGTGGGGTTCCTAGAGGATTACGCGTGCTCGATCACCGCACCGGTGGAGGACGGTGTGGAGGTGCTTTCGACCGAAAGGGTCGACGGAGGCTTCCGGCTGCTGACCGATCGCGGCCAATGGAGCGTGCGTGCGGTCGTGGTCGCGACCGGATACAGCGACCGGCCACGCATTCCGCCACTAGCAAAGCAGATCTCCTCCCGGATCAGGCAGGTCGTGCCGCGGGACTATCGCAATCCTCAGCAACTGCCCCAGGGTGGCGTTCTCGTGGCCGGGGCCTCGGCGACCGGCATACAACTTGCGGAGGAGATCAATCGCTCCGGACGCCCGGTGACCCTGTCGGTCGGCAGTCATACACGCCTACCGAGGCTTTACCGCGGGCACGACATCCTGTGGTGGCTCGACCGGCTGGGAATGCTTGCCAAGCCTGTCGCTGAAGTTCCGGAACTCACCGCGGCACGGCGGCAGCCCTCCCTGCAGCTGATAGGCACACCCGAGCGCAGGACGCTCGACCTTGCCGGTCTTCGGGAGCAAGGCATTCGTCTTGTCGGTCGAGCGGCTGCCGCCTGCGATACACGCATTCGGTTCAACGGCGATCTCGCCGAAACGACCATGGCGGCGGAACGCAGGCTGAGGCGCGTGCTGGCCAATATAGACCGCGCGGCCGCCGGCGATGGCCTCTACTCGATCGATCCCGGTTCCATTCCGAGCCTGATCCTGAGCGCCGAGGCGACCGAAATCGACCTCATCGACCAGGGTATCCAGACGATCATATGGGCTACCGGCTATCGCCGGGAATACCCATGGCTGAAGCTGGATGTGTTCGACGCCCGGGGCGAAATCCTGAACGATGGCGGCGTCTGCGCGTATCCGGGACTCTACGTGCTCGGCCTCAATTTCATGCGCCATCGAAGCTCCAGCTTCCTCGACGGCGTCGGCCGCGATGCGGAGGCGCTGGCGGCTCACCTGGCAATGTTTCTCGACGTCTCCCGCCGAGCAGCGGCCTGACCGCCGAATACAACGCTAGCGCGGCAAAAATCGACGTTGCCTTCAACGATGAAGCTCACGGCGGACAACGACAAGGGCTCCACTGGCGCCGTAGTCAGCGCCCGCAACCATGGAGAAAATCAAAATGAGTGAAATGGTGAACCCATCCCTGTGCCTCACCAGAACGCGAGGTTTGCGCTGGGCTGGCGGAACAATGTTGGCCGCAGTCTGGCGTTTCATTCGTATCCAACGGGACCGTAGACAGCTTTATGAGTTGCCGGACTACATCTTGCGCGACATCGGCATCACCCGCTTCGAGATCAACTGGATCACTTCGTTTGCCGGGCGTGATCCCAGCCGCCGCACGCGTTTTTTGAGGGCGGAGGAGGGCGGGGCTCGATGATTGCCGCATCGACGTCCCACGTCTCGCATAGGGCGTGCCAGGCACCGCTTGTCATCGCCCTGCACTGCTCAGGCGGCAGCGGACGGCAATGGCGCAGCCTGGCGGAGCGGCTCGATGACAGCTACCGGCTCATCGCACCCGATCTGATCGGGGCGCCGGGCGGCGGCACCTGGACTGGTGCCGGCGCTTTCCATCTGACCGACGAAGCCGCCGGTATCCTGGAGATGATCGACCACCATGACGGGCCTGTGCATCTTGTTGGCCATTCCTATGGTGGTGGATTGGCCCTGCATATAGCAGCGGTGCGTCCAGACCGGCTGGCCAGCCTCTCCCTTTATGAGCCGTCTGCCTTTCACCTGCTGCGCGAGCTGGACTGTGAGGGCCACGAGGCGCTCGGCGAAGTCTTGGCGATCGCAGGCACCGTCCATGACGGCCTGATCAACGGCAGTTACCTGACCGCGACAGCTCATTTCATCGACTACTGGGGTGGGGCCGGCATCTTCGCCGCGATGAAGCCGGAACTTCAGGCTGCACTCGTGCGGTTTCTGCCGAAGGCCAGCCTGGACTTCCACGCATTGATCCATGAATCGACGCCAGCAAGCGAATATGCCCGATTTGGCTTTCCGGTCTTGGTATTGCGCGGCGAATTTGCACCAGTTCCGACGCGGCTCATCGCCCGCGAACTCGTTTCCCGCGTTCCGGCCGCAATCGGGGCGATTGTTCCTGGCGCCGGACATATGGGACCGCTGACCCACGCAGACGTGGTGGCGGATCGTTTGGTCCGGCAGATATCGTTCCATGACACCGCGGGGTCGCGAGCTGCGTGACCGCGGCTTGCTTGCCCTACAGGCAGCGCAAACCTTCGAAGCAGATCCCTGGATGCGGAGGGATCAAGCCGTAACCGCCATGGGAACGCGATCGGGCAGGACACTTCCGGTCGGCTCCTCCATGCCGGAGAAATCCTCCCGCATCTGCATTTCTGTGTAGAGCTTGGCCGCTTGCGCGAGAGTTGCATCCGCGCCAGCAATCTTGCCGCGCCGCTTCGCGAGCCCGAGAGCTAGCAAGGAGCGGGCAAGCTCCGGCCGCAATTCAACCCGCCTGGCAAGATTGCAGGCCTGTTCGAGCCAGCCAATGGCCGATCTGGAAGGCTTCAGCTCGGCAAGGCCGCGCAGTACGATGATCTCGCTCCACGGATCGCCGCGTCCCCGCGCAAGCTCGAGCGCATGGCCGAGATTGGCCGCAGCTTCCGGCTCATACAGGCGCGCACGCACGCATGCGAGCACCGCGCGCGCGTGACATTCGAACTGGGCAAGATCGAGCCGCTCAGCCTCGGTCACCGCCATTTCCAAGGTGGCGCCCGCGTCGTGGTTGCGGCCGAGCAGGAATTCCGCATGCCCGAGCACGGTCAACAGCCATGGCCGGAGTAGGATAGATGCGCTGGTAGCGGCTTCGGAGGACCACAATTGCAGCGCCTCGACAAGCGCCGGCTCGGGGCCGCGCAGGACGCCCACCACACCGGTGAAATAGGCGGCCGCGCAGCTATCGATCGGGCGCGCCACTTCGGCGGCGACCTTCTGCAGTTCGGCAAGCGAACGTTCCGCATCATCGAACCGGCCAAGGCGTGCTTCCGCCTGCGCGCGGTGCCCCAGGTACCAAACCGCACGCGCACCGAGCTGTCCGAAACGCTCCAGACGCCAAGCTTTGGTGAACCTCTCCTCATGCGGAACAAGCCGCTCCAGCACCTGCCGCGCCTCGCTGCGGATCAGAAGCGCCTGTGAGGCGGCCAGGTCCGACTCGCTTATGCAGCGCTGCACGCCATTTGCCGTCGCGCCGCGCTTGAGTGTGTCGGCCGGTTCCAGCGCCTCCTCGTAGCGGCCGTGGGAGCTGTTGAGATAGCTCAAGTGGAGCAACACGTCGGAGATGAGTTGCGGATCGCCCAGTTCCATGGCCAGTTCGCGCGCTTCCAATAGCTGCGGCAGCGCCTTCCGATAGGCACCCAGGGCGCCGTAGGCGGGCCGCATCCGCACCCGCAGGTTGATCGCCTGGGCGAGGGTTTTCGGATTTCGGGGCAGCGCGGCGACTGCTTTGCGGGCGTTTTCGAGGAACTGGACCGCGGCGGAATAGGCCGAGCGTTCCTCGGCCCGGCCCGCCGCTTGCAGCAGATAATCCGCGGCCGGTTCCCAAGCCTCGGCACGAAGCGCGTGTTCGGCCAGTTCCTCGATGTGGTGGTTCAGCGATCCGGCATAGAGTCTGTCCATCGCAACCAATGCAGCCCGATGCAGCCTTTTTCGGTCCTCCGCCAGGAGAGATTCGTAGGTCACCTTGAGCGTCAACGCGTGCTTGAACGTATACTCCACGTGAGGATAGCTCTGGACCTCGAACAGGAATTCCAAACTCTGCAGTTTGGCCAGGCATACCCCCAGCTCCGCCTCCGAGAGCGGCGAGAGCGCCCTCAGCAGGGGATACGGAACATTCTTGCCGATAACCGAAGCGAGTTGGAGTGCCTGCCTTTCCGAGTCACCCAGCTGCTGGATACGTGCGGCGATGAGCGATTGAACTGTCGACGGGATGGTGATGGAATCCACTGGCCTCTTGAGCTCGTAGCGGCCGGACTGGCCGGCAAGTGCACCGTCCGCAACCAATCCGCGCACCATTTCTTCCAGGAATAGCGGCGTGCCCTCGGCCCGCTCGGCAAGCGATTGCCGCAGTTCCCCCAAGCTGGGATCGGATCCCAGCAATTCGGTGAGGAACTGCTCCATTTCGTCCCGCGCGAACCGCTCCAACCTTATCTGCTGGAAATAGCCGCGGCGGTTCCATTCGTGTCGGTACTGCGGCCTGTAGGTGGCGAGCAGCATGATACGGTTGGCGCCCATGACCTCGACCAGCCTGTTCATTACGGCCTCGCTCTCGGCATCGATCCAGTGCAGATCCTCGATAAGCACGGCTACGGGCGAGGCCCGGCTCAAGGCAACGAGAAATGCGCTCATCGCCTCGGATACCCGTGAGGTCCGCTCCCGCGCATCGAGATGCCACCAGGAAGAATCGTCGACCGGCAGGTCCGCGAGGAAGGAAAGCGGCGCCGTATGACTTGGATCCAGGTCCAGTTCAGCCCGTTTGAATGCAAACAGGCGCTGGGCTTCCGCCAAGCCGTCTTCGCCACGAATGCCACAAGCCGAGAGCAGCAGCTTCTTTACAGCACCCAGAGTAACTGATGAATCAAACTCCAGACCGCCACATTCAAGCACAGTAAAACCGGCCACCTCGTCGAGGGAGAGAAATTCATGGGCAAGCCTCGACTTGCCCATGCCGGCGTCGGCGACGATCCCGGCGACCTGGCCGTGGCCCTCCCTGACCCGGCGCCAGGTTGCAAGCAGGATTTTCAGCTCGAGCTCGCGCGCCACCAGTCCGGTGAGGCCGCGATTGGCCCTCAGGTGCCAGCGCGACAAAGCGTGATTTTCGCCCAACAGCTCGTAAATGCGTTCCTCGTGGCCAAGTTGCGGATGCTCCGAATGCGCTAAGCGGTGCATCTGCACATAGCCGCCGGCGGCTGCGCGCGCCCGGCCTGTCGCGGCGATCGTCGCACGGTGCAAGGCACGCATCAGCCGGTTGGCCGCACGCGGCGCGGCTCCGGCCAGTTCAACCTTGCTGGCTTTGGTCGTCCATTGCTGCCGTACGATCACCTCGCCGGTGTCTATTCCGGCCCTCAACTGGATCCCGCCCTGGGAAAGCTCCTCCACTGCCAGCTTGGCCGCAAGCGCGGCGCGGCATGCAAGATAAGCGTGATCCTCGGTGGCGCGAGCGAGGCCGAATGCTGCGGTGATTGTCCCGTCAGCAGCCGACGTGACGACGCCGCCATGGCTCTCCACGACTTCTACCACCCGATCCTCGACGGGCTGGAATTCGCGGATCGCCACTTCGGGATCCTCCGTTTCGAGGAGATGCATGGGACTGACCACTTCCGCGGCCAGCACTGTTATGTATTGCCGAGAGCGGTTGATTCCCAAGGACGCCGGAGGGCCTGCCAGTTGCTGCGTCTGTTCGGGGTCGGCAAGGAAACGACGCGTTTCGTCGACGAAGGTCGCGAATGCCGGTTCGTGGCCAAGCAGCACGTGGTTGACGCCGTCTAGCGCAACGAAACGCGCGCCGGGGATTTTCCCAGCCATCGCCTGGCCATGATCGAACGGAATGACCGCGTCCCCCGTAGCATGCATCACCAGGGTCGGGACGCGGACCCGCGGTAACAGCTCGTCAACGTCAATGACGGCGCCTTCCTCGAAAATGCGATGGGCAATTTCCGGCGAGACGGTATTGCGTTGCAGCTCGTTGTACCAATTCCTCTGTTCCGGCGTTGCTTCCGGAATGAAGAGGGAGGTGAACATTTGCCGGAACACCGGGTCGTCTTGGCCCCAGCCTTCCTGTATCAGCGCTCCCATCGCTTCGCGGCGCGCTATTTCGCGCTGATTGCCCCGTTTGCGCCAACCTTTGGTGAATCCGCCATACAGCACCATCCCCGCCACACGCTCTGGATGCCGGACGGCATAGGCTATCGAAACGGCGCACCCCTGGGAAATGCCAAGCAGGGAAACGCGGCGCAGACCAGCGGCATCGATGATGCTCTCCAGGTCGGCAACCATGGCCTCGAAGGACAGGTCGGCGGGATACCGGTCCGACAGGCCGTTGCCGCGCTGGTCGTAGCGTATCAGCTGGTAGTGCGCGGAGAGGCCCTCGATCCAATGCTTCCACACCGGACTGTCCCATTCGAGCTCGAGATGGGACATCCAGTGGGCGGCCCTTACCAAAGGGGGGCCTTGACCACTCAAGGAATAGGCCAAGCGCGCGCCGTCGGGCGTCGTGCACCGGCGAATCTCCTGCGCCAGGGTTCGCTCCGGCGGAGAGGCAAGCTGTATCTCCGACGCAGGCAAAACACGAGTCGGAGGGACGGTCTCATCGGCGGGAGCGACCTCGATGTCGGTTCTCGAAGCGCGGCTTTGGACCATGGCGGATTGCCGTGCTGCCTCGCTCAGCCGGCGGATGTCCGCTCGAAGAGCCTCGTCCCCAGGCTCCAACCCGTCCAGGACATGCGCGTACGGAAGTGCCCGCGCCGGCTCAAGCCGGTCGACGAGCACCCGAAGGATGCGCAGATGCGTCACGTGCAGTTCGTCGGCGGTCGCAAGGCGCCAGGCTTCGAATTCCGGACAGCGCGGCAGTGAAAGATCATCCAGGAAACGGCCGCGGAACGCTCCGGCGAGGGCCTCCAGTTTCTCCGGTTCGAGAGCCTCTATGTCACGACCGCCGAGGCCCCGGAGCGGCGCGATGTCCAGCACGACTTCGCTGGTGTTCAGGCGAACTGCGTTGCGGTCGGCTTGCAGGATCTCGCCGTTCCCGAGGTCGACGACCTGTCGGATCTTCGAGAGACTCCAGCGCAGGGCGCCGCGAGGATCGTCCGGTACCTCCCAAAACATTTCGCAAAGGCGCTCGCGCCGCTGCGGGCGCTCTACGAGCGCAAGATAGGCCAGTAGCGCCCGCGTCTTTTTCGAAGGCGGCAAGGAAACGACCTCGCCAAGGCGAAGAACGGTCAGATCTCCGAGAACGCGAATTTCGAGCGACACTTTGCCAATCCCAGTCGCTGCTAAATTAGCCATGGATTGTATCAAGTCCGTGCCGTTGCCGAAAGCTTTCGTTTCCGGAAGCGTGAGGTTTCCGCCTGCGCTCTGATTTGCCTTCCCTTCGTGGGAAGGCCGACACGGACAAGTCCACATGAATGCCGAGCCGGAACGGGATCACGCCCGTTCCGGCTCGCTTTGATGGTGCCGACGGCACTCTGAAAGGCCCGGAGGCGGGGTCTCACGCTGCCGCGCGCACCCATCGGGGCAGCAGGCTCTCGGGATTTGCGCATGCGCCGGGCGTGTAGTTTGCGCCAACGAACTCCAGCCGGGCGGCGAGCGTGCCGTCCCGCCAGGCCGCAAGCGTATCCATGCAGCCACCGATATGCTCGCCGCCGACAAAGACCTGCGGAATTGTAGGCGAACCGATCCGGGCCCTCAGAGCCTTGCGGATTTCCCCGTCCCGGCCGTTCTTCTGGAATTCCGGAGCATCGATGTCGATGGACCTGTAGGCGATTCCGGCACGGTCGAAAAGCTTTCTTACCGTCCAGCAGAATTCGCACCATGTCAGGGCGAATATGACCACCGGATGCTCCGGATCATAGATCGCCTCATCGACAAACGCATGCGCCGACTGATCGATTTGGATTTCGTTCACGGGCGCCGATGAAAGGGCGAAGGACGGCGGCCGGTCGAAGCGGTAGCCGGGTGTGGAGCGAGAGATCGCCTCTTCGGCTGGCGACATTTCCTCGCTGATGTGATCGAACAGGATCGTGCTGAGATACCGCTCGCCCGTGTCAGGCAACATACAGAGCACGTTCCGCTCCGGTCCGACGCGTCCAGCGATTTCCAGTGCCCCGCTCAAGGTAGCCCCGCCGGAGATCCCCGCCAGTATTCCTTCTTCCGTCGCAAGCCGGCGCGCAGCTTCCAAAGCGCTGGCGCCTGAAACCGGCAAGATTTCGTCCACAAGATCGTCAGCCATCGCGTTGCCGACGATCTGCGGAATGAAATCAGGGCTCCAGCCCTGCATCGGGTGTGGCCGGAAGCGAGTGTGCGCCCGAGTGGGCAGTCCGTGTTCGTCGAAAGTTTGGGGAATGCCACTCGACAGCAGCGCCGAATTGTCGGGCTCGCAGACGATGATCCGCGTTTCCGGGCGCTCGCGCTTGAGTACTCGCGCCACACCGGCCAGCGTTCCGCCGGTCCCGGTGCCGGTGACCCAGTAATCGAGTGGACGGTCCTGGAACGCCGCGAGGATTTCGAGCGCTGTCGTGCGGGCATGGACATCGGCGTTGACGGGCGTCTCGAATTGCCGGCAGAGGAACCAGCCGTGCGCTCCGGCCAGCTCGACCGCCTTGGCGAGCATGCCGCTGCCGCGCTCGACGGCAGGGGTCAACACGACCTTGGCACCGAAGAAACGCATCAGCTTGCGGCGTTCGAGGCTGGCGTTCTCCGGCATTACGATGACGAGAGGATAGCCTTTCCTCGCGCAAACCATGGCGAGTCCTATGCCAGTGTTGCCGCTCGTCGCCTCGATCACCGTCTGGCCAGGCCGAAGTGCCCCGGAACTCTCCGCTTCTTCGATGAGCGCGGCGGCAAGCCGGTCCTTGACCGAGCCGCCAGGATTGAACGCCTCGAGCTTGGCATAGAGCGAAGCGGCGCCGTTGTTGATGCGGGAAAGACGGACGACCGGCGTATCGCCGATCGTGTCGAGAATGCTGTCGTAGATACTGCTCATCTCAGCTGTCCTTGCCTGGTGATGACGGTGCTCCGCCCTCTTCGATCTCTGAGGTTGGCAGGAAGGCCGTGGTTTGCAGCGTTCGAACCAACGTGGAATCAAATGGATTTCGACGTTTGAATCAGCGGCTCATCGCAGGGTCCGGAAGGCGGCCGCATGGGACCTGCGCTCTCGCGCCGGATGACGCCGCCAATACGCCCAGAACCACGAGATTGGCCGCGCCAGCGACAAATGCCACCAGGAAAGCACGCCCATAGCTGCCGAAGCTGTCATAGACGAAACCGCCGAAATAACCGGCCACCCCCATGCCCAGCCAGGCGATCAGCATGACGATGCCGAGTGACTGGCCAAAGCGTTCGGCTGGCGCAAACTGGCGCACGCAAAGGATCAGGCACGTCATGTTTCCGGCGAAGCCGAAGCCGAAAACCGCCGACAGCGCCAGCAGGCTCAGCTGCTGGTCCAGCGCGGGAAAAATCGCAACGCATGCCGTCTGAATAAACGACGCCAGGGCATAGGCGGCAAGATTGCTTGCCCGGTCGGCGAGGAGCCCGAACGCGATCCGCCCGACGGCGCCGAACAGCATGGCGGTCAGCAGGCTGAGCGATCCGACATCCGAAGACCCGCACACAGCCGTGACGAAGCTCGTGAGGTGCATCAGCGGGACGCCCATGCAGGCGCAGCAAAGGAAGGCTGCAGCTGATAGCAGCGCCACCGGAGAAAGCCGGCCACTTTGGAACCCTGGCTTTGCTAAAAAACGCACCGGCGCGGGAAGGACCTCACTGACGGGCGGCGCCTGAACCGCCGGCATGGAGATCGCCAGCGCAGCCATCGTCCCCGCCGCCATGATCGCGTATGCGAGGCGCCAGCCGACGCCGTCAATCAAGGCATTTGCGGCGTAGGGCATTATGCCTTGGCCTAGGGCTCCGCCTGCTGTGACGATCCCTATCGCCAGGCCGCGGCGGCGGTCGAACCAGAGTCCGGTCACTGCAAGTACCGGCGCGTACAGACAGGCAAAGCCTAGCCCGCCCAAAGCGAAGTTGGCCGCATAGATCTGCCAGAGCGAAGTGGCGGAGGAAAGCGCGGCGAGCGCGATCACCATGCCAGCCGAGCCGATGAATAGCAGGCTTTTGACATTCAGGCGGTCCGACAGCCGGCCCCAGAACAGCCCGCCCAACGCCATGCCGACGCTTGATAGCGTGTAGGCAAGGCTGATGTCGGCTCGCGACCAGCCAAACTCCGCCTCAAGCGGTCTGATGAAGACGGATGTCAGCGCCAGGCTGCCAAATCCGAACGCCATGGCGGTTGTGGCACCGGCCGCAGCCAACAGGCCGCGCAGCCGTATTGCGCCGTCCCGAACCTCCCTGCCTCCAGTTGGTGATACCTGACGATTCGACATGTTTCTGACCTCGAAGGACCTCTTCGAAGCTGTCATCGGCCAGCGGTATGGAAGCAGGCGTGTGCGTCAGCGTGGAAAGCTCCAACGCGGGCCGTGGAAACGCCCCGCCTAAACTTGCAGCCTCCTCTCGGTGAACGGCGGATCAGGGAGATCTTATGATCATCGCCAGCGCCACCATGACGGACTGGTTGACGCCGAGCATGATCTCGGGACCGGCCAGCGGCAGTTGAACGCGAAAGAAGACAGGGTCTGTATATGGCCGGTCGCCAACTATCCGTCGGAGCAGCTGACCCTTTAGCTAACCTCCCGCGCCGGATCGGCTGCCAGCGCCAGGGAATTTGCGACGTGCTCGAGGTGCTCCTCGTCCAGAATGCTGGTCGCGACGCGGACAGCGTTCGTTTTTCCCGTCGAAAACTTCGCTCCGGCATGGACCGCGATGCCGTGGGCGGCCAGCGTGACCATCGCGTAAGGTTCCGAAGCAACCGGAATGAGGACGCTGAGACCGTGTCCGGCGTCGATATCGACATTGCGTTTGGCCAGTTCGCCAGCGAGCCGTTCGCGACGGCCGCGGTATACCTCCTTCGCCTGCTCCACCAGGGCGGCCGTGGCCGGGTCTTGCAGCAGCCAGGCGGTGGCTGCCTGCAGGATGCGGCTGGTCCATCCCGAGCTGAAGCTGCGGTAGGACTGGATCTGCTCGACGATCGTCGCCGATCCGGACAGCACAGCGAGCCGCAGATCCGGGCCGTGGGTCTTGGAATAGGACAGGATATGGACGACGCGATCGGGAAAACGCCGGCCAAGCGAAATGCGCGGCGCCGAGGCAATATCGCCGACGCCGTCATCTTCGACAATCAGCACGTCGGTGCCGGCGAGCAGGTCGCCGATGACTTCCAGCCGCGCCGACGACATGCAGGCGCCGGTAACCGAATGGACGCGCGGCTGGAACAGGAACGCGACGGGCCGCTGCCGCAGAGCGTTGGCAAGTGCATCCGGCAAGGGACCGTCACCGTCGCCGTCTACCGGGATGATCGGCACATCGAGATCCTCGAGGATGTCGAGCAGGCGAAGCGCCGTCGGGTTCTCGATGGCCACCGGCGCCCCCGGCGGGACCAGCGCATGCAGCAAGGTGTAGATGGCGTTGTAACCGCCATTGGTGGCCAGGAACGCGCCGGGATCGTACGGCCATGACGGGCGCACTGCGGCCTCCAGCTCGGGCAGGATGCGCACCCGCTCGTAGCTGTTGAGCTTTTCGGCGCGCGCACCATGCGCCAGCGCGATGTCGAGCGGCGGCAAGAGCCTCACATCGGGCTCCGCGATCGCCAGGTTCAGAACATCCTGTCCGTAATTGCCGCCGCTCATGTGGCGCTCGGGCCGGGCGGCAAAGCGGTTGCCCATGATCCAGGTGCCGTTGCGTCCGCGGCCGCCGATGATCTTGTAGCGCCGCAACTCGCTCCACGCCTGCGAGACCGTCGCCGGGCTGACGCCAAGCACATAGGCCAGATCGCGCACCGGCGGAAGCTTTGCGCCGACAGGCAGCGCGCCGCTTCTGATCAGCGCACTGGTCTCGCGCGCGATGCCGCGCATCGTGCGGTCGCCAAGGCGATCAGCGAACCATCCTGCATCGAAATCCATCGGCACCCGCGACCATTAAAGCTAATGTTCAATAACATAATAACATTTGATCGGCCAAAAATAAACATTTACCAATCGCCGGTCAAACATAGCGTTGAAGTTCATGCCGATGCCCGTTTCCATCACTGTAGCCACCCGCGATTGGGACTATCTCACCCCTTTGGTGCTGGGTGACGTTACTTCGAGCCGCTTGTCGGTGAAGGTTGATCGCGTCGCCACGCTCATTCCGGACCTCGGTACCGATCCGCACTACGATGCGGCGGAGGTCTCATTCAGCCGTTATGTGTCGGCCATGGCTTCGGGCGTCGATACGGTGGTTGGACTACCGTGCTTCATCATGCGCGGCTTTCGCCATCGCTGCATCATAACGGTCGAGACCAGCCCGCTGGAACGGCTTTCCGACCTTGCCGGCAAACGCATCGGCGTGACCGGCTGGCGCGATTCCGGCAACACATGGACGCGCGCAGCACTTCGCCGGGGAGGCGTCGGCGTCGAGGATGCCTATTGGTTCGCCGGCAGGCTGACATCGGGGCACCCGATCGCCGACCGCCTCGACGGATTCGGCAGGCCGGGGCGCATCGAAGCAGCACCAGGCGAGCGCCCGATGATGGAGCTGCTGGCGCAAGGCGAGCTCGACGCCGTTTTCACGCCCTTCATGCCGGACGGCTTTTTCGGCCCGGCTTCCGGCTTCCGGCAAGTGCTGCGCGATTTTCGCGCGGCCGAACGCGCCTATTTCGCCGACGTCGGTTATGTCCCGGGCATGCATCTGGTCGCTGTCAAGGCCGCGCTAGTCAGGGAGCACCCCTGGCTGCCGCAGGAACTCGCCAGGCTGATCAACGAAAGCCAGCGCGTCTGGACGGCAAAGCGCCGAAAATATGCCGATACCTCGCCCTGGATCCTCGAGGAGCTGCTTCATGCGGGGCGCGACCTGCCTGCCTCCTGGAACGCCAGCGGCCTGCCGGCCAACCGGCGCATGATCGAGGATTTCGTCACCGAGCTCCATGCCCAGGGCATTCTGGCGGAACCGATTTCCGCCGAAGCCTTGTTTCCTTTCGAGGCCAGATCGCGGGCCACCGCAGCCTGAGAACGCACAACGAAGAACACGAAGGAGAATGCCATGAGGACAATCAGCTTCATATTCGCCTCGCTCGTCACCATGCTGGCGCAGGCCAGCTTTGCCCAGGATATCCAGAAGCAATCGGTGAACGAGGATTTGCGGGCCCGGCTGCCGGAAGAGATCCGCGCGGCGGGAAAGATCACAGCCGTCAACAACGGCTCGTTCCCGCCCTATGAGATCGTCACCGGCACCGAACTGTCGGGGGCGACCAAGGACATTTCCGACGCCATCGGCCTGCTGCTCGGTGTCGAGATCGATCATGCCTCGGTCGCCGGCCTGCCGGCTTTGCTGAGCGGCATCAATGCCGGCCGTTATCAGTTCGCGATGGGGCCTGTCGGCGACTATCCCGACCGGCAGAAATCCAACGACTTCATCGATTGGGTGCGCGAATACGTCGTCTTCGCCGTCGAGAAGGGCAACCCGGAAGGCATCACCTCGCTCGACACCGCGTGCGGCAAGCGCATCGCCGTCATGTCGGGTGGCTCGGCCGAAAAGGTCATCAAGCAGCAGGCGCAGAAATGCACCGAGGGGGGCAAGCCGGCCGTCGAGGTGCAATCCTTCACCGACCAGCCGAGCTCGATACTGGCCGTCCGGTCGAAACGCTCCGACGCATTCTTCTCCTCGCAGGCGCCGCTGACCTATTTCGTCGAGCAGGCGAAGGGCCAGCTGGAACTCGCCGGGGTCGGCCAGGCCAACGGCTTCAAGGACATCTATCAAGGCGCCGTCGTCAAGAAGGGCTCGCCGCTGGGCGGCGTGCTGCTCGACGCGTTCAAGATCCTGATGAAGAACGGCACCTACGCCGCGGTCATGAAGAAGTGGGGTCTCGAGAAGAACATGCTCGATGCGCCAGGCATCAACCAGGGCCAGTAGAGGCTGCCATGACCGACGCCACCGCTGCCTACGCGGCCGGGCTGCCGCGACATCCCGACGACGCGCTGCGCGACGTCAAACGAGCCCACCGGCCGTTTCCGCTCGTCCGGCTGGCGCTCTGGGCGTTCACCGTCGCCGTGGCAGCCGGCTTCGCCTATATCGTTGCGGTCAACCCGAATTTCGGCTGGCCGGTCGTCGCCCAGTATTTCTTCGATCCGACGGTCATGCAGGGGCTTTCCGTAACGCTCGGCCTGACGGTC
Organism: Mesorhizobium sp. M0698; assembly: GCF_040320455.1. Lineage (NCBI taxonomy): Bacteria > Pseudomonadati > Pseudomonadota > Alphaproteobacteria > Hyphomicrobiales > Phyllobacteriaceae > Mesorhizobium > Mesorhizobium sp. M0698. Next base: position 283,167 of record NZ_JAMYPQ010000004.1, on the reverse strand, counting down.
GTGGCGATGATCCTGGGTATCGTGCTCGGCCTGCTGCTCGCCATCGCGCGCATGTCGAACGACAGGCTGGCATCCCTTCTCTCCGGCCTGTTCATCTGGTTCTTCCGGGGAACGCCGCTGCTGGTGCAATTGATCCTGTGGTACAACCTTTCGACGCTGTTTCCGCGCATTTCCATTGGCTTCGCCAGTTGGAACACCAACGACCTGATCACGCCTTTGACGGCCGCCGTTCTTGGTCTGGCGCTGAACGAGGCCGCCTACATGGCCGAGATCATCCGTGGCGGGCTGCTGTCGGTGGACAAGGGACAGGCCGAAACGGCTGAAGCCTTCGGCATGACCCGCGCGCGGGCCTTGCGGCGCATCATCATCCCGCAGGCGATGCGGTCGATCGTGCCGCCGACCGGCAATCAGCTGATCAGCATGATCAAGGCGACGTCGCTTGTCAGCGTCATCGCCATGGCCGACCTGCTCTACTCGGTGCAGTCGATCTACAACCGCACCTTCGAAATCATTCCGCTGCTGATGGTTGCAGTGCTGTGGTACCTGCTGATCACCTCGGTCCTCAATGTCGCGCAAGGCGCGATCGAACGCCACTACAGCCGCGGCGACCGCGGCGCGCGCGAGAAGACGGCGACCGCCACCCTGGAGGCCGCCAATGAGCGCGCATGACACGCCCCTGGTCCGGGCGCGCAACGTTCACAAGGCCTTCGGCCCGCTCGAGGTGCTGAAGGGCATCGATCTGGACGTCGCGCCTGGCGAGGTGGTGGTCATTCTCGGACCGTCCGGCTCCGGAAAGTCGACCTTCCTGCGATGCATCAATCATCTCGAGGCGATCGACCAGGGGTCGATCGAGGTGGACGGCGAGCAGATCGGTTACCGGTTGCACGACGGCCGCCTCGACAAGCTTTCCGACCGCGCGATCGCCGCGCAGCGGCGCAAGATCGGCATGGTGTTCCAGCAGTTCAATCTCTATCCGCACATGACGACCCTGCAGAACGTCATCGAGGCTCCGGTCGGCGTTCACCGGGAGAACCGCAAGGAGGCGATCGGCTACGCCCGCGAACTGCTGACCCGTGTCGGTCTTGCCGACAAGATCGACGCCTATCCGCGCCAGCTTTCAGGCGGCCAGCAGCAGCGCGTCGCCATCGCCCGTGCGCTCGCCATCCGCCCGAAATTGATGCTCTTCGACGAGCCGACGTCGGCGCTCGATCCGGAGCTGGTCGGCGAGGTGCTCGCCACCATGCGCGATCTCGCCAGGCAGGGCTTGACCATGATCGTGGTCACGCATGAGATCGGGTTCGCCCGCGAAGCGGCGGATCGGGTGGTGTTCATGGACGACGGTAATGTGATCGAGGCCGGACCTCCGGACGAGGTTCTCGCTAAACCCAGGCACCCGCGCACGCGGGCTTTCTTAAGCCGTTTCATCTAAAAGCAAAGCCGGCGCGGCACCTGCTCGGCCGGCAAAGGACCTCCCATGCCAAAGACCTCCAACCAGTTCGCCGACATTTCCGACTTCGCCGACAAGGCCGCCGAGCTTGCAGCGGCCCGCCAGCACCTGCACGCGCATCCCGAGCTTTCATTCCAGGAGCACGAAACGGCTGCATACGTTGCCGAACGGCTCGAAAGCTGGGGCTATGAGGTGACGCGCAATGTCGGCGGGCTCGGGGTCGTCGGCCGCCTGCGCCAGGGCAGCGGCCGCAGCATCGCCATCCGTGCCGACATGGACGCCCTGCCGATCACCGAAGCGACCAATCTCCCTTATGCCAGCCAGGCCAGCGGCAAGATGCACGCCTGCGGTCATGACGGCCACACCACGATGCTGCTCGGCGCCGCCGAATACCTGGCGCGCACACGGCATTTCAACGGCACGGTGAACCTTATCTTCCAGCCGGCCGAGGAAGCCGGCAAGGGAAGCGGGGCGCAGGCGATGATCGCCGACGGCCTGTTCGAGCGCTTTCCCTGCGATGCGATATTCGGGCTGCACAACCACCCGGGCGCGCCGACGGGTTCGTTCCTGATGCGCGCCGGGCCGCTGATGGCGGCGAGCGATACCGTCACCATCAGGATCGCCGGGCGTGGCGGCCACGCCTCGCGTCCGCACCTGACGGTCGACCCGATCGTCGCTGCCGCCAACATCGTCATGACCCTGCAGACGGTTGTGTCGCGCAACGTCAACCCGATCGAGACGGCTGTCGTCACCGTCGGCACGATTCACGGAGGCACGGCCTCCAACGTCATCCCGGAACACGCCGAAATCACGCTGAGCGTCCGCTCCTTCTCGGCCGAGATCCGCGACACGCTCGAGCAGCGTATTCGCAATATCGCAGCACTTGTGGCGCAGGCGCATGGCGCAACGGTCGAGATCGATTACGAGCGCGGCTACCCGGTGGTGGTCAATTCCGAGCGCGAGACGTCCTTTGCGACAGACATCGCTGTCGAACTCGTCGGTCAGGACAAGGTGTCCGTCTGCCCGTTGATCCCCGGCAGCGAAGATTTTTCTTATTTCCTCGAACACAAACCCGGTTGCTTCCTGCGCCTCGGAAACGGCGAGGATTCAGCCATCCTGCACAGCTCGAAATATGATTTCAACGACGGCAATCTGACCGTCGGCGCAGCGCTCTGGGCTCGTTTGACCGAGAGATTCCTGGCCGCCTGATCCATGACTGCGGCTGGAATTGTCGATCGGCCGGTCGAGCATTATTGGGGCGACCGGCCGCGACGATCTTCAACGAACTCTCACCGCATTCCAGTTCATTCGAACAGGGTAGGGTTTCGCTCTCTCAGACGAACAGAAAGTCACTCGCTGCCAGCGGGCTCGTAAAATTTGCGAGAGTAACTTGATCGTCTCCCGCTGTAATGATGGTGCTGGTTCCACTTTGCGCAATTGTGAGATCATCGAACGATTGCACGCCCCCACGCCACTAAACACGATGGTGTCGCCTTGGGTCTGGTTGAAGTCGTAGATGGTGTTTTGGGTTCCGACCGTCATTGAACCATCGTCCTTGAATATGAATTGGTCTCGGCCGCCCTGAGCCAACTCGCTCAGTTGCCCATCCCCCCACATGTCATTGATGACCGTACAGCCGGGTGCCGCGCTCCCGGCGTACAGGGTATCGTTGCCGCCCGTGGCCGAACCGGACATCTGCAGAGCGTCGCCGCACAAGAAGTTACGGACCTGGCCGCTTTCGCTGTTGTGGCCCCCGGTAAGAATGTCGTTGCCGCCCGTGGCGGACTCCGACATAGCGAATGCGTCGCCGTACAACTCGTTTAGAACATCAGGAAAGGCGCTTTTGTCCCCGCCGGTCAGGGTGTCATTGCCGCCCACAGCGCTGCCGAGCATCGTGACAGCGTCGCCATACCCCAAATTATGGGTGCCGTGCAGCACGGCCACATCATCGCCCCCAAGCGCATGGTCGAACATACTGCCGCCCGCGTCGCCGTAGAAAGTTATCTCCGAGCCACCCGCGCTCGTGAAGTTGTCGTTGCCGCCCGCGGCAAAACCGGAAAGATCGCCGCCCGCATCGCCATAAAGAGTTTTGCTCGGGATCGCCCCACCTAGGTCTGTGTAACGGTCGTCGCCGCCCTGAGCATGGTCCGACATGTCACCGCCGGCATCGCCGAAGAAAGTGCTGGTGGAAAAGAACGCGCCCGTGAACGTGTCGTTGCCGCCCTTGCTGTTGCCCGACATATCGCCGCCGGCATCGCCGTAGAAAGTGTTGAGCGAGTCGGTCCGGCTCGTATAGCTGTCGTCGCCGCCCTGGGCATTGCCGGACATGTTGCTGCCGGAGTCACCGAAGAAGGTGTTCGTGGCCTGCCTGGAGCCCTGGAAGGTGTCGTTGCCGCCCTTGCTGTGATCCGACATTTCGCCGCCCGCATCACCGTAGAAGGTGTGGGTAGCTCCTTGTACAGTGCTGGTCAGGAAAGTGTCATCCCCGCCCCGGGCATAGCCGAACATCTTGCCGCCGGCGTAGAAGGTATCGACTACCTGCCTTGCCACGCCACTGTTGAAGGTATCGTTGCCGCCCCTGCTATGGTCCGACATATCGTCGCCCGCGTCACCAAAGGCAGTAGTGGTGGAGGATGACAGCCCCGTGGTGAAGGTATCGTCACCGCCCCGAGCAAAATTGAACAAGCTCCGAGCCGCGTCGCCGTAGAAGGTGTAGGTCGACGGTGCGGTTTCCGTAAAGGTGTCGTTGCCGCCTCTTGAGAAATCGAGCAGGCTGCCGCCAGCGTCGCCGGTCAAGATATTCGTATTCGGATCGCCTGTGAGGGCGTCATCGATACCCCGCTGATGATCTGCTAGATCACCGGTAGTAAAGGGAACGCGTGTAGACATTATCCGCTCTCCTGTTGAGCCTGCCCGTCCCATGGCAGCCGTACGATGTGAGGCAAAAACGAGCAATAATCCCGAATGGCTATGTCTTTAGGCGTAGGGATCGGTGCCTCGTTAACGGCGCGCTTGGCGGCAGCTTCCTGAGGCCGTCCTATTCCGGACTATCCCAGCCTTGCCCGAGCCTTCGCCGTCCAGGCGTTGAACAGCCGGTCTGCGACGATGCCGATGAAGGCGATGGCCAGGCCGGCGACGATGCCGCGACCGGAATCGGCCTTGGACAGGGCGATGAACACCTCCTGGCCGAGATCGCGCGTGCCGACCATGGCGCAGATGATGATCATCGCCAGCGCCATCAGGATGGTCTGGTTGACGCCGAGCATAATCTCGGGCAACGCCAGCGGCAGCTGCACGCGAAAGAAGGTCTGGCGCCTGGTGCAGCCCGAAACCTTCGCCGCCTCGATCAGCGCCGGCGGCACCTGCCGGATGCCGTGATTGGTATAGCGGATGGCCGGCACCACGGCGAACGCGACGGTGGCGATCATCGCGGTGACGTCGCCGACCCTGAACAGCATGACCACCGGAATGATGAAGCAGAACGACGGCAGCACCTGCAGCGTGTCGATGACCGGCGTGACGATCTTTTCGAAGCGGTCGCTGCGCGATGCCATCAGCCCGATCGGGATGCCGATCAGGCAGGCGATAAAGGCCGAGATGCCGCACAAATAGACCGTCGCCATGGTCTTTTCCCAAAGTCCGGTGGCGGCGCAGAACGCTGTCAATGCCGCGACCAGGGCGGCGAGGCGCAAGCCGCCGAGCTGGTAGCCGGCAAGGCCGAGGAGACACACCGCGCCCAGCCACGGAAAGCCCTCGCAGAAGGCGCGCACCGGGTTGAGCACATTGAGGATAAGCGCCACGCGGAACGCTTCGATCGTGTCGAAGAAGTTGATGGTGATCCAGTTCACCGCCGCCTTCCACAAAGGCGCGGTGGTGAAGGTGATCGCTTTCGGCACCGCGGCGAACGCCGGCACGAACAGGCCGAGCAGCGTGGCGACGGCGAGGATGGCAACGGCCAGCGTCAGATTGGGATAGCGCCGCCAGAAACTCGTGCTGGCCTGATGGCGGACATTGCCCTTGGCGTGATTGTGCGCGATCGCCTGGCTCAGCCGGTCGAGTGCAATTGCCAGTGCGACGATGGCGAGGCCAGCTTCCATCGCCTCGCCGACCTTGAGCGCGCGCAACGCCAAAAGCACGTCATAGCCGAGCCCACCGGCACCGATCATCGAGGCGATGATCACCATATTGAGCGCCAGCATGATGACCTGGTTGACGCCGACCATCAATGTCGGCCGCGCCGACGGCAACAGCACCCGCCACAGCTTTTGCCGTGCCGTGCAGCCGGCCATCTCGCTGAAATCGTCGATCTCCGACGGCACCCGCGACAGGCCGAGCATCGTCGCCCGCACCATTGGCGGCGTCGCGAAAATTGCCGTCGCGATCATTGCCGAGACCGGGCTGTTGCCGAACAGAAGCAGCATCGGGATCAGATAGGCGAAGGTCGGGATCGTCTGCATCAGATCGAGGGCAGGGGAGATCAACAACCTCTCCGCCCAAGGCTTGCGCCATGCCCAGATGCCGGCGAACAGCCCGGTGACAATGCAAAACGGCACGGCGATCGAGATCAAGCCCAGCGTCAGCATGGCGCTGGTCCACTGCCCGAACAGCGCGATGTAGAGAAAACAGCCGCCGGCCAGCGCACCCAGCTTCCAGCCGCCGGCGGCGCGTCCGGCAAGGTAGGCGGCAGCGCAGACGCCGACCCAGGACAGGCGCGGCAAGACGATCATATCCGCGCCATGGCCGATCTTGAAATTCTTGGCCAGAAGACCGAGCGCGAAATCGAGCGGCACGCCGAGCACCGCGGTGATCGAGCGGGTCAGCCAGGAGAAGTTCGACTTCACCCAGTTCATCAGCGCACCGACCCAGTCTGCGACAGGAACGATCGCGCCGGCCGGGTAATTGACCGCCCAGGGCAGGCTTTCCTGCAGCAGGAAGACGATAAGCACGGCGGCGAGCGCGCAGGCCCAGATCGCCAGCCAGGTTTGAACCGGCCGGGGCCTCGCTGCGCTGCCGCTTGCCGTGACCGTCATGCGCCAGCCCCACGACGTTCTATGCCGGCGAGAAGATCGATCACTGCCTGCGGCGTGACTAAGCCGATCGGCTTGCCGGTGCCGTTGACCACCGCGAAGGGCTTGCCGGCAGAGACGATATCAGCCGAAAAACTTGATATCTTGGCATCCGGCGCGACCGTGCCGCCGTACTCGGCGCCGTCGCAGGCGCGCATCAGGCTGCGCGCCGATATCACCTTGGCGCGATCGACATCGCGGGTGAATTCGGCGACATAGTCGGTCGCCGGATTGACCACCAGCTCTTCCGGCGTGCCGATCTGGATGACCTCGCCGTCCTTCATGATGGCGATCCGGTCGGCCAGCCGGATGGCCTCGTCGAAATCATGGGTAATGAAGACGATGGTCTTGTGCAGCATGGTCTGCAGCCGCATCAGCTCGTCCTGCATCTCACGGCGGATCAGCGGATCGAGGGCCGAGAACGGCTCGTCGAGGAACCAGATTTCCGGCTTTGTGGCGAGGCTGCGGGCGATGCCGACGCGCTGCTGCTGGCCGCCGGAAAGCTCGCGCGGATAGAAATGCTCGCGACCGCGCAAGCCGACCAGCTCGATCACTTCCCGCGCGCGCGCCTCGCGCGTCGGCCGGTCCTGCCCCTGGATGCCGAGGGGGAAGGCAATGTTCTCCAGTACGTTGAGATGCGGCAGCAAGGCAAAATTCTGGAACACCATGCCCATGCGGTGGCGTCGCAGCTCGATCAGCGCGGCATCGGAAATCTTGAGCAGGTCCTTGCCTTCAAACTCGACCTTGCCGTGGGTCGGCTCGATCAGCCGCGACATGCAGCGCACCAGCGTCGACTTGCCTGACCCCGAAAGTCCCATGATGATGAAGATCTCGCCCTGGCGGATTTCGAGATCGACGGCGCGCACCGCGCCAACCAGTCCGGCAGCGGCGATGTCCGCCAGGCTGGCCTTGCCGTCGCGCCGGCGGATGAAATCGGCCGCGTCCGCCCCGAACAGCTTCCAGACATTGCGACAGGCAAGCTTTATCGGGCGGGCGTCGTTGCCCGCTTTCGCCGCCTGTTCAATCGTATCGGTCATGCGATCGTCCTTCTGGAACACGGGATCGAGACCCGGCCACGGATGGCCGGGTCGTCGGATTTCCAGTCAGACGGTCACTCGGCCCAGGCTTTCCAGTCGGCTTCGTGGGCGGCGATCCAGGCGGCGGCGACGTCTTCCGGCGTCTTGCCTTCGAGATCGATCTCGCCGCTCATCTTGTTGAGCTCGTCGGTGTCGACCGTGTAGTTTTTCGCGACCTTGTAGGCGACAGGCCATTTGTCCTTCATGCCGGCCCAGGAATATTTCCAGATCTCGCCATGCGGCTTGCCGCAGTCATATTTCGCGTCGGGGTTCACACCCCATTTCGGGTCGGTGTAGCACTCTGTCGTATAGTCGGGGAATTCGACCCATTCGCCCTTGTATTTGGCCGGCGCCCAATGCGGCGAATAGATCCACAGCATGATCGGCGCCTTGCGCTGATAGGCCGAGTCCAGTTCGGCGAACATCGCCGCATCGGTTCCGGCATGGATGACGATGAAGGGCAGTTTCAGCGCCTCGACGCGTTCGTCGTCAAAACCTTCCCATGTCACCGGGCCGCCGAGATAGCGCCCCTTCGGTGTGGTTTCGGCCGTCGAAAAGGCCTCGGCGCATTTCGGATCTTTCAGCGCTTCCCAGTTCGGCAGGCCGGGGCATTTCTCTTTCATATATTCGGGAAACCACCATTCTTCCTTGGCCTTGGGTCCGAGCTTGCCGAGGCGTTCGGTCTGGCCCGTCGCGTCCGAGGCCTTCATCGCCTCGCCGGCCGTCGTGTCCCAGAATTCCAGGCCGACATCGATGTCGCCATTGGTCAGGCCGGTGGTCAGGCTGGAGAGATAGTCGGCGGTCGGATACTCGACGGTATAGCCGAGCTTTTCGAGGATGCCGCCGAGGATCTTGGCGTTCAGATTGACGCTGGTCCAATCGAACAGTGCGATCTTGATCGGGTCGTTGGATTCCGGCGCTGCCGCATAGGCCGAAGATGTCAGTGCGGCTGCGGCAAGTGTTAAGGCTCCCATTGAGAAATTCGAAATCATGCTCCGAAGTGACATGCTTGTTCTCCTGTCAAGCTCTGGTGGACGTTATCGTTAGTTCCCTTCTTGCGTCTTTTTTGATTGTGTTGGAACAGCTGGTCGTTGCGCAAGGCCGTAGGCGCCACAATGCTGCCGAAGCGGATGCCGGCGCAAAACGGGGGTGGTGCCCAAATTGGTGAAGATGTGGCGGGACCGGCCGCGTCATGACTGCCGAAGGATTGCTGCCAAGGCAGTCATCCACGGATCGATCGCCGGTCTTGAGGGGCAAACCATCAAAGTCCCATGATCTCGGCTGTTGGCTCGGCAACTCGCCAGAGCCACTTTCATGGGATGAAATTATATATACCAACGTTCACGTCGCGCAACGATTAACGCCGGTGCCAATTTCACGGCCCGTCTTTTTACATGGACCCGCAGATCGGTTCGAAAAAAGCCAAGGTTGCCGGTCATCCCGTATGCGAGCCGCGAGGACAGGGTACCGATACAATGCAGCAGACCAAAATGCCTTACTTCTTCGCCAACCGCGGGATCGCCGCCGGCTTGTGACCTTTCAACACCAGATCATATCCGAGGCTTTCATGACCTCTTCCTTGAACAGACTGCGAATTGCCGTGCTCTTTGGCGGACGTTCCGCCGAACATGACGTTTCGGTGCTTTCAGCAACCAATGTCATGCGTGCGCTGCTGTCCGCCAAATACGATGCCCTCCCAATCTTCGTCACGAGCGAAGGACAGTGGCTGCTGAGCAGCTTCCAGGATGGTACGCTCGCAAAACCTGCGGCCGGCATGGAAGTTTGCCTGGTTCCGGGCGGGCGCGGACGGATGATGGCGATCCCGGCCGACGGCACGCCCTATGATCTGCCGAAGATCGACATCCTGTTTCCTGTCCTGCACGGCCCTCATGGCGAAGACGGCTCGGTACAGGGGGTGGCCGAGGTGGCTCGGGTGCCGCTCGCCGGCTGCGGCATCCTGGGTTCGGCAACCGCGCTGGACAAGGACATCGCCAAACGGCTCCTGGAAGCGGCGGGGCTGCCAATCGCGCGCTCAGTGACGATCCATGAAGGTGCGGCGCCCGCCCTCGCTGCACTGGAAAGCGAACTCGGCCTGCCGTTCTTCATCAAACCGGCGCGTCAGGGATCGTCTGTCGGCGTCGGAAAAGTCCATGCCAGCCAGGAATTCGATGGAGCGCTTGCTGAAGCCTTCCGGCACGATTGCAAGCTGTTGGCCGAGGAATTCATTCGTGGGCGCGAGATCGAATATAGCGTGTTGGAGGACCCGGCAGGCGACCTGTTCGTCTCGCGGCCAGGCGAGATCGTGCCGGCCGAAAGCCACGATTTCTACAGCTACGATGCCAAATACATCGACGAGAACGGCGCGGCACTTAAAGTGCCGGCCGAACTGCCGCCGGAGGTCGAGGCAGCCATGCGGGACGTGGCCGCAAGGGCTTTCAGAGCCGTCGGCTGTGACGGGATGGCGCGCGTCGACTTTTTCCTGACACCGGACATGCAATTCCTGGTCAATGAAATCAACACCATCCCCGGCTTCACCGATATCAGCATGTATTCCAAGGCAATGGCGGCGAGCGGCGTCAGCTATTCCGAAATCATCGACCGGCTCGTGGAGCATGGATTGGCACGGGCCGGCCGACCAGGCTGAACGCAGCGAAGCGGCTTTCATATCCGGTGGATGGTACGTCGGCCCGCGCCGCTCACGACATGATCAGGCCGCCATCGACATTGATGGTCTGGCCGGTGATGTAGGCCGCATCTTCGCTGGCGAGAAAGCTGACCAGGCCGGAGACATCCTCGCCGCTGCCGGCGCGGCCCATCGGGATGTTCTTCACCCATTCGGCCATCAGCTCGCCGGGCTTGTAGTCGCCCATCAACTTGCCCCATGCGGCGTCGTTATAGGCCCACATATCGGTGTCGATGATGCCGGGGCAGATCGCGTTGACGGTGATCTTCTCCTTGGCCACTTCCTTGGCCAGGCTCTGGGTGACGCCGACGACGCCGAATTTCGAGGCCGCATAATGCGGCGTGTAGATAAAGCCCTGCCGCGCCTGGCCGGATGCGGTGTTGATCAGCCGGCCGCCATCGCCATGCTTGCGGATGCGCGCGATCGCCTCCTGGCAGCACAGGAACACGCCCTTGGTGTTGACCGCCATCACCTTGTCCCATTCGGCCTCGGTTATCGCCTCGATCCTGGCGATGGTGATGACACCGGCATTCTGCACGGAGATGTCGATGCGGCCGAATTGTTGCTCGGCCAGGTCATAAAGGGCGACGACCTCGTCCTTTTTGGTCACGTCCATGCGCAGCGATGCGACCCTGGCGCCCGCAGCCTTGAGATCGGCGGCGACCTCGTCGACGCGCGCGTCGATGGCGCTGACGACGACCGCGGCACCTTCCGCCGCGAAGCGCCTGGCCATTGCCGCACCAATGCCGCCGCTGGCGCCGGTGATGACCGCCGTTTTTCCCTGGAATCGCATCTGCATTTTTTCTCCTACCAGCAGACGAAGCCGCCATCGACGATCAGGTCGATGCCGGTGACGAAACTCGAGGCGCGGCTGGCCAGGAACACGGTCGGGCCGACCATCTCCTCCGGCGCCGCCATGCGGCCCATCGGCGTGTCGCGCTCGAAGATTTTGACCTGGTCGGCGACCTCCGGCCGCTTGTTCATCGGCGTCAGCGTGTAGCCGGGGCTGACGACATTGACGCGCAGGCCGCGATCGGCCCATTCCATGGCGAGGCTCTTCGACATGTGGATCACCGCGGCCTTCGACGAATTGTAATGCGCCTGGGTCAGGCCGCGATTGACGATCGAGCCCGACATCGACGCGATGTTGATGATCGAGCCATTGCGCCGCGTCAGCATGGCGCGGGCCTCGGCCTGGCAGGACAGGAACACGCCGCTGACATTGACGTCATAGAGCTTCTGCCATTTCTCCAGCGACAGCATCTCTGCCGGTTCAGCTCCGGCGACGCCGGCATTATTGACGGCGATGGTCAACGCGCCGAGTTCCATCTCCGTACGCTCGATCGCGGCCGCGAGATCGGCCTCTGAAGTCACCGTGCCGTTCAGCACCAGCGCCTTGCGGCCGAGTGCCGTGATCCGGTGCGCGGTCTCCTCCAGCCCGCCTTTCGAGGCGTGGCCGAAGCAGGCTATGTCGGCGCCGGCCTCGGCCAGCCCAATGGCGATTGCCTGCCCGATGCCGCTGCCGGCGCCTGTCACAAGTGCCACGTCACCATGAAGGTCGAATAATTTCATCGTCGGTCCCTCTGCTCCAACCGCCGTCCTCCGGAAATAAAGGGGCGCCAACTCTGTTGCTGGCGCCCCGCGCGGTCTGGTGCCCGGGAGGATACCACCTGCTGCGCTTTGTTTCGATGGGCTGTTCCTAGCTCGTGGCGAGTTCCATCACGGCGATATTGCTTGCTTCGCTGCGGTCGAGAATGCCGCGTTGCCGGCCGCGGCTCACCACCAGCACGCGATGCGACAGGCCGAGAACTTCCTCGAGGTCGGAGCTCACCACCACCACCGCCATGCCGGAGCGGGCAAGGTCGGCGATGACATCATAGATCGCGGCGCGTGCACCGACGTCGATGCCGCGCGTCGGCTCGTCCAGGATGAATACCTTGGGCGGGCGCGACACCCATTTGGCGATGATCACTTTCTGCTGGTTGCCGCCGGAAAGCTTGCTGACCGCCTGGTTCGGCCGGCCCTTGACGCCGAGCCGGCGAATGCCGGCCTCGGCGAATTTCTGCACCGCCTTCGGGAACACCCAGCCATTCGGCGCGACATGGTCGAAATTGCCGATCGCCAGGTTCTCGCCGATCGTCTGGTCGAGCACCACGCCCTGCGCCTTGCGGTCTTCCGGTACCAGGACGACGCCGGCCTTGATCGCCGCCGCCGGGCCATTGAGATGCACCGGCTTGCCGGCGACGCGCACCGATCCCGATGAGATCGGATCGGCACCGGCGATCGCCCGCACCAGCTCCGTGCGTCCGGCGCCGATCAGCCCGGCAATGCCGAGGATTTCGCCGGCCCGCACTGAAAAGCTGACATTTTGAAAGCTGCGTTCCGGCGAGGACAGGTTCTCGACCTCGAGCAGCGTGTCGTTGCCCGGCGCCGATACCGTAGGGAACATCCGCTCGACACTGCGGCCGACCATTTGCTCGACGACAGTGCGCACCGGAATGTCGGCGCGCTCGTGCCGGGCGACGATGCGCCCGTCGCGCATCACCACCACGCGATCGGCGATCTGGGCGATCTCGTCCAGCCGGTGGCTGATATAGATGAAGGACATGCCTTCCGCCTTGAGCTTGCGGATCTGCTGGAACAGGAGCTCCGTTTCCTCGCCGCCAAGGGCTGCGGTTGGTTCGTCGAAGATCAGCAGCTCGGCATTGAGCGTCAGCGCCTTGGCGATCTCGACCTGCTGCTGGGCGGCGATACGCAGCGTGCGCACCTTGCGCTCGGGCGAGACATCGAGGCCGAGGCGCTTCAACTGGGCCGATGCCCGCGCATTCATTGCCGCGCGGTCGATGCGGCCGCCACGCATCGGCAGGCGCCCGACATAGACGTTTTCGGCGACCGACAGATCGGGCAAGAGCTTCAGCTCCTGGTGGATCATGCCGATGCCGACGTCGATCGCCGCGGCAGGATTGGCGGGGGAATAAGCGTTCCCCCGCCAGGTGATGGTGCCGGCATCGGGTTTCGTCGACCCGGCGATGATGTTCGAGACAGTCGACTTGCCGGCGCCGTTTTCGCCAAGCAGCGCCACGACCTCGCCCGGCCGCACCTCGAAGCTCGCATCGGCCAGGACCTGCACCGGCCCGTAGCTTTTGCAGAGGCCGCTGACGACGAGCCCGTTATGGGGGCTGTGCGTGTGGCGAGGATCGGTGGACATCGTTGCGCTCGTCGATTGCCGGACTGGTCTCAATCAGGGATGCTTGGCGATGAACTGTTCGACATTGTCCTTGGTGGTCAGCGTCGCATCCTGCAGCTGTTCGGCGGGAATGGTCTCGCCGGCCACCAGCTTGATTGCTGCATCGACGGCGAGCCGGCCCATGCCCTGGGTCTGCTGCGTCGCGGTCACGTCGAAGACGCCGTCCTTCAGTGCCTTGAGCGCCGCCACGTCGCCGTCAAAGCCGGCAACCCAGACCTTGTGGCCGGGATTGGCGACCTTGACGGCCTGCGCCGCACCGAGCGCCAGCGCGTCGGCCTGGCCGATGACGATCGACACGTCGGGGTGCGACTGCAACAGATCCTGCGTCAGCTTGAAGCCTTCGTCCTGGTGCCAGCCTTCGCTCCACAATTCGCCGACAACCTTGATGTCGGGATAGCCTTTCAGCGCTTCGCCGCAGCCCTTCGAGCGGTCGACCTCGGGCGTCGTGCCCTTCTGGCCGTGGATGATGATCAACTCGCCCTTGCCGCCGGCCTGCTTGGCGATGTAGTCGCAAACCGCCTTGGCCGATGCCACGCTGTTGGTGGCGATGAAGGTGTCGCCGGGCGCGCCGTCGGCGTTGCGGTCGACATTGATGACTGGGATGCCGGCAGCCTTGGCGGTCTTGGTCGGCACGGTGGCGGCGGTGGCGCCGGCCGGAATGTAGATCAGCGCGTCGATGTTTTGCGTGATCAGGTCCTGTACCTGGCTGACCTGGGTCGCCGAATCGCCCTTGGCATCGACGGTAACGACCTCTATGCCCTTTTCCTTGCCGTAGGCTTCGACGGACTGCTTGATCTGATTGAAGAAGTCGGCCTGCAGATTGGCGACGGCGAGGCCGAGCTTTTTGGCCTCCTTGGCCGAGGCCATGTCGGACAGGCCAAGCAGCGGGATGACGGCCGCGGCGGCAAGCAGCAATGAACGTTTGGTCAGCATGTTTATTCCTCCGTTGATGTTCAATCTGTCCTGCCCGCGCATCGCGGCGCCCCTTGGCCGAACAACTCCCAGTTTCGGATCACCGATCCGTTTTCGCCCGAATATCGGGGCGAATCTCATTGAGCCCAATTCTTCATTGTGCCCCATTCTTCATTGTGCTCGGCGCCGCCACGTGTCGGTGGCCACCGCCAGCGCGATCACCACGCCGATAACCACTTGCTGGATGAAGGGCGAGACACCGAGCAGGTTCAGCCCGTTGCGCAGCACGCCGATGATGAGGACGCCGATGGCTGTGCCGCCGATCGAACCGACGCCGCCCGACAGGCTGGCGCCGCCGATCACCACCGCCGCGATGGTGTCGAGTTCGTAGCCAAGGCCGGAGCTCGGCTGGACGGAATCGAGCCGGGCGGCAAGCACGATGCCGGCGAGACCGGCCAGCACGGCGCAGATCGCATAGACCCAGTTGGTCAGCGACTTGACTGGTATGCCGGACAGCCGGGCGACTTCGGCGCTGCCGCCGATCGCGTACAGGCTACGGCCGGTAGCGCGATAATTCAGGAAGATCGCGAAAATGACGGCAAGCACGATCATCAGCCCGACGGTGACCGAGAGGAATCCGAAATGGCGGATTATCGACAGGCTGGTGAACCAGTCGGGAAAGCCGACGATCTGCGAGCCGTCGGTGATCATGTTGGCGAGGCCGCGCGCCACCGACATCATCGCCAACGTGGCGATGAAGGGCGGCAGCTTGGTGACCGTCACCAGCAGGCCCGAAACCAGCCCGCAAAGGCCGGCGACGACGAGGGCTGCGGCGATGCCGGCCGGCAGGCCGAGATTGAGATAGTCCGGATGGGCGACGAAGCCCATCACCATGGAAGCCAGCGCCAGTACCGAGCCGACGGACAGGTCGATGCCGCCGATCAGGATGACCAGCGTCATGCCGATCGCCATGATGCCGAGCACGGTGACCTGGTCGAGAACGTTGAGGATGTTGCGGAAAGTCAGGAAGGTGTCGGTGGTTAGCGAGAGCGCCACGCACAGCAGAACCAGCCCGATCAGCGGGCCCATGGTTCCGGCAAAGACAGCCGAAAACCTTGCGCCCGCCGTAGCCTGCGCGCCAGAGCCTGCCTTCAACTCGCCTGCCTTCAAATTGCTTGCGTCGTTGCTCACAGCCACTTTGTCTCCTCCACAGCAATCCGGCGCTGCATCACCGGGCCACTTTGTTCACCAGGCCCCTCCCTATGAACAATTTATCTTTAACATGCAATTTTGTTCAGCTAAACTGTTCGTCGGAAAATTGTCAAGACCTGCCCGCTTCATTCGAGCACGGTTTGCGCTGTTCGCCGGTTTGCCTTACGCAATGTCTCGGAAATCTTGGGCATTTCGAAGTCGCCGGATTGGAATATCATGAGCAGAGCCGGCGACTGCGGCAAGGCAAACAGATGACGATCATAGAGAACGAAAGAGCCTCGCGCTTCCCCGACGCCGAACTCAAGGCCCGCGCCGCCTGGCACTATTATGTCGAGGGTCTTACGCAGGAGCGGATTTCCGAAATTCTCGGCGTCGGCCGCATCAAGGTGCATCGCATTCTCTCGGCCGCCCGCGAAGAGGGTGTCGTCCAGTTCCGCATCCGCGACAGCGTTGTCGAATGCGTGATCCTGGAGGAAAGCCTCAAGCAGCGCTTCGGGCTCAGCCAGGCTGTTGTGGTACCGTCGGCGGCCGACCGAAGCAACGCGCCGCTGATGATCGGCCACGCCGCCGCCGCCTACCTGGCCGACCATGTGAACGCCGGCGATGTCATCGCGCTGGGCTGGGGGCGGACGCTGAAATTCGCCATCAATGAATTGCCACGGCGGCCGATCGCCAGGACAACGGTGGTTTCGATGCTTGGCGGCCTCACCCATGCACAGCCGCTCAACCCGACCGAAAGCGCCTGGGATTTCGCCGAGAAGATCGGTGCGGAGTGTTTCCTGCTGCCGGTGCCGGTCTATGCCGACAGGCCGGAGCAGCGCGATGCTTTCATGAGCCAGCGCAGCGTTCAGGATGTTGTTTTCCGCGCGCGCCGGGCAAACATCGCCGTGCTCAGCGTCGGCTCGTTTTCCAGCGACAGCCCGATCGCCAATTACGGCTTCATCAAGCCAAGTGAACTCGAGGAACTGCAGGCGGCCGGTGCCGTCGGCGATATTCTGTGTCATTTCATCGACGCCGAGGGCCGCCCGGTCGACCACGAGGTCAACCGCCGCGTCTGTGCCTATCCGCTGCAGGATCTGTCGGATATTCCTAGCATAATCCTGGTTTCGGGAGGGCAGGAAAAGATTGCCATCATGCGGGCGGCGCTGGCCAACACCAAGGTATCGGTTCTGATCACCGACGAGGATGCGGCCAAGGGGCTGCTCAACCGCTAGATTTCGTCGAGAGCGCCGAGGCGGGTGTGGATGTCGCGCGTCGCCTGATAAAGGTCGCGGTAGATTTCCTTGCGGCTGCGATAGGCGGCGACAAGCCCGTCGACCGGATCGACATGCCTGGTGGGAGCGGCAGCCATTACCTCTGCTGCGGCTTCCGGCGAGGCAAACCAGCCGACAGCCGCTGCCGCCAGCATGGCAGCGCCGAGTGCGGCGGCTTCGTTGACCGGCGAAACCGAGAGCGGCCGCTCGAGCACGCTTGCCATGATCTGCATTAGCAGCGCGCAATTGGTGCCGCCGCCGGCGGCAATCATCGCCGCCGGTCCGCCGGCCTGGGCTTCCATGGCCTCGGTGGCGACGGCCTGCTCGAAGGCGATGCCTTCCAGGACAGCGCGGAAGAGATGCTCCGGCCGGTGATCGAGCGACAGGCCGACAATGGCGCCGCGCGCCGCACCGTCCCAATACGGGCTCATGACGCCGGCCCAATAGGGCATGATGAGCAGGCCCTCGCTGCCCGCGGCAACATCCAGCGCCACTTTCTCCAGCGCTGCCGCCGAGGGCGAACCGGTGGTTCGCACGATCCAGTCGACCAGCTGCATGCCCGATCGCAGCACGGTCTCCAGCATGAATCCGGAGCCGGTCGGCGAGACCAGCGTGCGAAAGGCGTCCGAGGTTTTCACCTTGCCGGAATAGCAGCCGCTGACCACGCCGGAGCCGAGCGAGAGATAGCTCTTGCCCTCGCCGTAGACGCCCATGCCGAGGCCCATCGCCTGGCCGTCCCCAGCGCCGGCAACGACCGGCGTGCCGGCCCTCAGGCCGGTCAGCTGCGCTATGCTTGCGGAAAGACTGCCGCAGACCACGCCCGGCGCGACCAGCTCGGGCAATTGCTCCATCTGCAGTCCGGCGGCCGCAACGAGGCGGGGATGCCAGGTACCTTTCTCGACGTCGAGCAGCCCGAGCGGATCCGCACTTGCGGTGCTGGTGACCAATCGCCCGGTCAGCCGCTGGACGAAGAAACCGTGCACGTCGACCAGTGCCGCTGCCTGGCGAAGCACTTGCGGCTGGTGCTCGGCAAGCCAGGCAATGGCGTAGAGCGCCGGCGTCGGGTCCGGGGGCTTGCCGCTCCAGTCGCGGATCGCCTCGCGGCCGAGTTCGGCCGAAAGCCTGATAACCTGCGGCCGGGCGCGTTCGTCGAGCCACAGGATCGCCGGCATGAGTGCTTTGCCGGCGCTGTCCACCAGCGTGAAGGTCTCTCGCTGGTGAGCGATGCAGATCGCCGCCACCCGCGTAGCGCCGACCGCCTCGGTGACCTGCTTCAATGCGCCAAGCAGCGCCGTCCACCAATGTTCGGCGTCCTGCTCGAAATGGCCGGGCTTCGGATTTGAAAGCGGGTACGGCTCGCGCGCCTGGAACAGCTCCTCGCCGTCGCGCGCGAAGGCAATCGCCTTCACGGCCGTGGTCGAGGCGTCGATCCCGATTACGACATCGTCCATCAGGCGGAGATCCG
Organism: Mesorhizobium sp. M0698; assembly: GCF_040320455.1. Lineage (NCBI taxonomy): Bacteria > Pseudomonadati > Pseudomonadota > Alphaproteobacteria > Hyphomicrobiales > Phyllobacteriaceae > Mesorhizobium > Mesorhizobium sp. M0698. The sequence continues at coordinate 264,806 of NZ_JAMYPQ010000004.1, read as the reverse complement.
GCGGGGTCAGGCTGCGTTTGTAACGAACCGTCCGTCCGACTGGTCGAGACGGCGGCGGATCTGGGTTATCACCATCGAATCGTCGGGTACACAATTTTCGTAGGTCAGGAAGTCGCCGGTCTTGAGCGGCTTGACCACCTTGGCGCGTTCGGCAAGGCCGAGCGGCAGGGCGCCGCGGGCGCGCGCATCCCCCCAGGTCATGGCGAAGCCGCGATAGTCGTTCTCGCCGATCATGCCGAGCGACTGGCCAACGCCAAGATCGCTCTTGGCGACCGCCACCGCCTCGGCCACAGGATGGTCGAGCGGCTCCATGTCGGCCCGCTTGTAGACCACGGCGCGCGCCGCCGACAGCGGCACTTCCAGGCTGGTCAGATGATAGGGCCGGAAGATCGTGAAATAGGGGCCCTTGCCGACCTTGAGGTCGATCATGCGCTCCAGCACACGCGGATGCCGGGTCTCGATGATGCAGAACACGCCGGGCGCCACTCCCTTGCCGATCGAGTAATCGACCACGCCCTTGCGATGCAGCACGCCGCCATCCTCGCGCGGGCAAAGCACGCTGGCCAACTCCTCCAGCGTCGCGGTCGGGCCGTGCATGCCCGGCACGTCGGGCACCAGGCCGGTCGCATTGGCGATCGCCACCATCTCGATCGCCGTCTTCGAGCCGTCGACGAATTCGACCAGCATGCGCGCATTCATGTTGCGCTCGGCCGCCTCCTTCTCGTAGTCGGCCGGCATGGCGTCGATCTTCAGCGGATTGTTCTTGCCCTTGCCGGCGGCGATGATGTTGAAGCCGAGGCTTTTGGCAAAGCCGATGATCTCCAGCGTGCAGGCGGGCTCGTCGCCGGCGGCACCGGTATAGACGACGCCGGCCTTGCGTGCCTCCTCCTTGAGGAAGCGGCCGATGGTGATGTCGGCCTCGACATTGAGCATGACGATATGCTTGCCGTTCTTCATCACTTCGAGCGCAAACAGCGTGCCGATATTGGGATTACCCGTTGCGTCGATGATGACGTCGATCCGGCCGGCCGCCGCCAGCGCATGCAAATCTTCGGTCACCGCGATCTTGCCGGCCTCGATGGCGCGGTCGATCGCGGCCGCATTGCCGGCATGGACGATGTCGGAACGGTCATGGCCAGCGAGCAGCGCCGCGTCGATCGCTGCCTGCGGCCTGACTTCGGAAATGGCGCCGATCCGCATGCCCGGCATCAGCGCGACCTGGACGACGATGTCGGTGCCCATCTGTCCGGCGCCGGCAAGCCCGATGGTGATCGGCCCCTGCTGTTCAGCGCGCTGCAGAAGTTCCGCTGCAAATTGCGGATGGGACATGTCGCTTCCTCCAGTTCCTGACGCGCCGCAGCGTCCAAATCAACGGTTTGAACATTTCTATTTGCAAATGAAAAATATTTCAACCGGCAATTGGGCATTGTCGCTCTGCAATCGGCCGAAGACGATTGGAGGAGCGGTCATCCACACGGCCGTGCCTCCGCAGTCAGAAGGACGCGGCATATTCAGGTTGATTGGGTGCAGCCTTGTTGTAGCTCAGCTGCCGATTTCGAAGAAGGGCGCACCAAGCAGGCCGGGAACGACATCGATGCCGAGGCCCGGCCCATCCGGAATGCCCATACGGCTTCCCGAAACCGGCGGCATGTTGGATGCGGTGCGCACCGTCACCCATTCGTGGAAGGCGATGGCGTGCAGCCGGCGCTCCTCCGGCGTCGACAGCGACAGATGCGCCATGGCCGATGTGTCGATCTCGGCGCCGCCAGTGTCTTCGACCGTGATCATGAAGCCGAGGTCGACGGCAAGGTCGCGGATCTGGCGCGTTTTGGTGACGCCGCCGAGGCGCGAGATCTTCAGCGTCAGCCCGTCGGCCGCGCCCTTGCGGTGGATGTCGAGCATATCGTCCAACGAGGCGACGGATTCGTCGAGCACCATCGGCTTGTCGAGCGAGCGGCGCACCGACAGGCATTCGTCGATCGTCGTGCAGGGCTGCTCGAACGTGTAGTCGATGGTGCGCGTCGCATCCACGAACTGGCGCGCCTCGTAAGGGGTCCAGCCGGCATTGGCGTCGCAGAAGATGACGGTGCCCTTCGGCACCGCGGCGGCAACGGCTGTGACGCGTTCGATGTCGTCATGGACGTTGCCGCCGACCTTGACCTGCAGCCGTTGAAATCCTTTCCCGACGATGTGCTTGGCAAGTGCGGCCATCGCGTCGACCGTGCCGTGGGTGACGACCTTGTAGAGTTCCGCCGTCTCGCTCTCGCGGCCGCCAAGCAACGTGACCAGCGGCACGTCGGCGGCGCGCGCCGCGAGATCCGAGCATGCCATGTCGAGCGCCGACTTGATGTAGGGATGGCCCTTGAACACCGTGTCCATCAACCTGTTGATACTGGCAAGCCCGCGTGGGTCATGGCCAATGAGATGCGGCGCGATCTCGACGACGCCGGCGCGAGTACCCGCAGCGAAGGCAGGCGAATAGAAATTGCCAAGCGGCGCCATCTCGCCCCAGCCGGTGAGCCCGCTATCGGCGGTGACGGCGACGATCACCGCGCCGAACGCATCGGCGACACGCCCCTTGGACATGCGGTAGGGCCCGTCCACGAAGGGCTGCACGACATGGTAGGCCTTGATGGTTTTGATCTGCACGTTTTCTGTCCGTTGTCTGTGTTCCGGGATGTCCGTCAAATTTGTCGGGCTCAGCCGCCTTTAGGTCGGCCGGCACGATCGGCGCCGGCGCCCTTTGAGCCGCGCTGTTCCAGCCCGCGCGCATAGGCGAGCAGTTCTTCGAAATCCAGGTCGATATGGTCCTTGGCGTGGCGCTGTGCGGCGCGCATGTCGCTGCCCTTGAGCAGCCGTACATAGGTCTCGTGAGCATCTACGGCAGGCACCGGCTCGTTGCGCGCCCGCTGGTGCAGCGCGAAATACATCTGCAGCCGGCTGGTCAGCCGCTGCCAGGTTTCCAGCAGCACCGAATTGTCGGCCCATTCGTGGATCAGGCCATGCAGTTGCAGCGCTGTTTCGATCTGCCGCGTCGTGTCCAGGTCGCGCGTCGCCTGCTTCACCGCCGCATGGCGCCGGTCAAGCTCGTCGAAGAAGCGCTGGTCGCGAAGCGGCCAGGTCCGCTCGATGGCGAACTCGTCGAGCACCTTGTTGAGCGAATAGGCGTCGTCGATGTCCTTGGCGGTGACGTTGATGACGAAGGTTCCGGCGTAGGGGATGCTGGTCAGGATGCCTTCCTGCACCAGCTCGCGCATTGCCTCGCGCAGCGGCGCGCGGCTCACCCGCATCTGCTCGGAAATCCTGAGTTCGTTGAGCTTCTGTCCCGGTTCCAGCCGGCCGGTCAGGATCGCCCGCCGGAGCAGCCCCACGATCTCGGCCCTGCGTGTCGTATCCGCGATCGGACTGAAATCCAGCTTTGCCATTCGGCTGCTCCAGGGAACCGAAAGCAAGACAAGCAGATTGTCGACAATCTTACAAGAGCTGGATTCTCGATCCTGGAGACATTGGCGCCCTTCCGGCCTCGGCCAGCCTGACCATGCAAGCCGACCAGGTCCCGGCCGCTGAGCGTCAGCTGGCTTCTCGCAGCGGGAAACAACCTGGTGCGTAGCCTTCGCAATGTCCATTGACGACTGGGAAGGTTTGTGTCACTAGCAGTGACATGAATTCACAAACGATGACTCAGAAATACGAGAGCCCGCTGCGGGCAGAGCAGGCGCAGGCCACGCGCGAGCGCATCCTCGCGTCCATTCGAACGATTCTGGAGCAAAATCCGTACAGCCTCCTTGGCTTCGATGAGGTTGCCGAGATTTCGGGCGTAAACCGACGGACCATCTTCCGCCATTTCCCGACGAAGGAAGCGCTTTTGGAAGCCTTTTGGGCCAGCACCAATGCCTCTCTGGGAGTGCGGTTCTGGCCTGAGCGGGAGCAGGATCTGATCGATCTTCCTCCCGACCTTTTCGCCTCGTTGGACGCAATCGAAGGCGTAGTCAGAGCCTCGCATGCGAGCGCTACCGGGCGCGAGATGCGCCTGCAAGCCAATGGTGAGCGGCAACGTGCCTTTCAGAGCAGCCTTTCGCAAGTCGCAAACGGAATGGACCCGAAGGCGGCGCGCCAGCTTGAGGCCGTGATCCAGCTCCTGTTCAGCGCCACTGCCTGGCAGACGATGAAAGACTACTGGGGTCTTACCGGCCGTGAGGCCGGAGAGGCAGCCGCCTGGGCAATTCGCGCCTTGCTCAATGCGGCAAAATCGCAGCAAGGCGCTGTTCGAAAGGAAAAAGCAAGTGACTTGGCATAAGACCAAAGCGACGGTCCATCCGGCCGATTCGGTTCAAGGCTTCTGGGTAATGGGCGATCAGGTCGCTGTCCGGGCAAAGCTCGCTGGGACGGCACTCAACGTGATCGACGTCACGGTACCTCCTGGAAGCGGCACGCCGCCCCACACGCATCCTTCCGCGGAAATTTTCCGCATTCTCGAGGGCACCCTCACGATATGGACAATGATCGATGGGGTCGCGCAAGAATATGAGGTGGAACCCGGTGATGTCGTCACCATTCCGGGCAACGCGCCCCATGGCTATCGCAATGCTGGTCCCGTGCCGGTTATTTTCATGGCGATCGTCGACGACGAGATGATCGCATTCTTCGAAGAGGCTGCATCCAAGGACGCGCCCTCCGGCCCGCCGACCGCTGGCATGATTAACCGCGTGATCGAGCTTACCGGACGCCACGGGATCCGGATCCTGCAGGCGGCCTGACCGGCGAAACCGTTGCGCCAGGATTTGACCTGGAAGACGGTGCCTTATGCCGCCTAAATCCAGCAGTCCATCCCTCCAGGTCGAAGCGGGCGTTCGCGCGAGTGATACGTGTAGCCGCGACAAGCCGTCGGCTGGATGGATGTCTCGTTTGCTGATCCACAAACTGCCTTCACAGTTGGAGAGCGCCTCTATGCTGCCATCGTCGCCAGAGCCGCCGTTCGCACAACGGCTTGAATCGACCGTGTCGAAAACATCAGCAAAAACGGCGCCCTTGGCGTGGGAGCCGAGGGCGCCGCGGGACCGGAACCTGATGGGGGTTATCAGGTGGCCGGTTTCTCGGGCAGCGGCGAGATCGGCATTCCCGGGCCGATCTTCTGCAGATTGCCGGTAATCACCCGGTCGCCTTCGGCCACACCGCTCAAGATGGCGACCTGATCGCCATTGGTCGGTCCGAGCGAAACGATACGCTGGTCGACCGTGTTGTCCTTGCCGACGACATAGAGATATTTGCCGAGCTGGCCTGAGCCGAGTGCCGTCTGCGGTACCATCAGCGCATCGGGCTGCTCTTTGACGTGCAGCCGGACGCGGACATATTGGCCGGGCAGCAGCGTGAACTTGCCGTTGCCGACCGTCGCCCGTGCCGTGATCGTGCCGGTCGAGCGATCGATCGTGTTGTCTATGAAGGTAAGATCGCCCTTCTGGCGCGGTTCCGTTTCACCGGGAAGCAGGACGTCGACACTGATCGGTCCCGCGGCCCGGGCTTCCTCGATCTGTGTCAGGTCCGTTTCGCTCGGATTGAAGGTGACGTAGATCGGATCGAGCTGCACCAGCGAATTGAGCACCGTGCCGGCGACGCTGACCAGCGTTCCAACGGATGCTTGGCTGCGTCCGATGCGTCCCGCGAACGGGGCACGGATTTCGGTATAGCTCAAATTGAGCTCGGCGGTCCGCAAGGCGGCCTGGTTCACGGCAAGCGAGGCCTGAGCCTCACGCAAGGTGCTGGTGCGCTGGTCGAACACGTCCTTGGCGAGATAGCCGCTCTTGACGAGTTCGCTGCCGCGCCCGAGATTGGAGCGCGCATAATCGAGCGTCGCCGTGTCGCGCTGGATAAGCGCCTTCGCCTGCTCGAGGGCAGCCTGGAAATCCTCCGGCGCGATCTTGTAGAGAAGGTCGCCCTTCGCAACGTCGCTGCCGTCGGTGGCGACCTGCTCCTGCAGATAACCCGGCACGCGCGCCTGCAGCGTGATGCTGCGGATCGACTCCACCCGGGCGGCGTAGTCGAGATAGATCGGGATCGTCTTCTTGACGACGCTCACCACCGGCACCGGCATGACAAAGGCTTCCGGCTTGGGGGTTGCCGCCCCGGCTGTGCCGGCGTTGAGGCTGAGGCTGCCCATGTCGAGCAGGTGAACGCTCGCCACCGAAATTGCCCCAAGGGCGACGGCCGTTCCCAGCGCGATTTTCCATTTACGCATGATCAATTCTCCAGTCCTATTCAGCCGCTTCGGCCAATGGCTCGAAGGCGGGTTCGGCAGTTGGTTGTTCGGTCGCTTCGGAAACCGGTTCGCTCTCGCTGCGGCGCTCGCGCAGCTGCTCGATCACCGCATAGAAGACCGGCACGAACACCAGCGACAGGATCGTCGCCGCGACCATGCCGCCAAAGACGGTGGTGCCGATCGACTGCCGGCTCGCCGCACCTGCACCTGTAGCGAACATCAGCGGCAGCACGCCGAGGATGAAGGCGAAGGCGGTCATCAGGATCGGTCGCAGCCGAAGCCGCGCCGCTTCCATCGCGGCGTCGACGATGCTGAGGCCTTCTTCGCGCCGGCGCCGGGCAAACTCGACGATCAGAATCGCGTTCTTGGCCGCCAGTCCGATCAGCATGACGAAGCCTATCTGCGAATAGACGTCGATCTGCATGCCGCGCAGCCACAGCACGACGAATGCACCGAACAGTGCGAGCGGCACCGCCAGCAGCACCATGAACGGCATCGCCCAGCTCTCATATTGCGCGGCGAGGATCAGGAAGACGAAGACGATCGCGAGACCAAAGACGACGGATGCGATCGATCCTGCCTTGAGCTCCTGATAGGTGATACCGGTCCATTCGTAGCCGAAATCTCTCGGCAATGCCGTGGCAGCGGCACGTTCCATTGCCGCCACCGCCTGGCCGGACGAAAAGCCGGGCGCGGCGCCGCCATTGATCAGGGCCGACGCATTGTTGTTGTAGTGCGGCACGGTCTCGGGGCCGACGACGGGCACAAGCTTGCCCAGCGTGCTCAGCGGCACCATGCCACCCGACGCATTGCGGACATAGAGCCGCGATATGTCGGCCGGACCGGCGCGAGAGTCCTTGTCGGCCTGGATCGTCACCCGGAAGGTGCGGCCGAACAGGTTGAAATCGTTCACGTAGAGCGAGCCGAGATAGATCTGCAGCGTATTGAACACGTCCGGCAGGTTGAGCCCGAGCAGCTTCGCCTTGGCGCGATCGAGATCGTAGTTGAACTGCGGCGTCGAGGTCGAGAAGGACGAGAACAATTGCTGCGGGTTGAGCTCCGGCTGCTTGCGCGCCTCGGCAATCACGGCTTGCGTCGCATCGTTGAGCGCCACGCTGCCGCGCCCGGTCAGGTCCTCGACCTGGAACTCGAAGCCACCGGTGGTGCCGATGCCCGGGATCGACGGCGGGTCGAAGCTCAGCGCAAAAGCCTCCGGAATTTGCAGCAGCTTGTTGCGCACGTCGGCGACGAGCTTAGACGCGCTCTGATCGGGGCCGCGTTCGTCCCATGGCTTCAGGATAGCGAATTCGACCGCCGAATTCGACTGCGCGGCACTGGTCAGGAAGTTCAAGCCGCTGATCGAGCCGACGATGTCGACGCCGGGCGTGTTCTGCAGGATGTCGCGTGCCTTTTGCGCCACCGCGTCGGTGCGTTCCAGCGAGGCCCCGTCGGGGAGCTGGATGACGACGAAGAAATAGCCCTGGTCCTCGACCGGAAGGAAGGTCGAGGGCAGGCGCTGCCAGACGAAATAGGTCGCGACAAGTCCGGCCGCGAACACGCCGAGCATGATCCAGCGCAGGCGGATGAGAATACGGACCCCATTCGCATAGGCATGCGCCAGCCGTTCGAAGCCCATGTTGAACCAGCGGAACAGCACGAACTGTGTTTCCGGCCGGTGGCGCAGGAAGGCCGCGCTGAGCGACGGGGTAAGCGTCAGCGAGACGAAGGCCGAGATGCCGAAGGAGATCGCCACCGTCAGGGCGAACTGGTTGTAGAGCCGGCCGGACACGCCGGGAATGAAGGCAACCGGCACGAACACAGCCATCAGCACGGCGGTCGTGGCGATGATCGGGCCAGTGACCTCGGCCATCGCCGTTCGCGTGGCAGCCAGCGGTTTGAGGCCGGCCTCAAGTTGGCGTTCGACATTCTCGACGACGACGATGGCGTCGTCGACGACGAGGCCGATCGCCAGCACCATGCCGAGCAGGCTGAGCATGTTCAGTGAGAAGCCAAGCATGTGCATGACGGCCAGCGTCGCCACCAGCGACACCGGAATTGCGATCGTCGGGATGATCGTGGTGCGCCAGCTTTGCAGGAAGATGAACACCACGGCGACGACCAGGACCAGCGCTTCGCCGAGCGTGATCAGCACGTCGTGCATTGAGGCCGAAACGAAACGTGTCGTATCGTAATGCATGGCGTAGCTGACGCCCTTCGGGAAACGGGCCGACAGCTCCTGCATCTTGTCCTTGACGCGCTGCTGCAGATCGAGCGCGTTGGACCCCGGCATCTGGTAGACCGCGAGCACCACCGTCGGGTCCTTGCCGAAGAAGGCCGACGACGAATATTGCAGCGCACCGAGCTCGATGCGCGCAACGTCGCGCAGCCTGACCAGTGAGCCGTTGGCGGTATTGGCCCGCACGACGATGTCGCCGAACTCCTTGGGATCGCTCAGCCTGCCGACGGCGTTGACCTGCATCTCGAAGGCGGTGCCGGCCGGAGCCGGCGACTGCCCGATCTTGCCGGCCGCCACCTGGACGTTCTGCTCGGCGACGGCGTTCTGCACGTCGACGGCAGTAATGCCGAGATTGGCGAGCTTGTCGGGGTCGAGCCAGATGCGCATCGAATAGCGCCGCTCGCCGAAGATCTGCACGTCGCCGACGCCGGGCAGGCGCTTCAGCGGATCGACCACCTGCAGATAGGCGAGATTGCTCAGCGCGACCGGGTTGACGGAACCGTCCGGCGAGGTGAGGTCGACGATCAGGACGAAGTTCGGGTTCTGCTTCTTGATCGTCACGCCGCCCTGATTGACGATGGCCGGCAACGAGGAAGCCGCCTGCGAAACGCGGTTCTGGACGTCGACGGCCGCCGTGCTCAGATCGTAGCCGACGTCGAAGGTGATGGTGATCGTCGAGGAGCCGTCATTGGAGCTCGACGACGACATATAGGTCATCCCCTGGACGCCGTTGATCTGCTGTTCGAGCGGCGTCGTCACCGTGTCGGCGACGACCTGCGCGCTGGCGCCCGGGTAATGGGCGCTGACCACGACCTGGGGCGGCGTGATGTCGGGAAACTGCGAGACGGGCAGGAGGAAATAACAGATCGCTCCGGCGAGCACCATGATGATGGCGATAGCCGACGCAAAGATCGGACGATGAATGAAGAAGTTTACCATGATATGCACGCCTCGCCCGATGCTCTGGCCCGGCCAAACGCCCTGGCTACCCTGGAAAGCCGCCGGCTGCGTGTTGAGCCGGAATCTTCGAGAAAGCCGAAATCTTCAAGGCGGCGCGGCGCATTGCGGCGCTCGGCCTGTTCGTCCGCCAGCGCACGCAGCATCGCCTCGAAGGACCGCGGGTCGACGCGGTCGGCCCTCATCAGCATGCGGATCATCGGATCCCTTACGACTTCATCGATCGTCAGATCATTGCGCTGCGACATCGAAGCGGCTCCTGGTTTTTGGTATCCGCGGCAAGCCGCGGATCTGGTGTTTTCTTGCTCGCCGGCCGAGGCCGTGAGGTGCGGTTCGTCCCCTTGCCGATCGGGGCAGGGCTGATGGCCGGCACTTGCGAGTTTGACATGATGCAATGCGGGTGTTACAGGTAAGTAACATCTCTAACGTTACAGACCGGTAACACCCTAGTCAAGAGGTGCACCGAGGGAATTTCGGGAAACGCAATCACGGAGGTTTTGATGACAGACGTTGTTGTGGAGCGTGTTCGCCCCCGGGACAGGATCCTGGAGACGGCACGGGACATGTTTCACAAGCATGGCATTCGCGGCGTCGGCATCGACGCCATCACCGAGGCCGCCGGCACCAACAAGATGACGCTCTACCGGCATTTCGAGTCCAAGGACGACCTGATCATCGAATGTCTGCGGGCAACCGCCTGCAGCGCCAACGCGATGTGGGAAAAGTTCGAGGCTGAGAATCCGGGCGACAAGCTGGCGCAGCTGCATGCCTGGGTCCGGATGGCGGCCGATTGCCTGATGTCGGACCGCCGCGGTTGCGACATGGCCAACGCCGCCATCGAGCTGAGCGAGGCGGATCATCCGGCAAGGCAAGTGATCAAGGAACTCAAGGAAGCGCAGCGCGAGCGGCTGGTTTCGCTGTGTCGCGATGCCGGCATCGGACAGGCCGAGCTTCTTGCGGACACGCTGTCGCTGTTGCTCGAGGGCGCCCGCGTCAGCCTGCAAAGCGTCGGCGCCGAGGGCCCGAGCGCGCAGTTCGTCCGCATGGCGGAAGGCCTGATCACGTCTTTCAGGGCCAGATAGTCTCGCAAGCGGCGAAACGATACGTGGCGTTTCGATTGCGGGCCGCGCCGCCGGGTGATGTCTCGTCCCATCGCGATGTGCCATCTCGCGTCTCCTGTGCCGATCCTCCGCACCATGGCCGGCGCGGCGTTGATTGCTGGTCGTGAGGCAGGATAGGGCCGCCGGCGAACCGGTGAGAGTGACAAGTGTGACAGGATTCTGCCCGACAAAGCCGCGGCGGTCGCAGCGAAGCTCATCGATCCGCGGATCAGCAAACGTGTCCGGTGCTGTCCCGACCGCAAGCATTGGCCGCTATCCCGGAGCCGAAACAAAAAAAGCCCGCTGCCGGGAGGAGGTGGCAGCGGGCTCGATTTCGAATACGGCACGGGAGGAGGTGTACCGCACTCAGCGTCGGCATCGCATCTGGGAGGAGTAGATGGCCGACACCTGCGAAACTATCGATTGCCCAATGATTCGGCAACCACAAAAGTTGCATAGGTGATGTGCAGATTTGCGGTATCAACCGAATTTTAACGATCGAGGCCCGAGCGACCATCGCCTCGCGCGACATCACTGCACCGGGACATTTTCCTTGAAGATCAGGCGCGGCTCGATGAATTTCCGCGTCAGATAGGGCGCCGACGAGGCGATCGAGCCGAGCAGGCGAATGACCGACTGTTCGGCGATCAGCCGCGCATTCTGGTCGATGACGACGTCGAGCAGATCGTCGACGAGATAGCCGCGCGTCTCGCGCGTCAGATCATGGCAGATGAACACCGGCTTCGTCTGCGGCCTGACTTCGAGCAATGCTTTTGCCACGCCCGAGCGCCCGGCGCCGATACAATAGATGCCGAGCAGCTCCGGCTCGTTGTGCAGCGCCTTCATGGTCGCGGTATAACTGGCCTCCGGCTCGTCGTTGATCTCCACGGCGCTGGTGACGGTTAGGTTGGGGAACTCCTCGCCGAGCACGGAGCGAAAGCCCATCTCGCGTTCCTCATGGCCGCGGTAGGAGCGTGAACCGACGACCATCGCCAGATGGCCCTGGCGGCCGCCGAGGAACCGTCCCATCAGCAGCGCCGCCGTACGGCCGGCCACCCGGTTGTCGATGCCGACATAGGCCGAGCGGGGCGCGCCCGGAACATCGGACACCAGTGTGACCAGGCGGATGCCGGCCTCGACGATCTCGCGCAAGATGTTGCGCGTTCTCGGGTGATCGATGGCGATGACGCCGACACCGTTGGCCTTGAGCGAGAGGTTTTCGACGGCCGCCTGCAAGGCACTCGGCGAGATGCCGGCGAGCTTGTGGATGCGGCAGGAGGCGACCAGCGGCAGGCGCGCCGCATAATCCTCGATGTGCCTGGCCAGATCGGCCATGAAGGCATTGCTGCCTATCGGCAGGAAGAATTCGAGATGCGCCGGCCGCGAGGGCAACGCAACCTGGTCGACGACCGGCAGATAGCCGAGCTGCTTGGCCGCCTCCATTACGCGCTGCCGGTTGGCGGCACTGGCTCCCGGCCGGTTGTTGAGCACACGATCGACCGTCGCGGTCGACAGGCCGCAGCTCCTGGCAATATCCGAAACGGTGGCTTTCATGGCGCAACCATGTGGCGATGCGATCCAGTGCCTCGACGATCAGGCCGACCCCCGGCTGCTCAGCTGGGCCGTTGCGTGCCCTCGACCAGCGCGTCATGGATCTCCTTGTCCGACATGCCGGTGATGACGCGTTCGACTTCGGCGACGCTGGTCTTCTTCGGGTCGATATCGTCGGCGACCACCTTGCCGCGGCGCATGACGACGATGCGGTCGACCACCTGGAAGACATGATGGATGTTGTGGGCGATGAAGATGCAGGAATGGCCGGAATCGCGGGCACTGCGCACGAAGCTCAGCACGCCTTGCGTTTCGGCGACGCCGAGATTGTTGGTCGGCTCGTCGAGGATGATGAGATCGCTGTCGAAATGCATGGCGCGCGCAATCGCCACCGCCTGCCGCTCGCCGCCGGAGAGCGAGCCGATCGGCGTCGTCGGCGGGATGTTCTTCGAGATGCCGACCTGCTTGAGCAGGTCACGGGCAACCACGTTCATCGCCTCCTGGTCCATGCGGTTGAGGAAACGCGGCGGCTTGATCGGCTCGCGTCCGAGGAACAGGTTGCGGGCGATCGACAGCTGCGTCACCAGCGCCGAGTCCTGGTAGATCGTCTCGATGCCATGGGCGATGGCGTCGCTGGTACTGCGCAAATTCACCTTCTTGCCGCGGATGAAGATGTCGCCGCTGGTCAGCGGGACCGCGCCCGACAGCACTTTGATCAGCGTCGACTTGCCGGCGCCGTTGTCGCCGAGCAGGCCGACGATCTCCCTTTCGTTGACATGGAAATTGGCATCAACCAGCGCCTGCACGCGCCCATAGGACTTGCGGATATTTTCCATGCGGACAAGCGGTTCGGCCATGGTTCAAGTCCCTGCCTGATGCCGGCGTTCCAGCCATGAATGGAGCGCCATCATGCCGAGGATGATGGCGCCGATGAAAATATTATAGGCAAGGCCCGGCACACCGATCAGCACGATGCCGTTGCGCATCACGCGCAGGATCAGGATACCGAGCACCGTGCCGATGATTGTGCCGCGCCCGCCGGTCAGCGCCGTGCCGCCGATCACCACCATGGCGATGACTTCGAGCTCGTAGCCGGTGCCGCTGTTGGGGTTGGCCGCCGAGGTGCGCAGCGAGGAGATGACGCCGGCCAGCGAGGCCAGGATCGACGACAGGATGAACAGGCCGATCTTGACGCCGCTGACATTGACGCCGCGCGCCCTTGCAGCACTCGGGTTGCCGCCGGCCGCCTGGATCCAGTTGCCTGTCCGGCTCTGCGTCAGCACGTAACCGAGCGCGATTGCGGCGGCGATGAACCAGAACAGCGACATGTAGATACGGAACGGCCCGATGAAGAAATCGCCGACCAGCGCTTCTGCCAGCCAGCTGCCCTCGGCGCTCCAGGTCCGCTGCGGAAACCCGTTGGTGACGAACAAAGCGGTGCCGCGCACCACCAGCAGCATGCCCAGCGTCACCAGGAAGGACGGGATCTTGAGCTGCGTCACGAACCAGCCGTTGACCAGTCCAATGAACGCAGCGACCACCAGCGCAATGACGAAGGCGGCTTCCAGCGAGGCGACGCCGCTGTTGAACAACGTCCACATCAGGACCGGCGAGAAGCCGAACACCGAGCCGACCGAGAGATCGAATTCGCCTGATGTCATCAACAGCGTCATCGCCAGCGCGATCAGCCCGAGCTCGACCGTGAAGGCCAGCGTGTTCGAGATGTTTTGCGGCGACAGGAAGTCGTGGTTGATGCCCCAGAACACGGCGATCTCGACGACGAGCAGCACAAACGGCCCGAACTCGGGCCGCGCGATCGAGCGTTGGATAAGAGAACGATTTTCCACCTTGGACCCGCGATAGGATTGGATTTGGCCGCGACCGCAACCGGCTTCGGCGGAATGATGAGACAGTCACGGCCGCCGAAGCGGCCGTGACCAACTCGATCGCGGATTTATTTGCCGGACAGGATCTTGTCGTAGACTGCCGCGGTGTCCTTCTCGTAGAGCGCGCCGGTGATCACGTCGAAGCCGGGCGGAATACCGCTCGCCGCCATGTTGGCGAGCGAGAGCGCGACGTAGCTGGTCGCCTGCGGATCCTGCCACTGCGCGGCATTGACGTAGCCGTTCAGCACTTCCTGGGTGGTGTCGAGCGAGTTGCCCCAGCCGACGACCGGGATTTCGCCCGGCTTGACGCCGACCTGGTTGAACACCCGCTTGATCGAGCCGGTGACAAGATCGCCGAGACCGATAACCGCCTTGACCTTGGCCCTGTTGGCGGTGAGGTAATCGACCATGCGGTTGATCACTTCGGCCTGGTCGAGCGTCGCTTCGGTGATTTCGTAGGTGATGCCGAGCGGCTCGAACACGCTCTTGATGCCTTCCTCTTCCTGGACGCCATAGGTGGCACCGGGAATTTCGACCGGCATCCAGACGAAGTCGCCCTTCTTCACAAGGCCCTTGTCGACCAGATACTGCGCCCAATGTTTGCCGAAGGTGACGTTGTCGCCGCCGACATAGGCGTTGAAGTCCGCCTTCGGGTCGGGCGTGTTGAAGTTGATGATCGGGATGTTCGCCGCCCGCGCTTCCTTGGCGATCTCGACAAGGCTGCCCGGATCAGGGCTGGTCGTGGTGATGCCGTCGGCCTTGGCGGAAATCGCGGCGCGAACAGCCTCCTGCTGCGACGCCACGTCGCCATTGTGGAACGACGTGTTGACGGTGTTGCCGGTGTCCGCCGCCCATTGCTTGGCGCCGGCAAGGAAGTATGTCCAGACCGGATCGGCCGGGCCGCCATGCGAAATCCAGTAGAACGTCTTGGCCTGTGCCGCGGCCGGAATGGCCAGCGCCACCATCAAGCCAAGTACAAGCAGTCTTAGCCTCGTCAGCATTTGATTTCCTCCCATTTGAACCGAACTCCTCCTCCGACGACGATCGCGGCCAAAAACCGTGCGCGGCCAAAGCCGTGATCGCATTTGCCAGCGTCGACCTGGGCGCATTAGAGCATTCCCTTTTTCGATCGATGGCAAGCCTCGATTGCCAATGGACGTTGGCGCAAGGCACCACGCCATCAGCAATCCCATCAGATTGCATCAGTTTGGCTGATATTTTCCAGGCGGCCGACGATCGGCCTTGCGACCGTCATGCAATGCTGCGCGGCGGCGCGCCGAGCACGTATTGCTCTAGGTCGATAAGCGTCCCGGTCATCAGCCCGGAGGCGTCGCTGAGCAGGAACAGCGTTAGCTGGGCGACTTCGTCCATGGTCAGCAATCGACCAAGCGGCAGGCCGGCGGCGGCAATCTTTGCCCAGTTTTCGCCCTTGCCCAGCGTGCGCGCCTGCATCTCTTGTTCGGCCGGCGTCGCTACCCAGCCCATGTTGATGCCGTTGACGCGGATGCGATCGGAAAGATGCGCGTTGGCAATGTTTCTGGTCAGCGTCGAAAGCGCGCCCTTGGTTGCGGAATAGATGGCAAGGTCCGGCGCACCGCAATGCGCATTCACCGACAGTATGTTGACGATGGCGCCCGCCGCCCGCCGTGTCTTCATGTCGGCTACGGCCGCCTGCATGAGGAAGAACGGCGCGCGCGCATTGACGGAAAACAACCTGTCCCAGTCGTCGATTGTGCCAGTTTCCAGCGAGGCCCGGTCGGTGAGGGCCGCGGCGTTCACCAGACAATCGATGCGGCCGAGTCTTTTGATCGCTTCCGCCATGACAGCTGCAGGCGCGGCCGGATCTCCAAGGTCGGCCTGGATGAAGACGACGGGCCGGCTTGGTCGTGAAAGCTCTTCGGCGATGCGTCTGCCACGCTCGGCATTGCGGCCGACAATGGCGATCCCTTCGCCGCCGTCGGCTGAGGCCAGCCGGGCGATGGTCTCGCCAAGCCCTTGCGTTCCGCCGGTAACGACAAGGGTCTTGCCCTCAAGAGCGACGATCAATGGACTCTCCCGAATGCCGACGAGCAGGTATTCCAATCAGAGAATTCTAGAATCTATCGGATGTTAGGCTGCGGGACTAGATGAGGTCGGCCCTTGCGAGGTCACGCATCAGGTGGCTGGCGCCGTAGGTCCAGTGTGGGCAGTCGGGCGACAGCCGCACGCGGTTGACCAAGGCGCCGAATTTCTCCGACGAGATGGTGACGATGTCGCCGACCTTGTGGGTAAAGCCCTTGCCTGTTTCGCCCCGATCCTTCGACGGCACGAACATGGTGCCGAGATAAAGCGCCAGCCCGTCGGGGTATTGATGATGTGGCCCCATGGCGGCGGCGACCAACTCTTCCGGCGAGCGGCTGATCTCGGCCATCGAACTGGCGCCCTCCAGCGAGAACCCATCCTCGCCTTCGACTTTCAACCGTACGATCGCCTGCTTCACGTCGCCAATGGAAAATGTCTCATCGAACAGCCGGATAAAGGGGCCAAGTGCTGCCGAAGCGTTGTTGTCCTTGGCTTTGCCGAGCAGCAGCGCCGAGCGCCCCTCGACGTCGCGCAGATTGACGTCGTTGCCGATCGTCGCCCCGACAATCCTGCCGCTGCCGGCGGCAATCATGGCGATCTCCGGCTCCGGATTGTTCCATGTCGAAACCGGATGCAGGCCGACATCGGCGCCGAAGCCGACCGAGGCCATCGGCTGGCACTTGGTGAAGATCTCGGCATCGGGGCCGATGCCGACTTCCAGATATTGCGACCAGGCGCCGCGCGCAATCAGCTTGGCCTTGATCTCCATCGCTTCCGGCGAGCCGGGCTTGAGCTTCGACAGATCGTGGCCGATCAGCCCGGCGATGTCGGCGCGAATGGCGTCGGCCTTTTCCGCCGAACCGCGCGCCTGCTCCTCGATCACCCGTTCGAGCAGGCTGACGACAAAGGTGACGCCAGATGCCTTGATCGCCTGCAGGTCGACGGGGGACAGCAGATACGGTTTCCCCGGATCGCGCGCTGTCTCGAAACTGTTAGCGGCAATGGCATCGAGCGGGCCGATCGGCCGCCCCTTGGCCGAGCGGACGTGCCCCGCCGGATCCGGCAATTCGCAAACGTCGCGCACGGTCGGCGCCACATTTGACGTGATGTCGAAGACCGTGCCGTCACGCACCGTGACCACCAGCGGATGGGAAGCATCGCTCGCCCGGGCGCGGCCCACGAAGAGGCCTTCGGCGGGCAAATGTGTGGCGTTCGTCATGGCTTACATTTCCTGTTGTCTTGTCCTTCGGCCGCGGCACTTTCAACAAATTCCCGCCAAAGGTCTATCCCGCTTGCAGGGCGAGCTTTGTCAATTCTTTCAAGCGGTCTTCGCATCGCTGGACCTTGATCGAGCCTGACGTGCGCCAACGGCGACGGAAAACGCTCTTTCAAAATAATGAAACCGTCGCTAGGGTTTTCACCTACTGAAATCTCCAGGTGACGCTTGCCCGTACGGTTTTCCGATCCAATCTGGCAGAAGCCGCGGACAGCCACCGCGTTCCAGTCGCTTTTTCCCGCCGGCCAATGCGTCGATGTCGTTATCGTCGGCGGCGGTATCATGGGGCTGTCGACAGCCTTGCACGCTGCCCGGTTCGGCCTTGCTGTCCAGGTGCTGGAGGCCGGCGAAATTGGCAATGGCGCATCCGGCCTGAACGGCGGTCAGGTCATTCCCGGCCTGAAATACGATCCGGATTGGCTGCTGGAGCATTTTGGTCTCGAACGCGGCGAAGCGCTCGTCAACTTTGCCGCCTCGACCGCTGACACCGTCTTCGAATTGATCCGCGACGAAAGACTGGCGGTGCCGTTCGTCCGCAATGGCTGGATCCAGGCCGCGCATACCGAGACCGCGCTGAAAGCGGCGGCGAACCGGGATCGGCAGTGGCGCGCCCGCGGCGCCGATGTCCGGCTGCTGAGCGGGACGGAGATCGCGACGATGACCGGCGCGCAAGGCTATCTCGGCGGCTGGCTCGATCGCCGCGCCGGTGTCATCGATCCGCTCGCCTACACGTCGGAACTGGCGCGCGTCGCTGCAGCGGCGGGCGTAAAGATCGCCGAGCGCCAGAACGTGATGCAGATCAGCAAGAATGCTGGCTTTTGGCACGTTTCTACGGAAAGCGGCGCCGAACTCCAGGCCAAGGCGGTCGTTCTGGCGACCAACGCCTATACCGGCGACCTGCTCCCCGGCCTCGCCGAGACGATCGTGCCGCTGCATTCCTTTCAGATCGCGACAGCGCCGCTATCGTCCAATCTCGCGGCGGCGATCCTGCCGGAAGGGCAGGCGGTGTCGGATTCGCGCCGCATCCTCGTCTATTATCGCAAGAGTGCCGACGGCCGGCTGGTGCTCGGCGGGCGCGGCCGCATGGCTTTGCCGAACGGCCCGGCCGACTGGGCGCATCTGGAACGCGCGCTGCTGCGGCTTTATCCGGCGCTGTCAGACATTGCCATTGAAAAGCGCTGGTTCGGCCGGGTGGCAATGACGCCGGACCATCTCCCGCATATCCACGAGCCAGAGAAGGGCCTGCTGGCGGTCGTCGGTTGCCAGGGCCGCGGCATCGGCCTGATGACCGCGCTTGGCGAGCGCATCGCCTCCTATTTGTCGAGCGGCGACACCAGGCAATTGCCGTTCCCGGTCTCGCCGATCCGGCCGATCCCGTTTCATGCGTTTCGGCAGGTCGGCGTTGCCGCGACGATCGCCTGGTACCGGATGCTGGACGCCTTCGAACGCTGACGTTCATGCCCAAGCGTGAAACAGCTTGACAGCTTCACGAATATGAAAAAAGTTTAGTCGATTTCAAATTATGATGGGTAGTCGATGTCGACCATCGCCGCAACGCAGCCGCTGCCGGAAACCCGGTCTTCGCCGGGTTTTCGCTTCGCCATGCTGCTGCCCGGCGGGTTGGTCACCTTCTTGCTGATCCTTTTCGCCCTCGGCCTGGTGTTCTTTCTCGCCTTTCGCGGCAATGACGGCTCGCTGCTGGGGGCTGGTTTCACCCTTGCGAATTTCGTCACTGTGGCCACCGATCCGCTGTACTGGACGGTGACGCTGCGCTCGCTGGGCATCGCCGGGCTGGTGACGCTGGCAACCGTCGTCACCGCCTATCCCGTTGCCTACTATCTGGCTTTCCATGCCGGGCGGCGGCGTGGGCTGCTGCTGTTCCTGCTGACCCTGCCGTTCTGGACCAGCTATCTGCTGCGCGTCTTCGCCTGGAAGATCGTGCTTGCCTATAATGGCGTGCTGAACTCGGCGCTGATCGAAAGCGGCATCTGGTCGGAGCCGACATTGGCGTTCTTGAATACGCCGGCAGCGGTCGTCGTCACGCTTGCCCACGCCTATGCGCCGTTCGCCATCCTGCCCATCTATGTGGCGCTGGACACCATCCCGAAATCGCTGCTCGAGGCCGCTTCCGATCTCGGCGCAAAACCATTCACCAGTTTCCGCCGCATCGTGCTGCCCAATTCGATGCCGGGCGTGCTGGCGGCCGCTCTCGTCGTCTTCGTGCCGACCGTCGGCGATTATGTGACGCCGGCGCTGGTCGGCGGCCCTGCCAGTACAATGATCGGCACACTGATCCAGGCCGAGTTCGGCAAGGCCAATGACTGGCCGTTCGGCGCCGCACTCGCCGTCGCCGTCATGCTGGTCATTCTCGCCGTGGTGCTGGTGGTGCGCTTCGCCGACCGGCGATACGGCAGCCGCACATGAACACGGCGCGCCTGGACGCAAAGCAAGGCGGCGGCTGGCTCGGAGCCTACGTCCTTGCCTATCTGGTGTTTCTGTATCTGCCGATATTGCTGATCCCGCTGTTTTCATTCAACAATTCGATCCAGGCGGCATTTCCGCTGCAAGGCTTCACGCTGGAATGGTACGGCACGCTGGTCGGCAATTCGGCGCTGTCCGGTGCGCTTGCCACCAGCCTCGTCATCGGCGCCATTGCCGCCACCGGCGCAACACTCTGCGGCATCACCGTGTCCTATATGGACCTCTACGGCCGCTCGCCGCTGGCCGCCACGATCAGTGCCATTGCGCGGCTGCCCATCCTGATCCCCGGCGTCATCGTCGGCATCTCGCTGTTGATCCTGGTCAATCTCGCCGGTTTCGGGCCGTCACGCATTGCCATTGTGCTCGGCCATGTATTGGTGGCGCTGCCGACGACGGTGGTGGTCATGCG
Source organism: Mesorhizobium sp. M0698 (assembly GCF_040320455.1). NCBI lineage: Bacteria > Pseudomonadati > Pseudomonadota > Alphaproteobacteria > Hyphomicrobiales > Phyllobacteriaceae > Mesorhizobium > Mesorhizobium sp. M0698. The sequence goes on along the minus strand of NZ_JAMYPQ010000004.1, from coordinate 244,596 downwards.
CAGCCGCTTCGCCGCCATCCCGAAGACCATCCGCGAGGCAGCGCTCGACCTCGGCGCCTCGGACTGGACGACCTTCAGACGGGTGATGCTGCCGCTCAGCCTGCCCGCCATTATTTCGGCGTTCATGCTGGCCTTCCTGACCTCGTTCGACGAGTTCATCGTCGCCTTCTTCCTTGCCGGCACCGAGCCGACGCTGCCGCTTTATATCTGGAGCCAGCTGCGCTTCCCGAAATCGCTGCCGACCGTCATGGCGCTCGGCACGGCGATCCTGGCCGTGTCGTTCGTCATCGCCGCACTCGCCGAAATCCTGCGCCATCGCGGGCTTGCCGCCGCTCAGCGGCCAGCGCCCGCCAGCCTGTCAAAACCAGAAGAAACCGAAAGAGGAGAACTGCAATGGCATTCGACTTGAAATCGATAACGACAAAGACAGCGAAAACCGGACTGGCCGCCTTCGCGCTGGCGCTTGCATCGACTGTCGCCTTTGCCGGCGACAAGCTGCAATATTTCACCTGGTCGGGTTACGAGCTGCCCGACTTCAACAAGAGCTTCCTCGCCGCGCACCCTGATGGCGTCGAAGCCTCGATGTTTGGCGACGACGATGACGCCTTCACCAAGGTCAAGGCCGGCTTCCGCCCCGATGTCGCGCACCCTTGCTATGACAAGGTGGCGCGCTGGAACAAGGAAGGCCTGCTGCAGCCGATCGACACCAAGCGCATCAAGAACTGGGATTCGATCTTCCCGGTCTTCAAGAACCTGCCCGACCTGCAGGCCGGCGACGGCAAGGTCTGGATGGTGCCGTGGGACTGGGGCAATACCTCGATCCTCTACCGCACCGATCTGGTGAAGAACCCGGAAGCCAGCTGGAATCTGCTCTGGGACAAGCAATATGCCGGGCGCATGGCGACCATCGATGCCGTCCACGACACACCGGTGGTGGCGGCCCTTCTGGCCGGCGTCAATCCATTCGACATGACACCGGAACAGATGGACAAGGTGGCGGAGAAACTGCGCGAGCAGCGCCCGCTGCTCTCGAACTACACCACCGACATGACCGCGGTCGAACAGGCACTGGCGAGCGGCCAGCTGGTCGCGGCCATGACCTGGAACGCCTCGGCCACCTCGCTGAAGAAGCAGGGCGTGCCTGTCGAGTTCATGAAGCCGAAAGAAGGCATGCTGACCTGGGCTTGCGGCTTCGTCATGCTCAAGGACGCCAAGAACGTCGACCTAGCCTATGACTTCATCAACAGCCGGCTGGAGACGGATTCCGGAAAGTATCTGATCCAGGCCTACGGCTATGGCAGCTCGACCAGCTCGGCTTTCGCCGCCGTGCCAAAGGAGGAGTTGGAGAAACTGCAGCTGCCGTCCGATCCCGAGGTGATGCTGAAGACCACGATCTTCACCGGGCCGATGAAACAGAATGACGAACTCGCCAAGATGTTCGAGAAGGTCAAGGCAGGCGGCTGAGTTCGCTCTTCCTTCTCCCCTTGTGGGAGAAGGTGGATTGGCGCGCAGCGCCAAGACGGTTGAGGGGTGTTGGAAGGAATGAGGCGTTGGTGTTTTCTGGAACACCCCTCATCCGACCGAGCTTCGCTCGGCCACCTTCTCCCACAAGGGGGAGAAGGAAAGACCGCGCGGCGCCGGCCAAAAATACTGTAACAAGGACGAACGAATGGACATGCTGGACGAAGCGGCTGAGAAGCCGAAGGACGACGCCGACGTCAGGGTCGGCCGGCGCGTGCGGGCGCTCAGGCTGGAGCGCAATCTCTCGCTGGCCGAACTTGCCGCCAAAGCCGGTGTCTCGATAGGTGCGCTAAGCCAGATCGAGCGCGGCATGTCGTCATTGCGGGTCCGCGTGATCTGGCCGCTTGCCGCCGCCCTCGATGTAGAGCCGTCGGCGCTGATCGCCGACGGCAATGATGTCGGCAACGATCTTTATTGTGTGCGCGCCAACAGCCGGCGTCAGATCCCGGTCAAGTCGGAAGGCATCGCCAAGGCGCTGCTGTCGCCGCCGGCCGCCACGCTGACCGGCATGCTGGTGACCGTGGAAGCCGGTGGCGGCACCGCCGAAGCCTACGCTCATGCCGGCCATGAATTCGGCTTCGTCCTGTCCGGCGAGGTCGAGCTGGTGGTCGATTCGACCAGGTACGGGCTGAAGGCCGGCGACAGCTTCGCCTTCAAGAGCACGTTGCTGCATGCCTTCCGCAATCCGGGCAGCGAGCGCTGCCAGATCCTGTGGGTCAACACGACCAAACCGTCCGAGGTTCGCGATGGCGCCTGATCCGCTCGTCCGGCTGGACAAGGTCTCCAAGATTTTCCCCGGCGGCATCATCGGGCTCGACGCCGTCGATCTTGACATTGCCCGCGGCGAGTTCCTGACCTTGCTCGGACCGTCCGGCTGCGGCAAGACCACCAGCCTGCGTGTCATCGCCGGCTTCGAGAGCCCGTCGAACGGCAGGGTCCTGCTCGAAGGCCGCGACATCACGGCGCTCAGGCCCTTCGGCCGTCCCGTCAATACCGTGTTCCAGGACTACGCGCTGTTCCCACACATGAACGTTGCCGAAAATGTCTGCTTCGGCCTGTCGCTGCGCAAGCTCTCCGGTGCCGAACAGGCAAAGCGCGTCGGCGCAGCGCTCGACATGGTCGGCCTTGCTGAAAAGCTCGGCGCCCGCGTGTCGGAATTGTCGGGTGGCCAGCGCCAGCGCGTCGCGCTTGCCCGCGCGATCGTCTGCGAGCCGCGTGTGCTGCTGCTCGACGAGCCGCTGTCGGCGCTCGACGCGCATCTGCGCGAGCAGATGCAGGTCGAACTGAAGCGACTGCAGTCGCGGCTTGGCACCACTTTCGTCATGGTCACGCACGACCAGACCGAGGCGCTGTCGATCTCAGACCGCATTGTCGTCATGAACAAGGGCCGCATAGAGCAGATTGCGCCGCCGGCGACCCTTTACGATCGACCCGCCACCAAATTCGTCGCCAGCTTCATCGGCACCATGAACCTTCTGCAGTCGCGCTTTGTCGGCCGTGACGGCGAGCGCTTGCGGTTCATCGCCGGCGCTCTGCCGCTGGAAGCGATTTCGGATAAAGGCGAGCTGCCTGGCGAGGGCACGGTGCGCACCATTGGCGTGCGTCCGGAGGACCTTTTGGCCACGACCGAGGCGGCGGCCGGTACTGCACCGGTGCGGGTGAACAGCATCGTCTTTCACGGCCGCACCTTGCGCCTTCATGCAGAGTTGGGGCAGGGGACACAGGTGGTGATCGACGCGCCGCGCCGGACAGAGGGTTTTCAATTCAGCGTCGGCGACGTGGCGCATATCAGCCTGCGCCGTGGTGCCAACTGCCCTATGCTGCCTAGCTAGTCTCACTCATTTCCAGAAAACCGGAGCACGGCCCATGAGCAATCATCTCAATTTTTTCATCGGCGGCAAATGGGTCGGCCCCGTGGTTCCGGCAACGCTGGATGTGATCGATCCGTCCACTGAAGAGGCCTACACCAAAATCTCGGTCGGCTCGAAAGCCGATGTCGACAAGGCCGTGGCTGCAGCCAAGGCGGCATTCCCGGCCTTTTCGCAAACGACCAAGGCCGAGCGCCTGAAGCTGCTGAAGCGTATCCTCGAAGTCTACAATGAGCGCTACGAGGACATCGCCCAGGCGGTCAGCCAGGAAATGGGTGCGCCGATCAGGTGGGCGCGCGAGGCGCAGGCCTGGGCGGGCAGGGCGCACATGGAAGCCACTATCAAGGCGCTGGAGGATTACGAGTTCAGCGAGAAGCGCGGCACCACCATGGTGGTCAAGGAGCCGATCGGCGTCTGCGCGCTGATTACACCGTGGAACTGGCCGCTCAACCAGATAGTCTGCAAGGTGGCGCCGGCCATCGCCGCCGGCTGCACCGTCGTTTTAAAGCCTTCCGAAATCGCGCCGATCAGCGGCATCATCTTTTCCGAGGTGATGGACGCCGCCGGCACGCCGAAGGGCGTCTACAATATGGTGAATGGCACCGGTCCGGATGTCGGCCAGGTCATGGCTGGCCATCCCGACGTCGACATGGTCTCGTTCACCGGGTCGACCCGGGCCGGCATCATCGTCGCCAAGACGGCGGCCGAGACCGTCAAGCGCGTGGCGCAGGAGCTGGGCGGCAAATCGGCCAACATCGTGTTGCCCGACGCTGACTTCGAGACGGCGGTGCGCAAGGGTGTCAACGCCTGCTTCGGCAATAGCGGCCAGTCCTGCGATGCGCCGACCCGCATGCTGGTGCCGGCCGCCCGTCACGACGAGGCGCTGACGATCGCCAGGAAGGCCGCCGAACGGCACAAGGTCGGCGACCCGCGCTCGGAGGAGACCAAGCTCGGGCCGGTGGTCAGCAACATCCAGTTCGACAAGATCCAGCGGTTGATCGAGGCCGGTATCGCCGAGGGTGCGACGCTGGTCACCGGCGGCCCCGGCCGGCCGGAGCACCTCAACCGTGGCTACTATGTGCGACCGACCGTTTTCGGCCACGTCAGGCCTGGCATGACCATCGAGAAGGAGGAGATTTTCGGGCCGGTCCTGTCGGTCATCTCCTACGATGACGATGATGATGCGGTGAAGATCGCCAACGACACCGTCTATGGCCTGGCTGCCTATGTGCAGTCCGGGGATATCGACCACGCCCGCAAGATTGCCAGCCGGCTGCGCGCCGGGCAGGTGTCGATCAACTATCCGGAATGGGATACGTTCGCGCCCTTCGGCGGCTACAAGCAGTCCGGCAACGGCCGCGAATACGCCGACTGGGCGATCCACGACTTCCTCGAGATCAAGGGCATCATCGGCTACGGCGCCTGAGCCTTCGACATCTGGCATTGCGCCAACCATCGAAATTTGTTCCGAGCGTTGGTGCCTTCGGCACCGGCGTTCGGCTGAACGGCCACAACGATTGCGTGGCCGCAATGTGAGTGCGAAGCAGGGTCGCCTCAGATCGTCTTGAGATAGCCGGCCAACTGATCCGCCACCGTGCCCCAGCCGTCGTAGAAGCCCATCTCCTCGTGGCTGTTGCGCGTGGCTTCGTCGCGGTGGATGGCGGTGGCGGTGTAGCGCGTCGTCTCGCCATGCGATTGCAGCGCTATGACGGCTGTGATGAATGGGTCGCCTGACGGCCGGTAGCCGGGCAGCAGCGCATCGGTCCACACCAGCCGCTCGTCCTGGACGATCTCGAGGTAGCAGCAACGCCTATCGTTGACCTCCTTGCCGTCGGGCGACTGCATGCGGGTGCGGAACAGGCCGCCGGGCCGCAGGTCGATCTCGCAATCGGTGATGATCCACGGCTTCGGCGTGAACCATTGGCTGACATGCTCGGGTCTCGTCAGGGCCATCCACAGCAGTTCTCGCGGCGCCTCGATCGTCCGTTGGAGCACGAGGTCGAGCTTCGGATCGGGTTGGAACAACGGGACCATATTCATCTGTCTGTCTCCTTGAGTTTCAGCACGTAGTCGTCGAACTGGTCGAGACGGCGCTCCCACAGCGCACGCTGCTCGGCCAACCAGTTTTCCGCGAGCTTCAACGGCTCCGGCGCGAGCCGGTAGGTCCTGACGCGGCCGGCCTTTTCCGAATGCACCAGCCCGCAGCCTTCCAGAACCCTGAGGTGCTCGATGAAGGATGGCAGGGCCATCTCGAACGGCCGGGCAAGCTCGCTGACCGAGGCGGGGCTTCGGTTCAGTCGCTCGACCACGCGTCGCCGGGTCGGATCGGCGAGCGCCCGGAAAATGCCGTCAATGGGCGGGGGGCTTTCGGTCTGCAGGCCCGTCATGTCGTTTCCTTGCATCGGCTATTTCGTGAGAAAATTAGCTCGGGAAATAGTTAGGAAGATTCCTTACTATTGGCAAGCGCGAAAATCGCAGACGGCCGGCGAGGCCGCTGGAAAAGTGAGAGGCGCGGTTTTAGGGTGCCGTCAGATTCGACTGGTCCGAGGACGCGTTTTGACGATCACCATGTACGGCATCACCAATTGCGATACGGTCAAGAAGGCGCGTTCCTGGCTGGCGAGCCACGATGTTGCCTATCGCTTTCACGACTACAGGGCAGACGGCCTTGACGCGGATCGGCTGAACGGCTGGTCAGGCAAGGTCGGCTGGGAAATTCTGCTCAACAAGGCGAGCACAACGTTCCGTGAACTGTCGGACGAGGACAGACTGGGCCTGGACGAGAAGAAGGCCAAGGCGCTGATGCTGGCCAAACCGACGATGATCAAGCGTCCGGTGCTGGAACTTGGCGACAGGGTTCTCGTCGGGTTCAAGCCCGATGTTTATCAGCAGGCGGTGAGTGGGAAGTAGAACCGACCCGCCGCGATCCGTCGCGCCCCCCTCTGTCCTGCCGGACATCTCCCCCTCTGGTGGGGAGATTGGATGTCACTTCGGCTTTTGCTAGTCTCCAAAGAAGGGCGCTTTCGGCGAAGCTGCCAATCTCCCCCCTTGAGGGGGAGATGGCCGGCAGGCCAGAGGGGGGCGCTGTCCCGCCGGCGTGGCTAATTGATCCCACGTAAATAGCTCGCCAGTGCCACCGCATTGTTGTGCGCCTCGTCATGGGCGCCGTAGAGCAGCGTCACCTTGCCTTCACGGAGCAAGGCACGTAGTTCCGCCACCGCCTCGCCGTTCCGGTCGAGCTCATCGCGGTATCGCCGCTGGAACTCCGCCCAGCGCGCCGGCTCATGGCCGAACCATTTGCGCAACCCATTGCTTGGCGCGATGTCCTTTAGCCAGAGCGTCAGCGCCGCGTCCTCTTTGCGGACGCCGCGAGGCCATATGCGGTCGACGAGCACCCGCTGCCCGTCATCGGGCGCCGGCGGCTCATAGATGCGCTTGACCGCGAGCTCCATTGCCAACTCCGCATGGGCCAGCAGGCGCCGCTGCTTGCTGGCCTTCGTTTAGAGATCCCGGGCCTAAACCCACTCGCCCTTGCGCATCACCGGCACGCGGCTGCCGTCCTTATGGACACCGTCTATGTCGATCTTGTCCGAGCCGATCATCCAGTCGATGTGGATGAAACTCTTGTTGCCGCCGCGCGCCGCGATCTCGTCCTGGCTGAGCGAGGCGCCGTCGACGAAGCACTTCGAATAGCACTGGCCGAGCGCGATGTGGCAGGCGGCGTTCTCGTCGAACAGCGTGTTGAAAAACAGCAGCCCGCTCTTGGCGATCGGCGAGGAATGCGGCACCAGCGCCACCTCGCCGAGACGGCGCGAGCCTTCGTCGGTATCGAGCACCTTTTGCAGCACATCCTCGCCCTTCGTGGCCTTGGCCTCGACAATGCGGCCCGCCTCGAAACGCACCGCAATGCCGTCGATCAGGGTACCCTGATAGGACAGCGGCTTGGTGCTGGTGACATGGCCTTCGACGCGCCTTGCATGCGGCGTGGTGAAAACCTCTTCGGTCGGGATGTTGGGGTTGCAGGTGATGCCGTTCTTGGCGGTCGAGGCGCCGCCCATCCACTCGTGGCCGTCGGCCAGCCCGACGGTCAGGTCGGTGCCGGGGCCGGTGAAATGCAGTGCGTGGAAATTGTGGCCGTTCAGCCATTCGGTGCGGCTCTTCAACGCCGCATTGTGCGCCGTCCAGTTGCCGATCGGGTCTTCGACATCCACGCGCGAGGCGGCAAAGATAGCGTCGGCGAGCTTGGCCACGGCGACGTCTTCGGCATCGTCCGGAAATACCTGCTTGGCCCAGGCCTCATCGGGATAAGCGACGATGTTCCAGTTGATGTCGAAGCCGGTGATCTTCTCCAGCGCCGGCTGGTAAGCCATCGAATTCGCCTTGTTGGCACGCGCCACCTTTGCCGGGTCCTGCGCCGAAAGCAGCGACGGATCCTCGCCGCGCACGGCAAGCCTCGCCGCATTGTTGGCGAAGGCTTTTGTCATGCCTTCATAGAGCCAGCCGGCGGCGCGGTCGAAGCCGGCGTCGGCGCCGTAGCGGAAGCGCGCGAGAGTGATCTCATCGTCGTTGAAGATCGGCGTCACCAGGCCCGCGCCTGCCTTGTAGGCGTGCTCGACGATCCGCCGCGTCAAAGGCAGCGCGGCAATAGACGAGGTCAGCACCAGATCCTGCCCCGGCTGCAATTGCAGCCCGACCTTGACGGCGACCTCCGCCAGCCTGTCGAGCTTCACCGGGTCGATGCTTGCGGAAACGCCGCGCGAATGTGTGGTCATGATCCTGCCTGCCGTGATTGGGGACTGTTTCTTACATAGACCGGCGCTGCCGACCTTTCCACTGTGATGTGCCGGCAGGTTTAGCGCGTGCTCTCGAGCGACCTGAACTGCGCCATCGTCGCCTCGATCTCTTCGCGGATCCAGGTCTTGAAATCCCTGACCTTACGGCTTTCGCTCTTGATGGCCGAGGTCACCAGCCAATAGCCGAGCCCGCTCTGGGCGCGTATGCCGAACGGCGCAACGAGACGGCCGTCGGCCAGCGCGTCGGCGGCCAGCAACTGCCAGCCGAGCATGACGCCGTGGCCGGCAATCGCCGATTCCAGGCACAGCATCGGATCGGTGAAGCGCGCGCCCTTCATGAAGGTGACAGGCTCCACTCCGGCCGCTTCGAACCAGCTCTCCCAACTGATCATCGATCTTTCGTCCGTGATCGCACAGGTCAAAGCAAGGTCCTCGATCGATTTCAGCTTGCTGGCGATCACCGGTGCACAGACCGGAAACACCTCCTGCGCCAGCAGCAATTCGGCCCGCCCGCCCGGCCATTTGCCGTCGCCGAGCCGAATGGCGACGTCGATGTCCGAACGATCGAGATCGGCAAGCCGCACCGAGGCATCGATGCGCAGAAGCACGTTCGGATGCCGGGCGAAATGCCGCGACAGCCGCGGCAGCAGCCATTTCGAGGCGAAAGCCGGCGCCACCGAAACCACCAGCGTGCACTCCGAGCTTTCATCGGCAAGCGCCACCGCCTGTGCGAGTTCGCGGAAGCCTGCGCTGAGCCGCGCGGTAAAGACGGTGCCGAATTCCGTCGCCACCAGGCCAGCTGGCGTTCGTTCGAATAGCGCCCGGCCGAGCTGCTTTTCTGTTCGGTTGATCTGCTGGCTGACGGCGCTGACCGAGACGTTGAGCTCGCCGGCCGCCGCCGCGAGCGAGCCCAGGCGGGCAACAGTTTCCACGGCGCGCAAGCCGTTGAGATGGACGCGGTTCAGAGTAGCCATACAGTTTTTCTAAACTGGAGCGGCTGAAATCTCAATTGCCAGACGCTAAGGAACGGCGGATTCTAAGTGGGCTACTCAGAGTGAGGAGGCAAATCCGATGAAGATTTTGTCATGGCTTGGCGCCTTTTCCCCGATCGGGGCGCAGCCGCACCGGGATGACAGCCAGGCCACCAGCTGGGTGACCGATCCGCTGTCGCATCCGGTGCTCGACACCATGTCGGAGCGCGAACTCGCCGACATGCCATTCAGGCTGACCGCGTGTCGTACCCGCTTCGAGACGGCGCCAAGGACCTGCTGCGGCTGAACAAGGACTTGCTGGCACTTCAGGTGAGCCGGCCGCCGACGCGGCTGCGCAACCCTTCTGGCCCAACAAAAGGCGGATTGTCTGACCGGCAGGCGCACCTATTGTGCATCGCGATGAAAGCCGCTTCGCCCTTGCGCCTGGCAATCGCCGGCATGATTGCCCTGGCCGTCGCCATGGGAATCGGCCGCTTCGTCTATACGCCGATCCTGCCTGGCATGATGGAAGAGCTCGGCCTGTCGCCGGCTGATGCCGGCTGGATCGCATCGGCCAATTATCTCGGCTATCTCGTCGGCGCGCTTGCCGCCACCGGCGGCTGGGCGCAAGGCCGCGAGCGCCAGCTGATGCTGGCCGGCCTTGCCGCCACCGCGATCCTCGCCGGCCTGATGGGCCTGAGCGGCACCATGCCCGGCTTTCTCCTCATCCGCTTTCTTGCCGGCCTCGCCAGCGCCTTCGTGCTGGTCTTCATGACCAGCATCGTTTTCGGTCATCTCGCCGCGGCCGGGCGAAACGACCTGCAGGCGCTGTATTTCGGCGGTGTCGGCCTCGGCATCGCGGCGTCCTCGGCGCTGTTGGCAGTCCTCGTCACCGAACATGCCGGCTGGGCGGCGGGCTGGCTGTGGTCCGCGGTGATTTCGGCCTGCGGCTTTGCCGTCGTCGCCTTGCTGGCCGGCGGCACCTCGGCCGCGAACAGCACCACCGAGAGCGAGCCGGCACTGCCGAAAGACCGGTCGCTGGTGAAGATCATCGTCGCCTACGGCCTGTTCGGCTTCGGCTACATCGTCACGGCAACGTTCCTGGTCGCCATCGTCCGCCAGGGCGGCGGCGGCCGCGTCTTCGAGGCCGTGGTCTGGATGGTCACCGGACTTGCCGGTTTCCCATCGGTCTGGCTGTGGCAGAAGCTTACGGCTAAAATCGGGCTCTATGCCACCTACGCCCTGGGGTGCCTGGTCGAGGTGGTCGGCGTCAGCGCCAGTGTCGTCATGGGCGGGCGCACCGGGCCGCTGCTCGGCGGCCTTCTTGTCGGCGGCACCTTCATCGCCATAACCGCGCTTGGCCTCCAGGCCGGACGGCAGCTTGCCCCGCAAGCACCACGCCGGATGCTGGCGGTGATGACGGCCGCCTTCGGCCTCGGCCAGATCATTGGCCCGATCGTCGCCGGTCTGCTTGCGCAGGCCTCGGGTAACTTTTTCCTTGCCTCGATCGTGGCCGCCGCCGTCCTGCTCGCCTCGGGTGCGATCGCCTGGTCGGCTGCGCCAAAATCGCCATGATTATGGTCTTGCTCGGCGCCGGGCGTTGGGCACGGGCATTTTCTTTCCCGCTAATGTGTGACTTTATGCCCGCTGAACCCGCTGATTTGCGCATCGACCGAGGATTTCGCCACAGTGTTCGTATCGTTTTTTCCGCAGCCGAAGCTGTTCTTCAGTTCGGTCGCCGTCTGGAGCCTCGCGGCCGTTCTGTTTTGGTTTTTTGGAGGAGAGCAACTTGGAGCAGTGTTTGGACTGCCCCCGATGGCCGCCGGCGTCGACAAGATCATTGGCGTGTCGCTCTTTTGGTCGAAGCCATTTCTCTGGTTCTATATATATTTTGCGGCTGTCGTCCTCATCTTCTACGGCTTTTGGGCCTGGTACCGACCTCATCCATGGCGGAATTGGTCGATCCTTGGCACCTCACTGATTCTCTTTGTGATCTATTACCAGGTGCAGGTAAATGTCGCCTTCAATGACTGGTATGGCCCTTTCTACGATCTTATTCAGAAGGCTTTAGGCACACCGTACTCTACGACGCCGTGGGACTTCTATATCCAACTGCTGACAATCATGTGGATTGCGCTTCTGGCTGTGACCGTTGGCGCCCTCAACCGGTTTTTTGTAAGTCATTGGATATTTCGTTGGCGCACCGCAATGAACGAATACTACATGACCAACTGGGAAAGATTGAGGCGCATCGAAGGTGCGTCCCAGCGTGTTCAAGAAGACACGATGCGCTTCTCCAGCACGATGGAGGATCTGGGCGTAAGCTTAGTCGGGTCCATCATGACACTGATAGCGTTCCTTCCCGTGCTGCTGCATCTCTCTGAAAACGTCACGGAACTGCCGATTGTCGGCACGGTGCCTTACTCCCTGGTCGTTGTAGCAATCCTTTGGTCGGCCTTCGGAACTACTTTCTTAGCTGCGGTAGGAATCAAACTGCCGGGTCTCGAATTCCGCACCCAACGTGTCGAGGCAGCCTACCGCAAAGAATTGGTCTATGGTGAGGACGATGCAGATCGCGCCCAACCGCCAACTGTCGCTGACCTTTTTAGAAGTGTAAGAAGCATCTATTTTCGTAAATACTTCCACTACTTATATTTTAACGTCGCTAGAATATTCTATCTACAGATCGACAATATATTTCCATATATTGTTCTTGTCCCTACGATGGTCGCGGGAAAGATCAAGCTCGGCGCTCTGAACCAGATTCTCAACTCCTTTGAGCAGGTCCGATCTTCATTTCAGTATCTGGTCAATGCCTGGCCGACGGTCGTGGAACTGATCTCGATCTACAAACGCTTGCGCGCCTTCGAGGCCACGCTCGAAGGCGAGCCGCTGCCGGAAATCGACCAGCGTTATCTCGAACGTGAGCAAGCCGGCTTGCGTCCGGAGGATCAGCCGGCAAGCTGAGATGGGGCAGCGGCGATCACTTGCGGCTCAGCCGCCCACCGCTGCCTGTCTTTCGCCTCGCCGCGAAACGTAGTCGCGAAAACTGATGCACTCGACATCGGACCTGGTGCAGACCTCGCCGGCAAAGCGTTCCAGCGCGTTCCAGTAGGCGCCGTCGTTCATCAGCGTGAAATGGAAGCCGAGCTCAAGCGGAATGCGCTTGCCCTGGTATTGCGCGTCGAAGGCGGCGCGAAAGGCCTTATAGGTCCGGTCGGCAAACTCTTCTGCCATGCTCGGCCGCTCGAAGCCGCCGGAATGCCTGACATAGAGATTGTAGTCCATGGCGATCACACGCCTTGAGTTCGGCCCTTCCGGGATCTGCGGCAGCGAAAAGCGCGTGATGCCGTTGACGGTTGGCGGCTCGACCGGCCCACGCGAGACGCCGCTTGCGTCGAGCAGGAAACCGGCCGCGGGCAGCGCCTCGTAGAGCGCCTTGTTTGCCGACAGATAAGGCGCGCGGAAGCCGACCACCGATTTGCGGGCGAAATCGCGCCAGCCCTTCGGTTCGGGAGCGATGCCGTTGATCAAATAGGCGTTTTGGAGAATGTGCTTGAACGAGCCGAACTCGCTCAGCCAGTCGGCCTTGCTCCAGTCCTTGCCGTCGAAGTGCCCACAGCCATGGCTGCCGATGTCGTGGCCTTCCGACGCCGCAAGGTTGATCTGCTCGAGGCGCTCGGCGATTTCCTGTTTGGAGGCGGCAAAGCCGATGTTTGATTTGCCGGCTGTCTTGCCGGGTGCGGTGTATTCCTTGCGCGTCTCGGGCGACAGCAGGAACACGCAGGAGACAAAATAGGTGAAGTGCGCACCTGTGCGCGCGGCCAGCGCCCGGCTGCGCTGCCACTGCGAAATGTCGCGGGCGCTGTCGAATGAGATGATCACGACCTGTTTCGGCTTTGCCGGCGCCGCCGGCGGGTCGGCGCAAGCCGCGCCGGCAGCAAACACGGCAATGGAAAACGCAATAACGCGGGACAAACGGGGCAAAGGCATCTGACCGGATCAAGGAATGTAGAAGCGACGCCTACCGGTGAAATATGGCACGGGTAGGATCGACCTGTACGGCCGCCGTTGGCCGCGACTGCCTCGTGAATAGGCGATTTTCCTGCCGAACCCCTTCCATGCCGGCAAAATTTCGCTAAAACGCGGGCTCATCAACCGCCCCGGCCGGGGCATGAATGGTTTTGATCCATGTCGGACGACAGTTTTATCCGCGAAGTCAACGAAGAGATTCGTCGCGACCAGGCGCATGCGCTGTGGGATCGTTTCGGTCCCGCCTTGCTTGTGCTGGCTGTGCTGGTGGTGCTCGGCACTGCCGCTGTCGTCGGCTACCGCTATTGGGACGAAACTCGCGCCAACCGCTCGGGCGATGCTTTTTCGCAGGCGCTCAAGCTTGCCAATGACGGGAAGAACGACGAGGCGCTTGCCGCTCTGGAGGCGTTGGAGAAGGACGGCTACGGCGCCTATCCGCTGCTCGCCCGCATGCGCGCGGCAACCGTCAAGGCGGACAAGGGCGACGTCGACGCCGCCGTCAAGGATTTCGACGAGGTCGCCGCCGACACCAAGATCCCCTCCGGCATTCGCGACATGGCTCGTCTCAGGGCAGCGCTGCTTCTGGTCGACCACGGCTCTTTCGCCGATGTCTCCAGCCGCGTCGAGGCGCTCACCGCCGACACCAACACGCTGCGCCATACGGCGCGCGAGGCGCTTGGCCTTGCCGCCTGGAAGGAAGGCAAGGCGGCCGATGCATTGAAGCTGTTCGACCAGATCGCCGCGGATGACGGCGCCCCGCGCAACACGCGCGAGCGGGCGACTTTGATGTCCGAGCTGATCCGCGGCTCGGGCGGCGTGTCGTGATAGTCCATGACCTTCAAAGTCGCCATCATCGGCCGGCCTAACGTCGGCAAATCGACCCTTTTCAATCGGCTGGTGGGAAGGAAGCTGGCGCTTGTCGATGATACGCCCGGCGTCACTCGCGATCGCCGCGTCCATGCCGCAAAGCTCTACGACCTGCATTTCGACGTCATCGACACCGCCGGCTTCGAGGATGCGGCTGCCTCGACGCTGCCCGGCCGCATGCGCGCCCAGACCGAGATCGCCATCCGCGAGGCCGACCTGATCTTTTTTACGATCGATGCCAAGTCCGGGCTGATGCCCGACGACAAGACGTTCGCCGAGATCGTGCGCAAGTCCGGCAAGCCGGTTGTCGTCGTTGCCAACAAGGCTGAGGCGCGCGGCGCCCAGGGCGGCATGCTGGAGGCCTGGGAGCTCGGCCTTGGCGAACCGATCCCGGTCTCGGCCGAACACGGCCAGGGCCTGCCCGATTTGCGCGACGCGGTGATCGCAGCACTTGGCGAGGCGCGCGTCTTCGGCGAGGACGAAGAGGCCGGCGAGGATGAGGTCGCCGCCAGCGAGGTGCTGATCGGCGAGGACATCACCGACCCGGACGCCGAGCCGGGCTATGACGACACCAAGCCGATGCGCATCGCCGTCGTCGGCCGCCCCAACGCCGGCAAGTCGACGCTGATCAACGCACTGATCGGCGAAGAGCGGCTGTTGACCGGTCCTGAGGCCGGCATCACTCGCGATTCCATCTCGGTCGACTGGGACTGGCATGGCCGCCGCTTAAAATTGTTCGACACCGCCGGCATGCGCCGCAAGGCCAGGATCCACGAAAAGCTCGAAGTGATGTCGGTGCAGGACGGCTTGCGCGCCATCCGCTTTGCCGAGATCGTCATCATCGTGCTCGACGCCACCATTCCCTTCGAGAAGCAGGATCTGCAGATCGCCGACCTGATCATCCGCGAGGGCCGTGCCCCGGTGATCGCCTTCAACAAATGGGACCTTGTCGATCATCCCCAGGAGTTGCTGGCCGAGCTGCGCGAAAAAACCGAGCGGCTGCTGCCGCAAGCGCGCGGCATGCAGGCGGTGCCGGTGTCGGCCGAGACCGGGCGTGGCCTCGACAAGCTGATGGACGCTGTCATCAGGACGCATCGAGTTTGGAACAGCCGTGTGTCGACCGGCAAGCTCAACCGCTGGCTGGAAGGCATCCTGGCGCATCATCCGCCGCCCGCTGTCGCCGGGCGTCGGCTGAAGATCAAATATGTCACGCAGGCCAAGACGCGGCCGCCGGGCTTCGTCGTCTCCTGCTCACGGCCGGATGCGATGCCGCAATCCTACGTCCGCTATCTCTCGAACAGCCTGCGCGAGGCTTTCGACATGCCCGGCGTGCCGATCCGCATCGCCTTGCGCACCTCGGACAATCCTTTCGCCGGCAAGGCAAAGAAGCGCCACTGAGCCTCTGCCTTTACGCTACGTTGCGCAGAACGGGCGCCGGTTGCGTCTGCGGCAAGGCTTCAAGCGCTGCCTGCAGCAGGATGTCGCCAAGCCGCGCTGCCACGGGGTCGGGCTCGGCCTCCTTGCGATGCAGGAACAGCGCCATCTTGGGCAAGGCGGGCAGCCCGGCGATCTCCGGCGTCATCGCCCTGACGGTGGCCGGCAGGCCGATATCGGTGCGGATCGTCAGTCCGAGCCCGGCGGCGACGGCTGCCCAGATGCCGCCAAGGCTCGGGCTGGAGAAGGCCATCCGCCATGCCAGGCCGGCGCGGTCGAGCGTTTCGGTCGCCACACTGCGCAGCAGGCACGGCGCTTCGAGCGCCACCAGCGGCAACGCCTCGCCATCGCGCAGGCTGGTCTCGATCTGTTTTGCCGGGCCGATCCAGCGCATCTGGACGTCGGCGACATGCCGGCTGCAGGGCAGCGTCGCGCCATTGTGCCAGGCAAGCGCGATATCGAGGCTGCCCGAAATGATCCGTTCGGCAAGCTCATGGCTGCGTGCGATCCTGGCCTCGATCTTGACCTTGGGATGGGCGCGGGCGAAGCGCCCGAGCACCTCCGGCAGCACCGCCTCGCCGAAATCCTCCTGTAGCCCAAGCCGCACCCAACCCTCCAGCTCGACATCGTGGATGGCGGAGGCGGCCTCGTCATTGAGCTCGATCAGCCGCCGCGCGTAGCCGAGCATGGTCTCGCCCGCGTCCGTCAGCGCCAGGCCACGCCCAGATTTGCGGAAGATCGGCGTCGCCGCCTGCTCCTCCAGCTTCTTCAATTGCGCACTGATTGCCGAGGTCGAGCGGCCGAGCCGGTCGGCGGCCTTGGCGAAGCTGCCCAGCTCCATGCCGGTGACGAAGCTGCGCAGGACGTCGAGATCGAATGTCACGCGTCGCATGCCAATAATCCTGATATTCGGGACATTATGTCAAAAACTTCCTGATATTCAGTACGAAGCTATGGCGGTAGAGAGAGCGCGTCAAGACCGAATGCAGCCGACCCATGCAGGAGCTGAACCATGTCCGCTGTCGCCACACGAGCAGAATGCAAACCGCTTCGCACGGCCGCCGTTACCACCCCGTCAGAGGCGGCGGCACTTCGAGCCAATCATCGCTGGAAGGTGCTGGGCATCGGCGTCGCCGCCAATGCCTGCTTTTCCGCGACCTTCTCCGGCATTCCGGCGACGGCGGTGTTCCTGCGCTCGGGCTACCATCTCTCCAATGGCGAACTCGGCCTGGTGCTTGGCCTTCTCGGCCTGGGCGTGGCGCTGAGCGAATTGCCGTGGGGGCTGCTGACCGATCGCTGGGGCGACCGCCGCGTGCTGCTGACCGGGCTCGGCGCAACCGCGCTATGGCTGCTTGTCATGGCCGCGCTGGTCGTGCCGTCACCGGCCCATATTCCCGGCATCGCGCTTCTCGCCGCTGCCCTGCTGGTCACCGGATTGCTCGGCGGCAGCGTCAACGGCTCCAGCGGCCGCGCCATCATGGCCTGGTTCGGCGAAGGCGAGCGCGGCTTTGCCATGAGCATCAGGCAGACGGCGGTGCCGCTTGGCGGCGGGCTTGGCGCGCTCGTGCTGCCATCGCTCGCTTCAGCCCATGGCTTCACGGCAGTCTTCGGACTTCTGGCGGCTGCATCCGCGGTCTCGACCTCGCTCGCCTGGCGCTGGCTGCATCAGCCGCCGGCGCATGACGATGCCAATTCGGGCAGCATGGCATTGTCGGCCGGCCCGGCGCCGCTGCGCAACCCGGCCGTCTGGCGCATCGCAACAGCCATCGGCCTGCTTTGCTTTCCGCAGGTGGCGGTGCTCACCTTTGCTTCCGTGTTTCTGCATGATTTCGCCGGCATGGGAACAGCCGTGGTCAGCGCTAGCCTGGCTGCCGTGCAGGTCGGCGCCATGGTCATGCGCGTCTGGAGCGGCCGCTACACCGACCGTCACGGCAACCGCCGGTCGTTCCTGCGTCTGTGCAGCCTGTTGAGCGTGGTCGCCTTCACCGTGCTTGCCGCGCTCGTCTTGTTGGCGGCCCAATTCTTGTCAGGCCAAGCGCCGATGCTGTCGCCGGCGATGGTCGCGATGCTGGTCGTGGCCGGTATCTGCGTCTCCTCCTGGCACGGCGTTGCCTACACCGAGCTTGCGACGCTGGCCGGCGCCAGCCAGGCCGGAACGGCGCTCGGCCTTGCCAACAGCCTGGTCTTCATCGCCTTCTTCCTGGTGCCGATCGCCATTCCCGGGCTTCTCGTGCTCTGCTCGTGGGCAGGCGTCTGGCTGGGTGCGGCTATTTGCGCGCTGATCGCCTGGCCGATCTTTCTTCCGTCAAGCGACGGCCGCAAAAGCGCCTGACTTCGACACGAGATGGGAAAACAACGTTCTAAGCTGTTAACGCCCCATCAAGGTTAATGCATCATTGTAGCTCTCCAGTGGGGTCCGTTGCGTTTCTGGAGAGTTCCGTGCATCGACGTATTTTGACGCGGCTTGTCGCCGCCGCCGGTGAGAAAAAGCGTTCCTTCCTGTCTCCGTTCATTATTGGCCTTGGCATCTGGATCGGCTTTCCGACGGTCGCTGCCTATCAGGACATGACCAGCCTGGTCTCCGGCCTGGAGGCGCCGAGCGTCCGCTGGAACGCCTATGTCGAGAAATCCGTCGCAGGCTCCGTTCACGCCGCCGAAATGCCCTTCCTCGATTCCAGCAGCACCGGCTCGCTCTCCGGCTCCGGTGTCCAGTTGCCGGGCGTCGGCGCCGTCTCCTTTCGCGGCAAGGGCGGCATCGCCGGCACGACGCCGGACGAGAACCGCATCACGCGTGCCGACAAGAAGGGCCGCATCATCCAGGTCTCGCCCGTCTCGCCGCCGAAGAACTTCAACGCCGGCTCTATCTTCGAGCGCACCTCCTCGCTGCTCCGCCCAAGCATGGACAGCGGCCTGAGGATGGCCTTCGCCAAGCCCGAGATCAAAGGCAAGGAAATCCAGATCGCCGCCGCCTTCCACACGCGCGTCGACAAGAAGCCGGATCCCGGCGTGCCGGCGATGCTTGCCGCGCTGGTCAACAACGATCATCCCGACGTGCTGGCGACCGCCTACGCCTCGTCCGCTCCCGATTATGCACAGGCGTCGCCCTTCGAGGCCTTGCTGCAGGACGAGGACCCGAACGATGGCCGGTTCATTCCGCCGCTGAGCAAGGGCGATCATTTTTGGATGCAGACGCCGCTGCCGGCGAGCGTCTTTTCCAAACCGGAGCAGGCCTGTCTCGCCAACGGCATCTATTTCGAGGCGCGCGGCGAGACCGTGCGCGGCCAGGCCGCCGTTGCCCAGGTCATCCTCAACCGCGTCCGCAACCCCGCCTATCCGAACTCGATCTGCGGCGTCGTCTACCAGAACGACAATTGGTTCAACCGCTGCCAGTTTTCCTTCGCCTGCGACGGCAGGAAGAAGCGCATCGACAACCCCGCTGCCTACCAGACTGCACAGGATGTCGCCATGGCCGTCACAGCCGGCAAGATCTTCATTCCGGAAGTCGGCTCGTCGACCCATTATTATGCCAACTACGTCCATCCGGGCTGGGCGCGGACGATGAAGAAAATGACCAGGATCGGCCTGCACATCTTCTACCGCACCTATGGCGGCGGCTGGAGCTGAGCGCTCGGGCAGCCCTTGCATCTTTCCCACGAGAGCGGCCGATCGAAGACCCATCGCCGCGGGGATTCGGCCACGGCCCGCCAGAGACTGTGTCGGGCACGATGTCGCACCCAGGCAAGTAACTGATTTATAACGAAAAAATACTTGAGCTTGAACGTCCGCCCGTGACTTGACGGGCGCGGACCCTCTAACTATGTTGCCGGCGACTTTAAGAAGCGGACGGACGGTGACGGTCTGACCGGGCAGGGGGGTTGCGTGGCCGACAAGAATGGGCCAGACGGAACCGGAAAAACCGGCCGCGGCAAGCAGCATGAAGCCGATATCCGCGACGAGGATCTTGAGCGCCGCCGGCGCGACCTTGAAGCATCGCTTGCGGCAAGGCGGCCGGACCGGCTCGAGGGGAAAGACGACGCGAAAGCGGGCAGTGCGGCCGGGTACGGCCAGGCGCTCAAGCTGTCCAGCGAGTTCATCGCCGGGATAGTGGTCGGTGCGGCTCTCGGCTGGTTTATCGATCGCGTGGCGGGGACATCGCCATGGGGTCTGATAGTCGGGCTGCTGCTGGGTTTTGGCGCCGGCGTGCTCAATGTCCTGCGTTCAGCCGGGCTTGTGTCGGAATTCGGAACGGGCGACAAGCCGCGCGATCCGAAAGAATGAATTGAGGCGCCGCATGCCGGCGCATTGAACAGGATACTGAAGCCGTCTGCGGCTTTGATGGGGATTTAAAGTGGCTGCTGACAAGGTCGATCCGATCCACCAATTCCAGATCCATCCGATCATTCCGATTCACATCGGCGGCTACGACCTGTCTTTCACCAATTCGGCTCTGTTCATGCTTGCGACGGTTGCTGTCGCATCGGCGTTTCTCTACCTCAGCACGTCGAGCCGCAGCCTCGTCCCGGGCCGCCTTCAGTCGGTCTCGGAAATGGCCTATGAATTTGTCGGCAATATGCTGAGGGACGCCGCGGGCACGCAAGGCATGAAGTTCTTCCCCTTCGTGTTCTCGCTGTTCATGTTCGTGCTTGTCGCCAACCTGCTTGGCCTGTTCCCGTATTTCTTCACCGTCACCAGCCACATCATCGTCACTTTCGGCCTTGCGGCGCTGGTGATCGGAACCGTGATCGTCTACGGCTTCATGAAACATGGCCTTGGCTTCCTGAAGCTGTTCGTACCGAAAGGCGTGCCGATCGTCATGATGTTGCTGGTCGTTCCGATCGAGGTGATTTCCTTCGTCTCGCGGCCGGTCAGCCTCTCGGTTCGTCTGTTCGCTAACATGCTCGCCGGCCACATCACGCTGAAAGTGTTTTCGGGATTTGTCGTCAGCCTGAGCGCACTCGGCACGCTTGGTATCGCAGGTTCGATCCTGCCGCTGGCGATGGCCGTGGCGTTGACGGCTCTGGAGTTGCTCGTAGCGCTCTTGCAGGCCTACGTCTTTGCCGTGCTGACCTGCATGTATCTGAACGACGCATTGCATCCCTCGCACTAATTGGATTTCCGGCATTGCCGCCGGATGGAATCGCAACGGAATTTTAGATCCAAAGGAGTTGAACAAATGGACGCAGAAGCAGCAAAGTACATCGGCGCCGGCATCGCATGCCTCGGCATGGGCGGCGCGGGCATTGGCCTCGGCAACATTTTCGGCAGCTATCTGGCGGGCGCGCTGCGCAACCCGTCGGCCGCCGACGGCCAGTTCGGCCGCCTGATTTTCGGCTTCGCCGTGACCGAAGCGCTGGGTATTTTCTCGCTTCTCATCGCGCTTCTCGCTCTGTTCGGCTGAACATTGAAGAATTGAACAGGCCGGCCGCGATGCTGCGGCGGGCCTGAATTTCGGGGATAGTCCATGTTCGTGACATCTGCCTTTGCGCAAGAGACCGCGCCCGCCGTCGAAGGCGGCAGCGCTGGCACCGGCGTGCCTGCCGAGGCGCACGGCACGTTCCCGCCATTCAATCCGGCGACGTACCCCTCGCAGCTTCTATGGCTGGCAATCACCTTCGGGCTGTTTTATCTCTTCTTGAAACGGGTGGTGATGCCGCGCGTTGGTGGCATCATCGACGTGCGCAACGACCGCATTACGCAGGATCTCGACCATGCTGCCCGGCTGAAAAGCGAGGCCGATGCCGCCGTTGCCGCCTATGAGCAGGAATTGACGGAAGCCAAGGGCAAGGCCAATGCGATCGGCCAGCAGGCCAACGATGCGGCCAAGGCGGAAGCCGAAGCTGCCCGCAAGACGATCGAAGCCGCCCTCGACCAGAAGCTTGGCGAGGCCGAGGCGCGTATTTCTTCCATCAAGGCCAATGCCATGAAGGAAGTCGGCACGATCGCCGAGGATACCGCTTCAGCCATCGTCGAGGCGCTTGTCGGCGGCAAGGCCAGCAAGGCCGAAATCGCGGCCGCGGTCAAATCCGTGGCCGGGTGAGGAGCGCATCATGGACGCCACATCTCTCGCGACGCTTTGGGCAACCGTTGCCCTCGTAATCTTCCTCGGCATTGCCATCTACATCAAGGTGCCGGGCATGATCGCCAAGGCGCTCGATGCCCGCGCCGACAAGATCAGCAGCGAGCTCGAGGAAGCGCGCCGGTTGCGCGAAGAAGCCCAGCAGCTGCTTGGCCAATACCAGCGCAAGCGCAAGGAAGCCGAGCAGGAGGCCGCGGCCATCGTTGCCGCCGCCAAGCGTGAAGCCGACATGCTTGCCGCCGAGGCGCACAAGAAGACCGAGGACTATGTCGCCCGGCGCACCGCCTTGGCCGAGCAGAAGATCGGCCAGGCCGAGCGCGAGGCAATCGGCGAAGTGCGCGCCAGCGCCGTCGATATCGCGGTCGAAGCCGCGCGCGCGCTGCTGGCCGGCAAGATCGACGCCAAGGCCGGCGCCGACCTGTTCAACGCCTCCCTGCAGGATTTGAAGTCGAAGCTGAATTAAGCGACTTCATCGAGAAATTCATCGAAAGCCGCCCGGGAAACCTGGCGGCTTTTTTGTTAGCGAAAGCGGCCAAGCGCGTAATCTCCCCCCTCGAGGGGGAGATGGCCGGCAGGCCAGAGGGGGTAGCCGCGCGTGAGGCGCCAGCCCTTCTCTTTCGTCCCGCATGGCGTCGCGCCAGGACGTACCGACCCCCTCTGTCGCCTTTGGCGACATCTCCCCCTCGAGGGGGGAGATCACACCGAATCGCTCAATCCAAACCCGAAAAACCCTCTTCCTCCAGCACCTCGGTGCCGCCGAACCGGAACGGCGCGAAGGAGGCGCGGTGCAGCCGCGCCACTGGTCCATGCAGATCGATCGCCGTGCGATGGCGCACAGTGGCGTAGCCCATATGCAACTCGAAGCCGTAATGCGCATGATGGCTGCCGCAGCCGCACATCATGCGGTCGCGCATCACCTTGGCGACGATCGAGGCTGCGGCGATCGACTGCGAGCGCTGGTCGCCCTTGATCAGTGCTTTGCCCTCGCAGGGCAGGCCGGGCGGCACGTCGCGGCCGTCGGCCAGTGCCAGCTTCGGCCGGATTGACAGGCCGGCCACTGCACGGCGCATCGCCTCCAGGCTGGCCTTGAGGATGTTGCTGGCATCGATGCCTTCGGCGCTGACCGACGCCATCGTTACGGCGAGCGCGGAGCCGAGGATTTTCAGGAACAGCGCCTCACGCTGCAAATGCGTCAGCCGCTTGGAATCATTGAGGCCATCGGGGATGTTGGCGGGATCGAGCACCACCGCTGCCGCCACCACCGGCCCGGCGAGCGGGCCGCGGCCGGCCTCGTCCATCCCCGCCACCGGCCAAAGGCCTTCGGCCATCGCCCTCGTCTCGAACGAGAAGTCGGGTTTCTCGACGATTTCGAAGAGAAGCGGAGAATCGGAACGCGGGCGAGCCATGGTGCGGCGAGGTTCGCATCGGCTCCGATTCTCCGCAAGTCCCCTCCGGGTCGGGCGGGGCACCGGACCAGGAGGGGGCTACCGTCTGCAAGCCCGGGGACAGGACAGGCCGGACGGGATTTTTCGCCTGCTGCGGCCACTTCAAGCGGCTGGCGCGAGACGCTTTGTCACAGCAGCATCAGCTGCTCGGTTGCCTTGGCAGCGGGGACGAACTGGTCGGTCCTGAGCGAGCGCCGCTCGGCATTGAGGCCGAGCCGTTTGGCGGCGATCTCGAAGCGCCGGCCGATCTGCCAGGCATACGGGCCGGAGCCTTTCATGCGCTTGCCCCATTCCGAATCGTAGTCCTTGCCGTCGCGCATCGAACGGATCAGCGACATGACGTGGCGATAGCGGTCGGGATAGTGGCGCAGCAGCCAGTCCTTGAAGATTGGCGCGACCTCCAGCGGCAGGCGCAGCAGCACATAGCCGGCTTCACGCGCGCCCGCTGCCTGCGCCGAATCGAGGATGCGCTCCATTTCCGGGTCGGTCAGTCCGGGGATGATCGGCGCGACCATCACCGAGGCCGGAATGCCGGCGTCCGAAAGCTGCCTGATCGCCTCCAGCCGCTTGGTCGGCGTCGACGCGCGTGGCTCCATGGTGCGCGCCAGCATGCGGTCGAGCGTCGTCACCGACAATGCCACCTTGGCCAGCCCGCGTTCGGCCATGCGCGACAGAATGTCGATGTCACGCGTCACCAGCGCCGATTTGGTGACGATGCCGACCGGGTGCCCGCGCGCCTCCAGCACTTCGAGGATCTCGCGCATGATCCGGTATTGCTTCTCGATCGGCTGATAGGGATCGGTGTTGGTGCCGATGGCGATGGTGCGCGGCTGGTAATTGTCCCTGGACAATTCCTTGTCGAGCAGCCGGGCCGCATCCGGCTTGGCAAACAGCTTCGATTCGAAATCCAGCCCCGGCGACAGCCCCATGAAGCTGTGCGTCGGCCGCGCGAAACAATAGACGCAGCCATGTTCGCAGCCGCGATAGGGATTGATCGAGCGGTCGAAGGAGATATCGGGCGATTCGTTGCGGGTGATGATGGTGCGCGGCTTCTCGACCTGTACCTCGGTCTTGAAGGGCGGCAGCTCCTCCAGCGAATTCCAGCCGTCATCGAACACATGCCGGCTGACCGGCTCGAAACGGCCGGACGGATTGATGCCCGCCGACCTGCCGCGATTGCGGTCGGGACGGACGCGCATGCCGCTCTGCTCGATCATCGCATTCGCCATCTCGGCCCTGCCAGCGCCGAAGGCTGCAATATCGGCACGCACGATCTGTTCCATTTTGGCCCTTTCCCAGGGACTGTCCGCCCGCTGTCGAATCGCTCTGCTCATGAATGTATTCCTATCGCATTGACGAGAACAAAGCAAGAACTTTCTCGCGGCGCGCCGCAAAAACTGGCGCTGCCCACCGCTTTCCGCTATTCGGCTAAACATGCTCAGCGTCCTGATCGAAACCCTGAATGACGAGGAGGGCCTTGCCCGCACGCTCGCCTCGCTGATCGGCGGCGCGGTCGAAGGCGTGGTGCGCGACGTTCTCGTCTGCGATACCGGCTCGACCGATCAGACGCACCGCGTCGCCGAACATGCCGGGTGCCACTATGTCAGCGGCGGCATCGCCGCCGGCATCAGGCAGGCCAAGGGCGACTGGCTGCTTTTGCTGGAACCGGGCGCGCGGCTGGGAGAGGGCTGGATCGACGAGGTCGTCGCCCATACCGCCAGTCAAACCATGGCGGCGCGGTTCTCGCGGGCACGCGGCAGCCGCGCGCCGTTCCTGTCGCGCGTCTTTGCCGGAAATCGCGCTCTCGCCGAAGGCCTGGTGATCAGCAAGCGTCAGGCCGCCGCGCTGTCGAAGAATGCCCGCAGCGCCGAAGCGATCGCCCGCGGCCTGGCGACCAGGAGGCTCCACGCCGAGATCTGGGTCGCGCCGCGGAAGTGACGGCTTACCGTGCCGGTTCAGGGAACCCCGCCCAAACAAATTTTCTGGCGGGTCGTGGTTTATTGTGCATTGCACAAAATCTGGCCGGGGGTTACCATTCCCAGCGATATGGGCGAATAGGGTTTGGGGTGTGCCGGAGCGGCGACGACTAACGTCGATGCTGTTCCCTCGACATTTTGAGGACCCCGATGACCCTTTCAAGCCCTGACAAGTCCGGCGCTGCAAGCCTCGAGGCGATCGCGCGCAACGGCGGCACGCTGCGCCGCATCGCCGCCCGCATCCCGACCTATCTTTCCGACCTTCGCGAGAATCCGGCATGGCTGCCGATGTTCATGCTGGCCCGCACCATGCCGGCGCGGCGGCTGCACTGGCGCGGTGCAAAGCCTGTTCGGCCGGCGCGCAACGTCGGTGAAACGATGTTCGCCGGCGTCGACCGCGATGCCGTCGTCGGCGCGCTGCGGACGGAGGGGCTCTATTCGGGCCTGATGCTGCCGGCCGCCATCCATGAGGAGATCGCCCGCTTCGCCGAGCGCACGCCATGCTTCGGCAATTTCGACCGCCGGCTGGAATTCCTGCCCGAAAAACACGCCGATGCCGAAAAGCATTTCGGCCGTCCGCTGCTCAGCGGCCATTATTTCGAGCGGGTCCTCGACTGCAGCGCGGCGGTCGCCGTGCAGCGCGATCCGCTGCTTCTCGACATCGCGGCGCACTATCTCGGCAGTCAGGCCAAGCTGATCACCACCCGTGTCTGGTGGAGCTTTCCGACCGGTGGCGTCTCGGACGCCGACAAGAACATGGCCTCGCTCGGCAAATACCATTTCGACCTCGACGACTGGCGCATGCTGAAGTTCTTTTTCTACCTGGTGCCGGTCGACGCCGACACTGGGCCGCATGTCTATGTCCGCGGCTCCCATAACCGCCGCATCCTGAAGCATCAGCTGACGCTGCTGGTCGGCCATTCGGCGGAAGAGGTGCTGGGCGTCTACGGCGAGCAGAGCCCGGTCACGCTGACCGGGCCGGCCGGCCTCGGCTTTGTCGAGGATCCGTTCGGCTTCCATATGGGCACCGTGCCGACGCGCACGCCGCGGCTGATGATGGAGGTTGGCTTCGGCGTGTCGCCGCCGTCGCGCCGGCGTTTTCACGGCGAGCCGGTCATTCGCTAAACCGAGGTCGCTTGGCTGATACCTCGGTTCGTCTCAGCCGCGCCGCAAATGCTCGTCCAGCCGCGGCATGATCTCGACGAAGTTGCAGGGCATGTGCCGATAGTCGAGCTGCGGCTTCAAGATGCCGTCCCAGGCGTCCTTGCAGGCGCCGGGCGAGCCCGGCAGCACGAAAACGAAGGTGGCGTTGACGACGCCGCCGGTTGCTCGGCTCTGGATCGTCGAAGTGCCGATCTTGTCGTAGGAGATGCGGTGGAACACTTCGGAAAAGCCGTCCATGCGCTTTTCGAAGATCGGCTCCAGCGCTTCCGGCGTCACGTCGCGGCCGGTGAAGCCGGTGCCGCCGGTGGTGATGACGACATCGATCGCTTCGTCCCTTGACCAACCCAGGACCTTGTCGCGGATCTTGTCGCGGTCGTCGGTGACGATGTCGCGGGCGGCCAGGACATGGCCGGCCTCGGCAATGCGGTCGGCCAGCGTCTGCCCGGATTTGTCGTCGGCGAGGCTGCGCGTATCGGAAACGGTCAGTACTGCGATGTGCACGGGAACGAAGGGGCGGCTCTCGTCAATCCTGGCCATGGGCATCAACCTCCGATGTCACGCTTCGCGTCGCGGCGACAAACCAGTCGGGATGGCGGCCGCGGATATCGACGGCCGCGCGCTTGGCCACATTGCCGGTCTCGAACAGCCCGAAGCAGGTGGCGCCGGAGCCGGACATCCTGGCAAAACCGGCTCCGGCCTTGTTCAGCACGGAAAGCGCCTTGCCGATGGCGGGCTGGATTGCACGCGCCGCAGGCTCGAGATCGTTGCGGGTGATCTCCAGCCAGTTGCGGATGCTGTGGAAGTCGAGGCTGTGCGGCAGCGGCGGCAGCCCCGCATTGTCGCGGCGGCCAAGCGCCTCGAACACGTCGGCCGTCGAGACGGCAGTGCCGGGATTGACGAGCACCAGACCCAGCGCCGGGAAACCCGGCACGAGCGTCAGCTCGTCGCCGACGCCGCGGGCTATCAGCGGCTTGGCAGCGAGGCACATCGGCACGTCGGCGCCGAGCGACAGGCCGATCCGCGCCAGTTCGGCATCGCCGACATCAAGTCCCCAGGTCTGGACCAGGGCGCGCAGCACAGCCGCCGCATCGCTCGACCCGCCGCCGACACCGGACGCGACCGGCAGGTTCTTTTCGAGCCTGATGGCGACAGCCGGTGCGTGCTGGGGACCGGCCTCGCGCCGCAGTGCATCGCGCGCTCTCACCACCAGATTATTGTCGTCGACCGGCACCGCGGAGGCGTATTTGCCAGACACGGAAAACCCATCGCTGTCGGCAAGTTCCGTCTCGATGCGATCGCCGAAGCGCGTGAACACAGCCAGGCTTTCGATCGTGTGATAACCGTCGGCGCGCTGGCCGGTGACGTGCAGCGCGAGATTTATCTTGGCGTGCGCATGCGACGCCCGGATGCTGGCCTCGGCGTTCACTGGCTCGGCCGCGAGGGGGACGACGGTCAATCCTTGGCCAGACGGTATTCGCCGGTCTTCGGGTCCTTGACCAATGTTCCCATTGTACCGTTGGCGGCCTGCTTTTCGGTACGCCGCACCTTGGCGGTCACACGCTCGGCTTCCCTGACGAAGGAGCGGTAGCCGAAATAGGCGGCAATGCCGACGACGGCGAAGAAAATGATCTGCGGCATGTCAAACTCCTCCCTCGCAAGGCCGGCAAGGCGGCCGGTCGGGTCGGTTGATGATTTATGCTAGACGCTTTCACCAGCTTTTCAAAGCCCGAAGCGCGCCCACAGCGCGCGCTCTTCCGCCGCATCGATGACGCCGCTTGCCGCGGCGGCGGCGATATCGGGCGCCGAAAAGCTCGAGCCGAACAGGCCGAAGCGGCCGAACAGGCCGCGCGGCGCGGTGATCAGCTTGAGCTGGGTTTTCGGCCCGAAACGGCTCTTCAGCACGCTGCGCATGTCGCCGAGCGCATCGACCAGCCCGAGCTCTAGCCCTTTTTTGGCCGTCCAGAACAGGCCAGTGAACAGGTCGGGATCGTCCTTGAGCTTGCTGCCGCGCCTGTCCTTGACGAGGTCGATGAAGGTCTCGTGGACCTCGAGCTGCAGCGCCTTCAGGCGCTCGACGTCTTCCTTCTTTTCCGGCTTGAACGGGTCGAGCACCGCCTTGTTCTGGCCGGCGGTGTGGACGCGGCGCTCGACACCGATCTTCTTCAACAGCTCCGGAAAGCCGAACGAGGCCGACACCACGCCGATCGAGCCGACGATGGAGGACGGGTCGGCAAAGATCTCGTCGCCGGCGACCGCGATCATGTAGCCACCCGATGCCGCCACGTCCTCGACGAAAACCAGGACTTTCTTGTTCTTCTCGCTCGCCAGGTCGCGGATGCGCCTGAAGATCAGCCGCGACTGCACCGGCGAGCCACCTGGCGAATTGATCGAGATGGCGACCGCCGGCGCGTCGAAGGAAAACAGCTTTTCGAGAAGGCCGGCGGTGGAAGCGAGCGACAAGCTCGGCCGGAACTGGCCGCCGCCGGGCATGATCGTGCCGTGCAGCCGGATGACCGGAATGGTGACGACGGTGGAGCGCCAGGACTTCGGCAGCAGGCGGTTGAAAAGGCGTTTCACGAGGGGGCTGTCTCCGGTCGATATGCTTGAGGCATGTAGGAATTCGCCGGCCAACGGCAATGCCGTCACCCCGGCAATCAAAATGGATCAGTCTCCGAACAGCGACGCCAGCCCGTTATTGATCAGCTCCGCCCGTTCCGAGGGGCCATTGCCTGAATAGGCATGCAGCATCAGCGGCGGCCGGATCGACAGTTTGCCGCGTGCGCCGAGAATTGCCCGGACGACGATGCGGATCGCTGCCGCCTCGGGGCGAGGGTGGACGGCCAGCATCTCGGCGTCGCCGAAGCGGCCGGCAATGGCATCGAGGATGGCGCCGAGCTGTTCCGGCCTGGCGATGACGGCCAGCCCGCCGCCCGGCCTGACCACCGCGGCCGCGCTGCGGACCCAGCTGTCGAACAATCCATCCTCCGAGACATGCGCGGCCTTTCTCAGCGGATCGGGCGTCGCGCGATCCTCGGCGGCATTGAACGGCGGGTTCATGACGACGAAATCGAAGCTGTTGTCCTCGAGGCCGGCGGCCGCTCGCGCCCGGCCCGACAGCGCGACATCGGCGACAAGCACCGAGGCGCGGTCGCTGAGATGCGCATTGCCGGGATGGGCAAGCGTGGTGGTGGCGAAGGCCGCCATTTCCGGGGAACGCTCGACGAGCACGGCCGCGGCACCGGGGCAGCGCGACAGGACCGCCAGGCCGGCGGCACCGGCACCCGCGCCAAAATCAGCAAGCCGCCCGGCGAACGAGGACGGCACGGCAGCCGCCAGCATCATCGCATCCATGCCGGCGCGGTGGCCCGCCTTTCTCGGCTGCACCAGCCAGAAGCGACCGCGATGAAAGGCGTCGACCGTATGAGCCGGCATGTCCGGGACAAGGGCAGCGGGCGACGCGGACATTATTTTTGGCGGATCTCGTTGGCGATGCCGGCATCCGTCAGGATGCGCCGCGCCGCATCGGCCTTGTCGGCGTCCACCATGACACGGCGGGGCAGGATGCCGATCGAGCCGTCGAGGACGCTCATATTCTGGTCGGCGACGAAACAGCCGATGCCGGCATCGCGCATCAGCGATTCGACAAACGAAATGATGACGGCGTCGTTGGTGCGGATGAGCTCTATCATCGGATGAAACTCGCAGTTTGCGGCGTTGATGTAAACGTAGGCGTGATCATGTACCAGAGCCGGCGCGCCAATTCGCCTCTTGCCGCGCCGGTGGGTGACACCCTAGAGTCTGTCCAGGGACCATGTTGCCGTCGTGCATATCGAGGTTGGGAGTTTTGCCGTGGGTGTCGTTCTCAACATTGAAAACGGGAAGCGCGAAGCCGCCTCGATAAAGGACCTCATCGACCTGACCGCGGCCGACATGGGGCGCGTCAACAAATTGATCCTGTCGAAGGCCGGCTCCGATGTCGAGATGATTCCGGAGATAGCCAACCATCTGATCTCGTCGGGCGGCAAACGGCTGCGGCCGATGCTGACGCTCGCCGCGGCCCAGATGTTCGGCTATTCCGGCGACGGCCATGTCAAGCTCGCCACATCGGTCGAATTCATGCATACCGCGACACTTCTCCACGACGACGTCGTCGACGAAAGCGGCATGCGGCGCGGCAAGAAGACGGCGCGTATGATCTGGGGCAACCAGGCCAGTGTTCTGGTCGGTGATTTCCTGCTCGGCCAAGCCTTTCGCATGATGGTCGATGTCGGCTCGCTTGAAGCGCTCGATATCCTGTCGAGCGCGGCCTCGGTCATCGCCGAAGGCGAGGTGATGCAGCTCGCTGCCGCAAAAAACCTCGAGACCACCGAGGATGAGCATTTCGCGGTGATCAAGGCCAAGACCGCGGCGCTGTTTTCGGCCGCCGCCGAGGTCGGCCCCGTCATCGCTCAGGCGACGCGCAATGATCGCGCAGCACTCCGCTCCTACGGCATGAATCTCGGCCTTGCCTTCCAGCTGATCGATGACGCGCTGGATTACGGCGGCACCAGCAAGGACCTCGGCAAGAATGTCGGCGACGATTTCCGCGAGGGCAAGGTCACGCTGCCGGTGATCCTCGCCTATCGGCGCGGCACCAAGGCCGAGCGCAGCTTCTGGAAACGCGCCATCGAGGACAATGCCGCCGACGATGCCGGGCTGGAGAAGGCCATCGGCCTGATGCTCCGCCACGGCGCGATTGCCGACACCATCGGGCGCGCCCGCCATTTCGGCGAGATCGCCCGCGACGCGCTGGCGCCGCTCGAGGCGACGCCGCAGAAATCGGCGCTGATCGACGTCATCGATTTCTGCATCAGCCGGGTGAATTGAGAGGCATCGGCGCCCCGCGCTTGTTCTCATCGCGCCTTTGCCGGAAGCACCATTGCTGCCAGCAGACTGACGACGATGCCCGCCGCCGCGAGCCAGAAGGCAACCTGGATGCCGTCGGCGACGGCAATTTTCAACGCATCGCCGGACAATTCGCCGATTTGGCTGTTCGCAATCGCAATCAGCACGGCCACGCCGATGGCGTTGCCGACATTGAGCGTCGTCGAAGCCATCCCCGAGGCGACGCCTTGCTGGTCATGGGCAACGCCGGAAGCGGCGGCAATCCACATTGCGGTCCAGACGATGCCTTGTCCGACGCCGGAGACGATCAGGCCAGGTACGAGGGCCAGATAGCTGCTCTCTGCGGTCGCGCCTGATACCATCAATGCTGTGCCGACCGCGCCGACCATCATGCCGCCGACCAGGGTGCTGCGCGTCGAAAAGCGCGTCGCCAGACGCTCGCCGGCTTGCGTGCCGGTGGCGATGGCGACCGACGGCACGAGAAAGGCGAGGCCCGTCTGCAAGGCAGTGAAGCCGTGCACGTTCTGCAGCAGCACGGTGAGGAAGTAGGGCAGCGCGCCGAAAGTGCCCATGTAGAGGAAGGTTATCGTCATGCCGGCGACGAGGCTGCGATTGTGGAACAGGCGCAGCGGCATCAGCGGATCGGCGCTGTTGGCCTCGATCACGGTGAAGGCGATCAGGAAGAATGCCGCCAGTGCCGCGCTGGCGATGATTGCGCCAGAGCCCCAGCCATATTCAGGTCCCTGAACCAGGGTGAAGACAAGCAGCGTCGCGCCGGCGGTGACGGTCAGTGCGCCGGGCAGATCGAAGCTGCGGTGCTCGTGCCGCTTGCGATCGCGCGGGATGATGGCGAAAGCCGCGATGATGGCGATCCCGGCCAGCAGCACGTTGACGTAGAAGACCGACGGCCAGCCGAAGGCGCTGGTCAGAAACCCGCCGGCAAGCGAACCGAGCGTCAGGCCGCTGGCGCCCGCGCCGCCCCAGACGGCGAGCGCCCGGTTGCGTTCCGGCCCTTCGGCGAACAGGCGGTTGATCAGCGACAGCGTCGCCGGAAACAGGAACGCGGCGCCGATGCCTTGCACGGCGCGTGCCGCGATGATGATTTCCGGCGACCAGGCCAGGCCACCGACGAGGGACGAAAGTGCGTAGAGCCAGAGCGCGAAGATGAAGACGCGGCGCTGGCCGATCAGGTCGGCGGCCCGGCCGCCGAACAGCAGGAAGCCGCCGGTGAACACGGTGTAGGCGCTGACCACCCACTGCAGGGTCTGGCCTGAAAATCCGAGGCCAGCGCCGATCTCCGGCAGCGCCACGAAGACGATGTTGAGGTCGAGCGAGATGATGAGCTGCGCGAAGGCGAGCAACGCCAGCGTTGCGCCATGTTTCGCCCTGCTTGCTCCCTGCATCGGCTGGCGCGTACCGCGTCGATCGTCGAGCGATTGAAAAAGGCCGTGCGCGATGGCGAATTGAAGCCGGATACCGATGCCGAGGCGCTGGGTGACTATTACGCCACGCTGATGCACGGCCTTTCGGTGCAAGCACGCGACGGCGTGCCGAAAAAGCGGCTGCACGATCTTGTCACCGTCGCCATGCAGGCGCTCGACGCAAGCCTTTCGCAAGCGTCCTGAGGTTCCGGGCCGTGACGCTTGGTCCTCACTTGCCGGATTTCTCGGCGGCTTTCTTGGGATTGACCGCCGCCGTCGGCGGCTCGGGTGGTTCGGCAGCGACAGCTTTCGGCGGTTCCGGCTCGGTTGCCGGCGCTTCCGGGCCGGCCTTGCTGAGCGCGACCGAGATGCCGAACACCTTCCATTGCCGTTCGACCGGCGCAAACAACAGCTCGAAATTGACCTGCATCGGCACCGAGGGAAAGAAACCGGCCATATGCAGCATGCCGTTGGGCTCGATCTGCGGCAGCCGCGTCAATTGCGGCTCCAGCACCGCGACGCCGCCGAGGTCGATGCCGTCATTGCGGTGGCCGGCGAAGATCTCGGCAAGCTTGGCCGCATTGTTGGTCTGGAAGCCCGGCGCGCCAAGATCGCGCAGCACCGTATAATTGCCGGTTTTGTTGGCCTGGTCGAGCGCCAGCAGCGAGGTGCGCACCAGGATCAGCACGCCGTTGCGGTCGATATTGGCCGGCTTCGGCGTTTGCGGCTTGGCGGATTTCTGGCTTTTCGACGTTTGCGCCAGGGCAGGCGGGACAAGCAGCGGAACGGCCGTCGCCAGCACGAAGGCTGCCAGCAACATTCCGCCTGCCGATCGAACCGATCCCGGCAGCATTGGGCTCATGCGGGCTGCATCAGTTGAGTGTCCACGATGCGCCGACGCTGACGCCGACATCGCCGCGGTTTGTCGAGGCCGACACGGCGGCGTTGACGCGGAAATCCAGGCTCGTGCTATAGCCGAAACCGAGCGCCAGGCCCGACTGGCCCTTGAAATGGCCAAAGCCGCCGGCCAGCGACAGTTTGCCGGGCCTGTCGTCGTAACGCAGTCCCGCCGTCGCCAGGGCAAGCGCTGTTCCGGCGCGGGCTTCCGAGCGGTTTTCGCTGACCTGCTCGCCAAGATCCTGCAAGCCGCCCTCCAGCGCACCGACACGGCCGTCGAGCAAGGCGATGTTGGTCTCGTTGATCGTGGTGCGGCTGTCGAGGCTGAAGATCTGCGCGGTGTGCAGGTTGAGCATGTTGGTGTTGTCGGTGATACGGGTCTCGTGATCGGCGAGCTGTGCCGTGTGACCGCTTACCGTGGTGTTGAGCGCCGCGATCTGGGTGGTGTGGGCTGCAACGTCGTCGACCAGCCCTTCGATCTCATCGATGTTGACGGAGGCCGTCGCCAGATTGCCTGCCGCGTCGGACGTCACCAGGTACTTTGTTCCGCTCTGTGCGTCCTTGCTGGCCTGACTGCTGACGCCCGCGAGCGTGTAGGTGGCGCTGCTGTTGCCGATAGCCACCTGATTGGCGCGTGTCGTGGTGACACCCTGGCCTATGGCGACTGAGTCGGAAAAGTTGGCCTCTGCGTGATTGCCGAGCGCTATGGCATTCTCCGCATTCGCCTTGGCGTTGGTGCCAAGCGCAGTGGCACCGGCCTGGTTCGGGCCTCCCGCGCCAGCCTCAGCATGGGCGCCGATCGCCGTTGTACCTGGATTATCATGGTTGACGATATAGCCGGCCTGTGCCCCCACGCCAACAGCGGTGCTGGACTGTCCATAAGAACGGGCAGTAACTCCGACCGCAGTAGCCAAGATGCCATCGGCGTGGGCGGCGGAGCCGCACGCCATGCCTAGCGCTGGAGCTGTAGCGCCGTCACCGCCACCGCCTACCTCCTCGCATACAAAGGCGCTTGCCGGTGTCGGAGCAAAGGCCAGGCAGAGGGCTGCCGTGACGACTACGCTCCCGGCGACGGGCACGCAGATGGCCGACATTCGTCCAATGCTCTTTCGCGCATAAGCCTGCATCGCAATCAATCCCCTTTTCGCCGGCCGCGCCGAGCGCGTTTCCAAAGTCTGTCATCAATGGATCAGAGACTGCATGGAACCGGCGCGCTTCGGACAGTCGGAAAATGCCTACAGTTCATCGAAAAATCCCTGTTGTTGCAGCGGTTCCAGTCCTGGCTGTTGCAGTCTTGCAACATCAGAACCGGTCGGCTGACCGCGATCACGGGAATGGCCTCGCGCTTTTCAGCAAGGCCATCAGTTGGCTTTGGCGGTTGGTTCCGGTTTTTCGATGGATACGTTCGAGATAGGTACGGGCCGATTTGACGGCGATGCCGATTTCAATGGCCGCTTCCTGCACGGAACGGCCCGAAGCAAGCGCGGTGGCGAGCCGGGCTTCCGCCGGCGTCAGGTCGAACAGGCCGGAAAGAATGCTGGGCGAGGGGCCGGTCGCGCCGATGCCGACGACGGTTGCCGCGACGAGAATATCGGCGCCCGAAAAAATGTCATGCGCGGCGCCGCGCAGCGGCAAAAGGTGGACGATCAGGGCCGGCCGCCCCTTCCTGGCCGGAACCGGGATGGACCGCACGACGCGGTTGTCCTGGTTGTGCGCAACGGCCTGTTGGAAAAGCGCGTTTGCCGGTCCATCCGCAAGTGCCATGCCCCCATGGGCCAAGGCAACGAACGCGTCAGCCATGTCTTCCAGAAGGGGGTTGGCCGTCAGCACGCGGCCCGATCCGCTCATGACCGCCGCCGGCAGCCCGATTTCGCTCAGAATGGACACGGCGGTCTTGGCCCGCTCCAGACCGAGCCGCCCGGCGACAAGGCCGGCCCGCGCAAAATGCGGCCGCAGCCCGTTCAGCAGCTCGATCGCGGCCCGATCATGCTTCTCGTCCTTCAGCCAGCGCGGGAAGGCGAGCAGTACAAGCTCTCCGCTGGGCATGGAAATCGACGTGAAGACAGGCGATGTGACGCCGAACCTTCTTGCGCGTGCATCAACCGGATCGCGCTCTATCTCTTCGCCGGTCATGAGATCGTCGATCCGCACAAAACCTGCGGGCTGGGTGCTGCAGGTTCGCTGCACGCCCTCGGATAAGTTCCAGTTGTCTCCAGCCATGAACTCGTCGAGCAGCGGCTGGAGATGCGCATTGCCAATGGCGCGAAGCGGCAAATGGTCGTTGATCATGAAGATCGCACCGCCCGCCGAGCGCGAGATCGCACTGGTTGCCTCCAATGCATTCGGCCATAGCTCGGCGGCGAACGCCGCTTCGTAGATGCGATCGACGATGGCGAAGGCTTCTTCGTTTCGCGGCATTTCCAGCATCGGCACCCCCCTGACGACTGGCGAGGCAAGAACTGAGGGCACATCTTGCCACGCAAAGTTGCATGGCGGAAGCTTTCAACCGCTGGCGCTTATGGATCGCTTACGGCGTCGGGAAATAGCACCGCGCAGGCACCGCCAAAGCGGACGCCACGCGGTCAAGAGTCGCAGTTCAGGCCCTTTCGGCATGGTTTATTAATTGCTTGACCCGATTGTGAATTCGGGCCGGGTTGAAGCACGACCCCAAAAAGGCCATGCTTTACCTGTAAAGATCGAGTCTACGGCGATCCCGCTGACGCGGAGATGGCGTTTGGCTGAAAGGGATATGATGCGGCAAGGATATGCGCGCTGGCTGACGGGGCTGGCAATCGCGACGGGCATGGCGATCTCGGCTTTGCCGGCGCATGCCAAACAGACCGCCGAGCCGGTCAGGATCACATCCTTCTCGGGGGCCTATCTCGCCGCCAGGATTGCTGACGGCGACAACGACCTCGACAGCGCCATTTCCTATTACAAGCAGGCGCTTGCCTTCGATCCGAACGATACGGGACTGCAGCAGAGCCTGATGCTGTCGCTGATCGCGCAGGGGCGCTTCGATGAATCCCTGGTCTATGCCGACAAGCTCAAGGCGGTTCCCGACGTCGAGCGCTTCTCGCGCCTGGCTCTGGCCATCGATTCCTTCCACAAGAAGGATTTCTCCAAGGCCGAATACTGGCTCAAGCTGTCGCTCGAATCCGATCTCGACCGGCTGATCTCCGGCGTCATGACCGGCTGGGCCAAGCAAGGTGCGGGTGACGCCGGCGAGGCCATGGCTTCCATCGACAAGCTGCAAGGCCCCGACTGGTTCAGCCTGTTCAAGTCCTTCCACCGCGCCTTGATTGCCGACGCCTCCGGCCTGCCCGACAGGGCGGATGCGCTCTACACCGCCACCGTGCAGGACACGGCCGCCGGCGGTGCGGCCCCCGAAACATGGATGCGCAACGCGCAGGCCTACGCCTCTTTCCTCGCCCGCAAAGGCGACAAGGCCAAGGCGCTGTCGGTGCTCGACAAGGCCGAGGCGTTTGCGCCCGGCAAGGTCGAGATTGCGGCGCTTCGCGACAAGATCAACAAGGGCGAAAAGATCGAGCCCTTCGTTGCCGGTCCGTCGGACGGCGCCTCGGAAATCCTGCTCGATCTCGCCACCGCGCTCAACCGCGGCGGCGGCGAGCCATTCGTGCGGCTTTATCTGCAATATGCCCTGGCGCTGCGGCCCGACAACGACGCGGCGCTCGTTCAGCTTGCCGCCGTTGCCGAGCAGTTGAAGGACGGCGAGGGCGCCATCGCGCTCTATCGCCGCATTCCCGCTGGCTCGCCGCTGAAGGAGCTTTCGGACCTGCAGCTTGGCCTCAACCTTGCCGATCTCGACCGCAACGACGAGGCGATCGCTCACCTCAAGGCCATCGTCGATGCGCATCCAGACGACATGCGCGCCTATCTGGCGCTCGGCGGCGTCTATTCCTCGAAGGAGGATTTCCGCTCCGCCGCCAATCTTTACGACAAGGCAGTCGAGGTGCTGAAGACGCCGACCGCCGCCAACTGGAACATTTTCTACCAGCGCGGCATCGCCTATGAGCGACTGAAGGAATGGCCGAAGGCCGAGCCGAATTTCCGCAAGGCGCTGGAGCTCTACCCCGACCAGCCGCAGGTTCTGAACTATCTCGGCTATTCCTGGGTCGACAAGAACATGAACCTCAAGGAAGGCCTCGCGATGATCCAGAAGGCCGTCGACCTGAGGCCGAGCGACGGCTACATCGTCGATTCGCTGGGCTGGGCCTATTACCGCCTTGGCCAGTTCGACGATGCGGTGCGCGAAATGGAACGCGCCGTTTCGTTGAAGCCGGAGGATCCGGTGCTCAACGATCACCTCGGCGACGTCTACTGGCGCGTCGGCCGCAAGCTGGAAGCCACCTTCCAGTGGAACCAGGCCCGCGACCTGAAGCCGGACCCGGACGTGCTTGCCGCCTTGCAGCAAAAGCTGATGAAAGGCCTGCCGCCGATCGAATCCAACACGGCGCAGGAAACCCCGAACGTAAAGCCCGTGCCGGCGCCCGCGCCGAAGGGGTGATCAATCGCTGCAGGTTTGCGCCGCCCCTCATCGCCCTGCCGGGCACTTCTCCCCGTATGGTGACGGGGAGAAGGACGCCTTCGCAAAGGATTTCGCCAATCTCCAGCGTTGCAGAACGAGTACCGAGGTCGCGGCCAGCCCCTTCTCCCCGTCACTATACGGGGAGAAGATGCCGGCAGGCAGATGAGGGGCGGCGCCGAGATCGATAACTGGTCTGAAGTGATTGCCCGAAGGGGTAACCTGTCGCCTTGACGCTCGGAGGTCGGGCATCTACGAGGTGCCGCATCCCCGCCGGAGGCCGCCGTGACCGTTGATATCCCTGCCCACATGCACCCCAGCCGCTCGTTCCAGGGGCTGATCCTGACCTTGCATAACTACTGGGCGGACTATGGCTGCGTCGTCCTCCAGCCTTACGACATGGAAGTCGGCGCCGGCACCTTCCATCCGGCAACGACGTTGCGCGCGCTCGGCCCAAAACGCTGGAACGCGGCCTATGTCCAGCCCTCGCGCCGCCCCAAGGACGGCCGCTATGGCGAGAACCCGAACCGGCTGCAGCACTATTACCAATACCAGGTGATCCTGAAGCCCAATCCACCCAATCTGCAGGAGCTTTACCTCGGCTCGCTGGCCGCGATCGGCATCGATCCGCTGCTGCATGACATCCGCTTCGTCGAGGACGACTGGGAAAGCCCGACGCTCGGCGCCTGGGGGCTGGGCTGGGAGTGCTGGTGCGACGGCATGGAGGTCTCGCAGTTCACCTATTTCCAGCAGGTCTGCGGCATCGAATGCGCACCGGTGGCGGGCGAGCTCACTTACGGGCTGGAACGGCTGGCCATGTATGTGCAGGGCGTCGACAATGTCTACGACCTCAACTTCAACGGTCGTGAAGGCGCCGACAAGGTGACCTACGGCGACGTCTTCCTGCAGGCCGAGCAGGAATATTCGCGCCATAATTTCGAATTTGCCAACACCGCGATGTTGCTGCGCCATTTCGAAGACGCCGAAGCCGAGTGCAAGGCGTTGCTACAAGCCGGCGCGCCCATCTTCCCCCTTGAGGGGGAGCCCGCGAAGCGGGCAGAGGGGGTCGCCTCAGAAGGCACCGCAGGTCAGGCGTCGAGCACTGCACGAGCGACCCCTCCCGGCCAGACCTTGTCTGGCCACTCTCCCCTCAAGGGGGAGGGATACCACCGCATGGTCTTCCCAGCCTACGACCAGTGCATCAAGGCCAGCCACGTCTTCAACCTGCTCGACGCACGCGGCGTCATTTCGGTCACCGAGCGCCAGAGTTATATTTTGCGGGTGCGCAATCTGGCCAAAGCCTGCGGCGAGGCGTTTCTGCTGACGCAGGCGGGCGGGCTGGCGGCCTAGCTCAAGGCGAATTCGGCAGGAGTGCTGATTTGTAACGCACCCTGGCCGCTGGAGCCGGCCATTGTCCGCAGCGCTTGCCTGACGCCGGGCATCGAGAACGTGCCATGAGCCTGCGCCGCGAAACAGGCGCTGAGCGCGAGGATCTGCAGGAATGTCGATGCCGTTTTCATGGTCGTTCAGCCAATAGCTCTCTGCCTGAGCGTTGGTCGCTTCAGCGCTGCGTTCGGTTCATGGAAATCTTTGCTCCAAGGACGGGCGGACCGGCTCGTGTCCGACAGGCGGCTGAATTTTTCCGGAAATCGCCGTTGGACGCCTTGATCGTGCTGGCCCGATCTTGCTGGGAAGGGTGACAGCAGCCGACCGAGTTGCTATGCCCCGCTTACCTCCGCCTCGATGGGGGAGGACGCCGCGAAGCGGCGGCTGTTTCTTGTCGCGTGAGCTCTTTCAATGCCTGACCTGCTTCTAGAACTTCGTTCCGAAGAAATCCCCGCTCGCATGCAGCGCAAGGCGGCCGGCGACCTGAAGAAGCTTTTGACCGACGATCTGGTCGAAGCCGGGCTGACCTATG
The DNA here is from genome assembly GCF_040320455.1 of Mesorhizobium sp. M0698. NCBI lineage: Bacteria > Pseudomonadati > Pseudomonadota > Alphaproteobacteria > Hyphomicrobiales > Phyllobacteriaceae > Mesorhizobium > Mesorhizobium sp. M0698. The sequence goes on along the minus strand of NZ_JAMYPQ010000004.1, from coordinate 204,783 downwards.
AGGCGGCGCGCGAATATTGGACGCCGCGCCGGTTGGCGCTCGACATTCGCGGCCTGACCGCGCGCTCGAAGGACATCAGCGAGGAGATCAAGGGACCCTCGACCAAGGCGCCCGAGCAGGCGGTGCAAGGCTTTCTGCGCAAGGCCGGCCTTGCCTCGATTGCCGAGGCGCATGTTCATTCCGATTCGAAGAAGGGCGACTTCTATGTCGCCCATATTTCCAGGCCGGGCAGGCCGGCGGAGCAAATCATCGCCGAGCTGGTGCCGGGCATCATCCGCAACTTCCCCTGGCCGAAATCGATGCGCTGGGGGCCGGCTTCGGCCAAGCCCGGCTCGCTGCGCTGGGTGCGGCCGCTGCAATCGATCCTGTGCACCTTCGGCCCAGAAACCGAGGAGCCGGTGGTCGTCGATTTCGAGATCGACGGCATCCGCTCAGGCAATGTCACCTACGGCCACCGTTTTCATGCGCCGGGCGCCATCACGGTGCGCCGCTTTGACGATTATGTCGCCAAGCTGGAGGCGGCCAAGGTCGTGCTCGATGCCGACAGACGCAAGGAGATCATTCTTGCCGATGCCAGGAACCTCGCCTTCGCCAGCGGGCTCGACCTCGTCGAGGACGAGGGGCTGCTGGAGGAAGTGTCGGGCCTGGTCGAATGGCCTGTCGTGCTGATGGGCGAATTCGAACAGGATTTTCTGGCCATTCCGGCCGAGGTGATCAGGCTCACCATCCGCGCCAACCAGAAGTGTTTTGTGACGACGCGCCAGATCTCCCCCCTCGAGGGGGAGATGTCGCCGCAGGCGACAGAGGGGGTCGCCTCGCGTGAAGCGCCGGCATCCCCTGTCCGCGATAGGGAGTCGCGTCAGGTCGTGCCGACCCCCTCTGGCCTACCGGCCATCTCCCCCTCAAGGGGGGAGATCAGCCAATCGCCGCTCTCCAACCGCTTTATCCTGACCGCCAACATCGAGGCCAAGGATGGCGGCAAGGAGATCGCCCACGGCAACGGCAAGGTGGTGCGTGCCCGCCTGTCCGACGCGCTCTATTTCTGGAAGTCCGACCACGGCGACCTGCCGGATCTCGACCAGTTGCAGGCATCGGCGCAAAAGTTCAGACTTGATCTCAAAAAGCCGCTCGACCAGCGCATGGCCCGCCTCGACCATCTCAATGTGACGTTTCATGCCAAGCTCGGCACGCAAGGCGAGCGAGTGGAGCGGATTGCCAGGTTGGCCGAAGAACTGGCACCAATCGTGGCGCAGTCGATCTCCCCCCTTGAGGGGGAGATGGCCGGCAGGCCAGAGGGGGTCGCCTCGGCTGGCGCGACGCGACCTGACGTTTCGAAGCAAGAGGAAGTTGGCGCTCCACGCGAGACGACCCCCTCTGTCGCCTTCGGCGACATCTCCCCCTCGAGGGGGGAGATTACCGCGCTCGCACGCCGTGCTGCCGTCCTCGCCAAGGCCGACCTCACCACCGAGGTGGTCGGCGAGTTCCCGGAACTGCAAGGCGCCATGGGCCGCAAATACGCGCTGCTGCAGGGCGAGCATCCTTCGGTCGCCGCCGCGATCGAGGAGCACTACAAGCCGCAAGGCCCGTCCGATCGCGTGCCGACCGATCCGGTGTCGGTGGCCGTGGCGCTTGCTGACAAGCTTGATACGCTGGTCGGGTTTTGGGCCATTGATGAAAAGCCGACCGGATCGAAGGACCCCTATGCGCTCAGAAGAGCGGCGCTGGGGGTGGTCAGGATTTTGGTCGAGAGCGGGGTGAGGCTGCCGCTCCAGCGCCAATTTCTAAACGCATTATTCGGACTTACCTACAATCGCGGCCACCGGTTTTCGGTGGTCTGGCGAGCGGACGACGGGGGTGATTTCACTACTGGTGTTGGATCAGCCGATGATTTGATCAGTGAACGAGCAGGTTCGCTGTCCTCAGAGGTACCAGGCGTCGAACTACCAGACCATTCCGCGGCTGAGATAATTGTCGACCTCCTGTCCTTCTTCCACGACCGCCTAAAAGTCTATCTCCGCGACCAGGGCGCGCGGCATGATCTCATCGACGCCGTACTGGCGGCGGGCTCGCGCCCAATCTCCCCCCTAGAGGGGGAGATGTCGCCGAAGGCGACAGAGGGGGGCGCTGTCCCGCCGGCGTCTCAAGCTTCTGTCGAGGAAGTGCGCTCTACGGCGCGCCCCTCTGCCCTGCCGGGCATCTCCCCCTCTAGGGGGGAGATCGGCCAGAACGACGATCTCCTTCAAATCGTCCGCCGCGTCGAAGCGCTCGGTTCCTTCCTCGACACCGAGGACGGCAAGAACCTGCTTGCCGGCACCAAGCGCGCGGCCAACATCGTGGCTGCCGAAGAGAAGAAGAAAACGACGATCGCCGACCATGTTGAGCCGGCTCTGTTCCGGGAGGACGCCGAAAAAACCTTGTTCGCGGCGGTGAATCAGGCCGAGAGGCAAGCCGGCGAAGCAATTCAAAACGACTTTTCCGCCGCCATGCTGGCGCTTAGCGTGTTGCGCGAGCCGGTTGATTCATTCTTTGAGAAAGTCCTGGTAAACGACGAGGACCAGGCGGTGCGCGCCAATCGCCTGGCATTGCTCGCCCGCATCCGCGCGGCGACCGACCGGGTCGCGGATTTCTCCAAGATAGCCGGCTGACATTCGCGAAAAAATCATCGCTTGTGGCGCTATTTCGGCTGGTCGGGAGCTGCTAGCGGCTGCGCAGCTGGTTCAGGGGTTTTGCTGGCGACCTTTGGATCGGCCTTACTGTCCGCGGCGGGCGCGGCAGCGGTGGCCGGCGCGGCTTTGGGCGCGGGCGTTGCAAAGGCATCGCCGACGATACCGCCGCGAATGATCATCGGGCTTCCGGCGAAGCCATGACTCGGCTGGCTCGGGATTGCCGCGACCTTTTCCTCGGTGACGTTTTCATTGACGTTGGGCAACTTCTCGCCAAGCGCGACGATCGACGGTGTCTTCGCCCCCTCGACCGCGCTGCTACTTACAACCGAAGGCGTCGCCGTCGTTTGCCCGACAAAAACCAGCGACGAGGCCTGTGCCGTGCCGGCCATAAACGCCAAACCAAGCGCTCCAAGGATAGGCATCGAAAGCATGATAATTCCCCTTGCCCAACAAGACGGCACCCTAGCCAAGGGCAGTTGATGCCGGCTTGCGGGGAAACATAGCATTTTAGCGATTTGCGATTCGCCAATGCCTGGGCTTGCTCGCCCGGCGTCAGCGTATTAGGCACCCGCATCCGTGAGGTGACGACAGTGGCTGAAATTCGTGCCGTCGGCGAGGCGATGGAAAGGGCGTTGGCGCTGCTCGAGAGCGGCGATGTCGTCGCCATCCCGACCGAGACCGTCTATGGGCTGGCCGGCGACGCGACCAACGGCGTTGCCGTGGCCCGCATCTTCGAAGCCAAGGGCCGACCTCGCTTCAACCCGCTGATCGCCCACATAGCCGACGCGGCGATGGCCGAGCGCATCGCGCTGTTCGACCCGCTGTCGGAAAGATTGGCGCAGGCATTCTGGCCGGGGCCGCTGACGTTGGTGCTGCCGCAACGGCCCGGCAACGGCATTCATCCGCTGGTCACCGCCGGTCTGGAAACGATCGCGCTGCGCATGCCGAAAGGCTTTGGCGGCGAGCTGATCGCCAGGTTCGGCCGCGCGCTGGCGGCGCCCAGCGCCAATTCCTCGGGCAGGATCAGCGCCACGACGGCCGAGGCCGTGGCCGCCGATCTCGGTCCCCGAATCAAGCTTGTGGTCGATGGCGGCGCGACGCCGGTCGGGCTGGAATCGACCATCGTCAAGGTCGAAGCTGGAAAGCTGCGGCTGCTGCGGCCGGGCGGCATTGCCGCCGAAGAGATCGAAGCGGTGGCCGGGTCAAAGTTGCTGCGCGGCGCTTCGGGCATCGAGGCGCCCGGCATGCTCGCCTCGCATTATGCGCCGGGTGCGGCGGTGCGCCTCAATGCTGCGGAGGTCGCACCGGGGGAAGCCTTGCTGGCCTTCGGCCGCAGCCGCGCCGAAGGCTGGCGCGATGCAGCCGCCCTGCGCAACTTGTCGGAGACCGGCGACCTGCGCGAGGCGGCAAGCAATCTCTTCGCCCATCTGCAGGATCTCGATGGCAGTGGCGCCAAAACCATCGCCGTCGAACCGATCCCGTTCGACGGGCTGGGCGAGGCGATCAACGACCGGCTTTCGCGCGCCGCCGCCCCGCGTGACAAGATCGACCGAGCACCATAGTTTCGACCCATGAACGACATTTCCCCCGATCTCGACCCCGCCGTCGTCGCGCGCTTTGCGGCAATCGTCGGCGACAAATATGCGCTGCGCGACCAGCAGGACATCGCGCCTTACCTCACCGAGCGGCGCGGACTTTGGCACGGCAGGACGGCTTTGGTGCTGAGGCCGGGGACCGTCGAGGAGGTCAGCAGCATCATGCGGCTGGCGACCGAAACCGGCACGCCCATCGTGCCGCAAAGCGGCAACACCGGGCTGGTCGGCGCCCAGGTGCCGGACGCATCCGGCCGCGAGATCGTGCTGTCGCTGTCGCGGCTGAACCGCATCCGCGAAATCGATACGCTGTCCAACACGGTCACGGTCGAAACCGGCGTCATCCTGCAGACGCTGCAGGAAGCGGCCGATGCCGCCGACCGGCTGTTTCCGCTGTCGCTTGCCGCGCAAGGCTCCTGCCAGATCGGCGGCAATCTCTCGTCCAACGCCGGCGGCACCGGCGTGCTTGCCTACGGCAATGCGCGCGAGCTCTGCCTCGGCGTCGAAGTGGTGCTGCCGACCGGTGAAGTGTTCGACGATCTGCGCAAGCTGAAAAAGGACAATACCGGCTACGATTTGAAGAACCTGTTCGTCGGCGCCGAGGGTACGCTCGGCATCATCACCGCCGCCGTGCTCAAGCTGTTCCCCAAGCCCAAGGGGCGCGAGGTGGCGTTTGCCGGCCTGTCATCGCCGGAGGCGGCACTGTCGCTGTTCAGCCTCGCGATGGACCGTGCAGGGGCAGCGCTCACCGCCTTCGAGCTGATCGGCCAGAGGCCCTACGACTTCACGCTTGCCCACGCGCAAGGCGTGGTGCGGCCGCTGGCCGGCGATTGGCCGTGGTATGTGCTGATGCAGATCTCGTCGGGCCGTTCGGCCGACGATGCCAGGGCCCTGATCGAGGAGGTGCTGGAGGCAGGCCTCGAGCAAGGCATCGTCGGCGATGCGGTGATCGCGGCAAGCATGGCCCAGGGCGATGCGTTCTGGAATTTCCGCGAGGTGCTGCCCGAGGCGCAGAAGCCGGAAGGTGCCTCGATCAAGCACGACATCTCGGTGCCGGTGGCGTCAATCCCGCCATTCATCGAAAAGGCCGCCGGCGCCGTGCAATCGGTCAGTCCCGGCGCGCGCGTCGTCTGCTTCGGCCACATGGGCGACGGCAATCTGCACTACAACATCTCCCGGCCGGTCGACGGCGATGACGAGGCGTTTCTCGGCCTTTACCACGTCATGAACAAGGCCGTGCACGACGTCGTGCGCTCGTTTCATGGCTCGATCTCGGCCGAGCACGGCATCGGCCAGTTGAAGCGGGACGAATTGATCGCGACGGCACCGCCGATGGCGATCGAGCTGATGCGCAGGGTGAAGGCCGCGTTCGACCCGGCCGGCATCATGAATCCGGGTAAGGTTATCTGATCCTTTCGCCGGCCTGCGCCGGTTCGCATTCCGATAACCATCTGCCTCGGATCAGCAAAATTTAACCGACTTTCTTAAGCGCGAGGATAAGAAGCTCGCGCTAATGTTTCTCCACAAACGAGGCTGGGAAAACCGGCCCGGAGAACCGGAAACACCGGCTCTCAGGAGAAACAGGAAAGGCACGATATGAACACTGGACTGAAGCCAGTCTGGGCCGGCCGCAATATGCGTCTCGACCCATTCCGCCTGCCGCAGGTGGTGAGCTACGCCACGCGCGACGACTATGGCGACGTTACCTTCACCATCGACCAGCGCGGGGCGGTCATCCGCCGCACGCTGGGGATGAGCGGCGTGCCGGCGATCATCGCTCTGCCCGCCAACGCGTTTCGCGGCGTCGCCGCCCGCGCGATGGAGGATCCGGATGGCAATGTCACGGTGACACTTGAGCTTCTGCACAACGACCCGATGCTGTCGGTGCCGCTGCTGGTGGCCGACGATCTCGACGATGTCGCCGCCGACTGGCGCGCCTGGGCCGACGCCTACCGGCTGCCGATGCTGCTGATCGAGGCCGACGGCATTGCCCGCACGCTGGAAGAATCGCTCGGTGCCGCCATCAAGGCGCTGCCGGCGCAGGACCGCCGCAAAGGTCGCGTCTCGACCATGCGCCGCCCGCGCTTCCTCGCCCGCCGCCGCGCCGGCGACCTCGGCCTCAGGCTGGTCATCGGCGGCGAGGAGCTTATTTCGCGCGACGAGTAGTGGTGAGCGCTCTCCTTCTCCCCTTGTTGTGGGAGAAGGTGGCCGAGCGCAGCTCGGTCGGATGAGGGGTGTTCCAGCTTGGCACCAACGGCGATCCGTCCAACACCCCTCAACCGTCTTGGCGCTGTGCGCCAATCCACCTTCTCCCACAAGGGGAGAAGGGAACAGGCCGCTAAACCAGCGGCTTCAGCGCCACCCAAGCCGCGCCGCCGATCAGGCCGAGGAAGATCAGCCAGCCGACCTGGTTGTTCGATCTGAACAGCCTTAGGCACTGGTCCGGATCGTCGATGTCGAGCACGGCGATCTGCCGTGCCATATGGGCGCCGGCGGCGATCAGCCCGGCGAGCGCCGGTACCGGTGCCTGTGCCGAGGCGAAAGCAATGGCGAAGCAGACCAGCGCTCCGCCATAAAGTCCGGCCAGCCAGGCTTTGGTGTTGTCGCCGAACAGGCGCGCCGTCGAGCGCACACCGACGATGGCGTCGTCTTCCTTGTCCTGATGCGCATAGATCGTGTCGTAGCCGATCACCCACAGGATCGAGCCGATATAGAGCATGATTGGCGGCCCATCGAGATCGCCGAACTCGACCGCCCATCCCATCAGCGCACCCCAGGAAAAGGCAAGGCCAAGAACGAGTTGCGGCCAATTGGTGTATCGCTTCATGAATGGGTAGACGGCGACGATGACCAGCGAGCCGATGCCGAGCGAGATGGCGAAGCTGTTGAACTGCAAAAGCACGGCGAGGCCGACCAGTGCCTGCAGGACAACAAACATCCAGGCCTGCCGGCGCGTGACCTTGCCGGCCGGCAGCGGCCGCGAGCGCGTGCGTTCCACCTGGTTGTCGATGTTCTCGTCGACCAAATCATTGTAGGTGCAGCCGGCACCGCGCATGGCGAACGCGCCAAGAAAAAACAGCAGCAGATACCACGGCGACGGCAGCAGCGAGAGCAGCGGATCCGACGGACGCGGATAGGCGCTCGCGGCAAGTGCAGCCGACCACCAGCATGGCCATAGCAGCAATTGCCAGCCGATCGGCCGGTCCCACCGGGCAAGCTGCGCATAGGGCCACAACCGCCGCGGCAGCGCGCGATAGACCCAGTGGCCGCTCGGCGCATCGGCGACGCGGCCCTGGGCCGCTTTCGACTGGACGGTTTCCATTTTGCTGGAGTGGCAGCAGAGGCGAATGCCGTCAAGCGTCAAGCAGCCCTCGCACGCTCGCCACGCACAATCGGCGCTTCGGCAGCCAAATGTCTTGACCCGTCGCGCGTGGCGCAATAGCGCAGTCCTGGTCGTGGAACGGTGAGGAATCTGGGCATGCGTGTTTTGTTGATCGGCTCCGGCGGACGCGAACATGCGCTTGCCTGGAAGATCGCGGCGTCGCCGCTGCTGACCAGGCTCTACGCGGCGCCCGGCAATCCGGGCATCGGCCACGAAGCCGAACTGGTGAGGCTCGATACTGCCGATCGCGCAGCGGTGGTCCGGTTTTGCAGCGAGAATGAAATAGACCTCGTCGTGGTCGGGCCGGAAGGGCCGCTGGTCGCCGGCATCGCCGACGACCTCCGCGCCGAGGGCATCCGCGTCTTCGGCCCGTCAAAAGCGGCGGCACGGCTGGAAGGATCAAAGGGTTTCACCAAGGATCTCTGCGCCAGATACGGCATTCCGACCGCCGCCTATGGCCGCTTCGACGATCTGGCTTCGGCCAGGGCCTATGTCGAGAAGACGGGTGCGCCGATCGTCATCAAGGCCGACGGGCTCGCTGCCGGCAAGGGCGTCACCGTCGCCATGACGCTTGACCAGGCGCTGGCCGCGCTCGAGGCCTGTTTCGACGGCTCCTTCGGCCAGGCCGGGGCGGAAGTGGTGGTCGAGGAGTTTCTCGTCGGTGAAGAGGCAAGCTTCTTCTGCCTTTGCGACGGCACCACCGCGCTGCCCTTCGGCACCGCGCAGGACCATAAGCGCCTCAGTGACGGCGACACCGGCCCGAACACCGGCGGCATGGGCGCCTATTCGCCGGCCCCGGTGATGACGCCGGAGATGATCGACCGGACCATGCGCGAGATCGTCGAGCCGACCATGCGCGGCATGGCTGAAACAGGCGCGCCGTTTTCCGGCGTGCTGTTCGCCGGGCTGATGATCACTGACAAGGGGCCGAAGCTGATCGAATACAACACCCGTTTCGGCGACCCGGAATGCCAGGTGCTGATGATGCGGCTGAAGGACGATCTGCTCGTCCTGCTCAACGCAGCCGCCGACGGCCAGCTGGCGCACACCTCGGTGCGCTGGCGCGACGAGGCGGCGCTCACCGTGGTGATGGCGGCCAGGGGCTATCCCGGCACGCCGGAAAAGGGCTCGGTCATCCGCGGCGTCGAGGCAGCGGCAGGCGACGGCGTCGAGATCTTTCACGCCGGCACCGCCATCAACGGCGGCGCACTCGTCGCCAATGGCGGTCGCGTGCTCAACATCACGGCGACCGGCCGCACCGTCGGCGAGGCGCAGAAGAAGGCCTACGCCGCGCTAGACCGGATCGACTGGCCGCAAGGCTTTTGCCGCCGCGACATTGGCTGGCTGGCGGTGGCGCGCGAGCAGGCGAACTGATGCTTCGGGCGGGCCTTCGGCCTCAGCGCAAGCCGTGATCGAATTCGGTCGAGACGCTGCTGACCGCATCGGCGGTGGAGACAAATCCTGGCACCGATGCCGCACGCTTTTCGTTTCGCGTCCAGGCGACATATTCGGCAATCCCGCGCGGAAGGCCCGGCGCCGCTTTCGCCGCAGGCATTTGAAAGCCGCTGCTGAACCTGGCTAGGCGCGCCCTGAATACCGCGACCATCTCCTCGAAGCTTGCTGGCGTCACGCTAGCGTAAGCGATGGTGCCGCCGGCGAGCCCGGCTTCGCGTGAGAGCGGCACCGGTATCGAGGTGAGATAATCCGGCTGCACGTCGATCAGGCCGCCGAACGGCCACTGCGCGCGCAATTCCGTGGCGTTCATCGGCGCGACGCTGACGTCGATATCGTTGGGTGTGCCCGCGACCCTGTAAGGGCAGCGGAACCGGCCGCAATTTGCTCGCGCCGAAAACTGCCAGAGCGCATAACCCTGCCAGTTGCCCATCGGAAAATGCACGTCGATGTCGGGCTTGTAGCGCGCATACCACAGCGGCAGCCGCGACAGCAGCTGGTATTTGTATCTGTTGTCGGCGATGTGCCGGGCGGTCGTTCCATTGGTGTAGAGCACTGGAAAGCGGCCGAGCCGCCGATGCACCTGGCGGACGAATTCTTCGGCGTCGTCCAGCGACATCCACTGCGTCGGATCGTCGTCCTCGATGTCGAGGGCAAGCAGGTCGTCCGGCCCGAGTTCGGCGAACTCGATGAAATGATTGGCCTGGCCGACCGGGTTGCCGGGGCGGGCGAGGTGATAGGCGCCCCATTTCAAGCCAAGCGCCTTGGCCACAACCTTGCGCGTCTGGAACAACTCACGCGCCACCGCATGGCGCTTCCAAAGCGTCTTGCACAGCCGCACCTCGGTCTCGTCGCCGAAACAGAAATAGGGTGGCGGCATTCCGTCGGATGCCTTGTTGATGAAGCCGACAAGACGCTTGTCGGTGGCAAGCCTGGTCCAGTCGATGGAATTGTATTCGTAGGCGTCGACGACCAGCGCCCGGTCGGCATCCTTCCACGGTTCGGAGAAATCCGAGGCCTTTGCCGGCGTCAGCATCAGGGTCATCGCGGCCGCGACAAGGAGAAGCGCTGAGCGGACAAGGGGGCGCGCCGGCGTTTTCAAACAGCAGATCCTTGCTGGCCAAAGCCAAATCCTGAACCGCCATGGTTAAGGAAATGCTTCGGGTGCCGAAGGGGCGAGTTGGAGCGCTGGCGAAACGACCCTTGGTGCTCCTCAAGAGCAAGGCGATGGTTGCGATTATTAGCCAAATAGTTTCAACGCTGTTGCTATGGGCAGGAACAGTGATAGCGGGCGGCTCTGAAATGGGGTGAAGCCATGCTTGCGATAATACGCGACCGCCTGGTCATCCTTGGCATCGACAATCAACGCGAAGGCTGCTGGGGCAGCGCTAACGCTGCGTCGCAGCGCATCCACGATCAGCGCCGACCCGACCCGCCGCCGCTGGTATCGGGCATCGACGGCCAGCCTGCCGACCAATATCGCGGGCAGAACCGGGTAGCGTGGCAGATGTTTTGTCTGTTCGTCAGGCAAGGACGCGATCGGTATGCTCGACGCCGCCAAAGTGTAATATCCGGCGATCGCGCCGACATCGTGATCCACGGCAACGAAGCAGTTGCCGACTCGGCGTTTGACATCCTGGCTGGCTTGCTCCCGTATATAGCGGTCGAGCGCCGACACCCCGCAGCTGAACGCCTTGCGATCATGCGATCCGCCGAGCGGTTCGATGATGATGGTGAAATTCACCGGGATTCGACGACAAGCCGTTTGTGGGCGTCGGCGGCCTTGCGCAGTGCTTCATTGGGCTCGGGCGGATTGAGAATCGCCTCCATCATGGCGCGCTGATCCTCGACGGAAATACGCAGGATGGTGGTGTTCTCGATAGTACGCTGCGCCGCCTCTTGAGCGGCGGCGACCACGAAGTCGCTGACGCTGCGGCCCTGGATTTCGGCGGCACGTTTCACCACGTCCAGCATATCCGGCGAAATACGGGCTTCGAGACGGGCGGTGCGGGTCTGTTGGTTTGGCATTATCGTCATCCCTGATGCTGCCTTGTACGGGAAATAACCGTACAAAACAAGTGCGTCGTCCGGCTCTAAGTAATTTTGCATACGAGCCAGCAATTGCAAAATCCGCGTGACAAAGTTTGACGTTTACGTAAAAAGAAGATGGACAGGGAACTCCGAAAGCAGATGATTTTGCATCGGCACAGGTCTTAAGTAGACCTGCCAGACTGGGGAGGGCCAGACTGGGGAGGGCCGGGCTGAGGAGGAGCGAACGCCATGTATCGGGCACCGGTCGAGGAGATCGCCTTCACCCTGAAGCATGTCGCCGGCTTGAAGCCGGCGCTCGATGCAGGCAATTTTGGCGAACTCGGCGAGGACCTTGTCGACGCCATTCTGGCCGAGGCCGGCCGCTTCGCCAGCGAGGAGGTGGCGCCGCTCTACACGGTCGGCGACCAGCACGGCGCGGTGCTCAACGGCGCTGCCGTCACTACCCCGCCCGGCTGGAAGGAACTTTATCGCCGCTGGATCGGCGGCGGCTGGAATGCGCTGTCCGCGCCGGAAGCGTATGGCGGCCAGGCGCTGCCGGCCATGCTCGGCGTCGCCGCGCTCGAAATGTGGAACTCCGCCTCGATGGCGTTCGGCATCGCCCCGACGCTGACCATGGCCGCGGTCGAAGCACTCGACAAGCATGGCTCGAAGGCACTCAAGGTCAAATATCTGGAAAAACTGGTCTCCGGCGAATGGATGGGCACCATGAACCTGACCGAGCCGCAGGCAGGCTCGGACCTGAATGCCTTGCGAACCCGCGCCGAACCGGCCGGCGACGGCACCTACCGCATCTTCGGGCAAAAGATATTCATCACCTATGGCGAGCACGATTTCACCGACAACATCATCCATCTGGTGCTGGCGCGGCTGCCGGACGCGCCGGCCGGCACGCGCGGCCTGTCTTTGTTCCTGGTGCCGAAATTCCTCGTCGGAGACGATGGCGCGCTGGGCAGGCGCAACGACGTCTTCTGCTCCGGGCTGGAGCACAAACTGGGCATCCACGCTTCGCCGACCTGCACGATGATTTATGGCGATGGCTTCGAAGGCAGCAGGCCCGGCGCGATCGGCTGGCTGGTCGGCGAGGAGAACAAGGGCCTCGCCTGCATGTTCACCATGATGAACAATGCGCGCCTTGCCGTCGGCATGCAGGGCGTCGCGGTCGCCGAGGCGGCGACGCAGAAGGCGCTCGCGTATGCAAACGACCGCCGGCAAGGCAAAGCGGGAAGCTGCCGCGGTGCCGGCATGGCGCCGATCGTGCATCACCCCGACATCCAGCGCAGTCTTCTGACCATGAAGGCGCTGACCCAGATTGCCCGTGCCATCTGCTATTCCTGCGCCCACGCCATCGATCTCGCGTCACAGAGCGAAGATGCAAAGCACTGGCAGGAGCGCGCCAATCTGTTGACGCCGCTGGCCAAGGCCTTTTCGACCGATGTTGGCGTCGAGGTCGCCTCGCTTGGGCTGCAGGTGCATGGCGGCATGGGGTTCATCGAGGAGACAGGCGCCGCAGCACTTTATCGCGACGCGCGCATCGCGCCCATTTACGAAGGCACCAATGGCATCCAGGCGATCGATCTGGTGACACGCAAGCTGCCGCTCGGCGGCGGCCGGCATGTGCATGGCTACATCGCCGAGCTCAAGGCCGTCGCCGATGCGGTGCGAGCGTCGAACCTTGAAGGCTTCGGCCGCACCGCCGATCGCCTCGACCAGGCGCTCGACGAGCTCTCCCAGGCAACTCGTTTCCTGCAAGACCTGCAGCCCGAAGGCCGTTCGGACGAGGCTCTGGCCGGCGCCACACCTTATCTCAGGCTGATCTCGCTTGCCGCGGGCGGGGCCTATCTGGCGCGCGGCGCGCTTGCCGACCAAAGCCGCATCGCGCTTTGCCGGTTCTTCGCCGAGAACCTGCTTGGCGAAGTGGGCGCGCTCAAGGAGCGCGTCGTCGGCGGCGCCGACAGCCTTGCCGTTGCCGGCAAGGCGCTGATTTCAGCCTGACGTTCGCACGCGCCGATATTCACAAAGGCCCGAAATTCACAAAGGACGAATCCGTGACAGACCACATCCTCGTCGAGCGCCAGGGCGCCATCCAGATCATCCGCATCAATCGTCCGGACAAGAAGAACGCGCTGACCCGCGCCATGTACGCGACGATGTCGGCGGCTCTTGCCGGCGGCGACGCGGATCCGGCGATCCGCGTCCATGTCTTTCTCGGCGTGCCCGGTGCCTTCTCGTCCGGCAACGACCTTGCCGATTTCATGATTGTCGCCTCGGGCGGTGAAGGCGGTACCGAGGTCTGGGATTTCCTGATGGCGCTGGCCAAGGTGGAAAAGCCGATGGTTTCCGGTGTCGACGGCATTGCGGTCGGTATCGGCACCACGCTCAACCTGCATTGCGACCTGACCTTCGCCACGCCGCGCACAATGTTCCGAACGCCCTTCGTCGATCTCGGCCTTGTGCCGGAGGCAGGATCGAGCCTGCTCGCACCGCAGATCCTCGGCCGCCAAGGCGCCTTCGCGCTGCTTGGCCTCGGCGAGGGCTTTTCGGCCGAGAGGGCGAAGGCCGCCGGGCTGATCTACGAAGTGGTCGAGGAGAGGGAACTCGAAGCATCGGTATTGGCGGCGGCGGGCCAGATCGCCGCCAAACCGCCGCAAGCGCTGAAGATCGCGCGCGACCTGATGCGCGGCTCGCGCGACGCCCTTGTCGAGCGCATCGGCCAGGAAAGCCAGCATTTCCGCGAGCGGCTCAAATCCGACGAGGCCCGCGCAGCCTTGACGGCCTTCATGACCAGGAAGAAGGCCTAGACCTTCTGGCCTTGTCTCGCATCGTGGACCCGCCGGCAGCAACCGGCGGGTTTTCTTGCCATGATCTCTTTGTCACATCGCCATTTTTTTACATTCGGCCTGGGCCTTTGCCGAAGACGTGTCGATCATGAATGTCTTGCCTTTGGCGTCGGTCATCAACATCATGCAATGCTTGATCGGTTTCGCCATTTTCATCATTTCGGCGCTCATCTTCGCGTCGGGCATCATGGTGCCCATATGCCCATCGGGCATGATCGCCATGACCTCCCCACCCTTCATCACCGTCATTGTCCCCATCGCGTCCTCCGCAAAGGCTTGCGAAGCGAAAAGGCAGGCAAGACCGGCCATCGTGACCAACCTGAGTGAATGCATTGCTTCCTCCTGAATTTGCGCCGGCGGCGCGTTGAGCCCTTCCCTGGTTCGTTCCGGCAAGCTGGAACGTTTCACGCACACGAGATCGTGATAGTGGGAATTGGAAATCCGGCAGAAGCGGCCCGGCCTTGGCCGCCTTCATGACCGGGAAGAAGGGCTGAAAAAATGGGCGCCGGTGCGGAAGCTGCCGATCTCCCCCTTGTGGGGGAGATCGGCGCTCCACCGTCGTGCCCTACGGATAAAGCCTCACCTTGTCCCAACCGCCCTCGGCGTTGCGCGAAAACACCACACGGTCGTGCAGCCGGAACGGACGGTCGTGCCAGAACTCGATGGTCTGCGGCACGATGCGGAAGCCTGACCAGTGTTTTGGCCGCGGGATGTCGCCGATCGCGTGGCGCGCCGTGTATTCGGCGACCGCTTTTTCTAGCGCGAAGCGGCTCTCCAGCGGCCGCGACTGTTTGGAGGCCCAGGCGCCGATGCGGCTGCCGCGCGGACGCGTCACGTAATAGGCGTCGGCTTCGGCGTCGGTGACGATCTCCACCGGGCCGCGCGCTCGCACCTGCCGGCGCAGCGATTTCCAGTGGAAGCACATCGCCGCTTTCATGCTGCCAAGAATCTCACGGCCCTTGGCACTCTCGAAGTTCGTGTAGAAGACAAAGCCGCCCTCATCGAACCCCTTAAGCAGCACCATACGCACATTCGGCATGCCTTCGGCATCAACGGTCGCCAGCGCCACGCTGTTGGGGTCGTTGATCTCGCTCTTCGTCGCGTCGTCGAGCCACGCCGCAAAGAGCCGGAACGGCTCCGCCGCCTCGGTAAAGTCACCGCTTGTTAACCCGGTTTCGCTCATAGTTTTCCCAAATTTGTCGCCGGCTGGGGAGATTGCCGATTGTCGCGTATCGCGCAAGCTTTTGACAGTGGGCAATGGAGCGTTATCGCTTCGGCCAGCGCCAAAGCCATGATCGTGATAATCGTCCTGCCGCTTGCCGCCTGTGGTGGCGGCGGCTTCAGCCTGGAGCAGGCGGAGGTCGACCGCTCGGTGCTGACCGCGAGCACGCCGGCCTCAGTCATGTCGCTCGATCAAGACCGCGCCTCCGATCAGGCCACGATCCGCAACGCCGTGTCCTCCGCTGACGTCGAGCAACTGGCTGGGCAGGCCGTTCGCTGGGCGAATGCCGACACCGGCTCGCGCGGCTCCATCACCGAGCTGGCGGAATTCAGGGCTAACGGCGAGACATGTCGTCGCTTCACCGCATCGCGCGAAAGCTTCGACGGCGTCGCGCTGTTCAAAGGCGAAATATGCCTGGCCGGCGGCAGCATCTGGCGCATACAGGACTTCAAGGCGCTCTGATTTTCCGCCGGCAACATGGTGGTAAGCCACTGGAATTCCTTCCTATGCGAGCGCATATAGGAGGCGATTATGGACTCACTCCTTCTCCAGGGCAGTAAGCATGCGCGACCCCTATGAGGTGCTGGGCGTTGCCAAGAACGCATCGGCCAAGGACATAAAATCCGCATACCGGAAGCTCGCCAAGAAGTATCATCCGGACCAGAATCCGGATGATCCCAAGGCGAAGGACCGTTTTGCCGCCGCCAACCAGGCTTACGAGATCGTCGGCGACGAGAAGAACCGGGCGGCATTCGATCGCGGCGAGATCGACGCCGACGGCAAACAGCGTTTCCAGGGTTTCGAAGGCGCGGCCGGCGGCGCCGATCCTTTCGCCGGTTTCCGCCGGCAGCAAGGGCCGGGCGGCGCGCATTTCGAATTCCGCACGGGCCGTCCCGGCGGCGATCCGTTCGACGGCAACAGCGACATCTTCAGCCAGATCTTCGGCGATGCTTTCAGCCAGCAGCGCGGCGCCGGCACCGGCGGCCGCCGTCAGGCCCCGACCGCCGCCGATCTCAACGTGACGCTGGACGTCACCATCGAGGAGGCCGCCACCGCGGAGAAGGTGACGGCGATGTTCCCCGACGGCCGCAAGATGGCGGTCAAGTTGCCGGCCTATGTCGAGGACGGCCAGACCATCCGGTTGAAAGGCCAGGGTGAGCAAGGACCGGGGCAGCCGGGCGATGCGCTGGTTAAAATCCGTTTCCGCCGGCACCCGCGCTACCGCGTCGAGGGCCGCGACCTGCATGTCGACCTGCCGGTGGAACTGGCCGATGCGGTGCATGGCGCCAAGGTGGCGGTCGAAACCCCGACCGGCAGGATTGCGGTCAACGTCCCCCCTTGGTCGAGCTCGGACAAGGTTCTGCGGCTGAAGGGCAGGGGCCTACCGGAAAAGGCCGGCGGTCACGGCGACCTCTACGCACACGTGCGGCTGATGCTGCCGGAAGGCGGCGACGCCGAGCTCGAGGCGCTGATGCGCCGTAGAAAGGGCTGACGGTCGAAAAGGCTGGCGCTTAATGCCGTGTGTGTAAAGCGGGCACTCCGGGGTGGGCATGCCCGCGACCATCCGGATCACAATGGAAAGGGAACCTCGTTGATGGCCTGGGAAACTGATGGCTTCAAACCTAGGCGCACAGGAACATCATAGAGCCTGCCGCCGCCCAACCGGGGCTTGGTAGGACGAAGTCCAGGTACAAACACTCGTGCAACAGGCGATTCGGCGTTGTGCGTCAGGTTGACCGCGAAGATCTCAAGTTCCTGCTCGTGGCAGATGTCGAGGCAATAGTTCCAATCCAGTCGCAACTCGGCCGACGAGGCCTGAACTGCTGAATTGCCGGAAAGGTGAGGAAGGCGATGAATGTTCTCGTCCATGTGCCACCGATAGAGGTGCAGCGCGCCGGGGGTGAAGGCCGCCGTGCCGGACGTATCGGCGTTCCGTTTGAGCAGGGTAAGGTTCGCCTCACATTCTGCAAGTTCCCCCACCGCGCGCCGGGCCGCCTCCGACATGGATCGTCCGGCCGCGAATCCGAACGCAATCGCGTCACCGCCCACGTGATGAGAAATTGCAGCGACAATGGGGATGGGCAGGTCAAGCGTCAGGAGCAGAAGCCGCAATTCGCGGTTCTGCGTCAGCAGCCAATCGGCGTACTGGGACGCCAGTCCATCCGACAGCGAAGTCAGGTCTATCCGAGGCAGAACCAGCCGATTGTACCACCATATGGCTGTTGCATCGCGCTCCACGACTTCGCAGAAGCCGCGCACGACCGCGTCCTCTATGCTCGATCCCCTCGCAAGACCATTGGAGTCCGCCGGGGGCAGACCTGATGACTCATCGTTGGGATACCCGAGAAAGCACAATCCCGCAGGCACCCAGGCCTCGCTCGTGCTGAAGCGCGGATCGCTCCGGATCCAGTCCAGCGGCTGCGACCTGCGCCAGCGGATCGGGACCGCGCGGCTATCATCGACGTTTTTGTTCCAATGCAGCCCCTCGCAATACTGCGCATCACTGAAAAGTGTGAGTGCAGGCGGCTCGATCACGCGCCCGCGCAATTCGCCGGCGCGGGCGCGTGAGAGTCGCTCATGAGGGATCATCTGGGCGAAATAGGTTTCATCGGCCTCATACCCGCAGGCGGTTGCCGCCTCCTTGGTGGTGTTGCCCCACCCTGACACAAAACGAGAAGGTCTGGCCCCTCGGACGGGGCCGACCGCGACCGTGATCGGGCATCTGAGCGTGGGATCGGTGATCACGATGGGGCCGTAAACCAGGCTTGACCCGCCGGCCCCTGCCTCGGACGCCCGCCGCTCCGGCATTATGGACCCTTCACCCAAGCACGGCCCTCACATGTTCAATCCTCTACAGTATCGGCACCAATTGCTCATTCGCACGCTGACACGCACTGGAGTATGATGCAAACTCCTGCGAGACGCTTTGATATCGTCAAGCCGACGTCGAACATAATATAACCCGCCGAGGGAGAGAATGAACGCGGGCGACAGCAATCTTCAGCGACGTCTGACGGCTATCCTGGCTGCTGACATGGTCGGTTACTCGTCGCTGATGGCCCGCGACGAAGAGCGCACCTTCGCGCTCGTCAAACATCTCATGCAGGACGAAATAGAGCCTAGGATCACGCAGCACCGGGGACGGGTTGTGAGAACGACCGGAGACGGGATGCTCGCCGAGTTTCCAAGCGCTTTCGGAGCCGTGCAGTCAGCAGTGGAAGTCCAGGAACTGCTTGTCGGCCAGTCTTCGGGGAAGGCCAGCCAGGAAATTTTTCTCCGGATTGGGATCAACTTCGGTGATATTATTGTCGATACCGATGGCGATGTGTTTGGAGATACCGTCAACATAGCCGCGCGCCTGGAACAGTTCGCCAGCCCGGGCGGTATCTGCCTTTCCGGAAAGGTACACGACGAAGTTCGCGACAAATTTAATCTTCCGTTTGAATATTGCGGCGAACAGCATCTCAAGAACATTCCACGCCCGATTCCCGTATACTCGTTGTTCCAAAAGCCCAAAGGGCTGCCACCTGCATCGACTGCGCAGGTGGCTGGTCCGAGCAAGCCCTCCATCCTCGTTCGCCCGTTCAAGAGCGCGGGCGACGTCCAACCCTATTTCAGTGGCGGCTTCACCGAAGACATCGTCACGGAACTGACGCGCTTTACTCAGCTTACGGTTGCGTCCCATTATACGTCGACGCGGCTCAAGGATGTGGACCTGGTCGCGGATAACGGCGTGGATTTCGTCATCGAAGGCGGGATCCGCCGCATGGGCCGGCGAATGCGCATTACATGCGAGCTGGTCGACGCAACCTCGGGTGAGTGCTTGTGGGCCGAGCGCTACGACGGGGACGAGCAGGACATCTTCGATGTCCAGGACGAACTGATCGGGAAGATCGTCGGGACCGTTATCGGCCGTCTTACGGCCGCAGGCGCCGAGAAGGCGCGGCGTAAACCACCTGCCAATCTCGCGGCCTATGAGTGCGTGCTCCGGGGCAATGCCCTGCCCCTGGGCGACATCGCGGCCGAAATGGAGGCTCGACAGTGGTATCAGCGAGCGATCGAGCTCGATCCATCCTACGGGCGCGCGTACGCCAAGCTCGCCCACTATAAGCAGCTTGAATGGTTTCGCGACATGGGGCCGTCGGATGCGGTGCTTGCCGAGGCTTATGACATCGCCAAAAAAGCGGTGGCGCTTTCCCCCAATGATCCAGTCTGCCTGAACATACTGGGCTGGGTGCTCCTCCACCGTCGTGATTTCGACGTCGCATCTCAGCTATACACACGCGCGCTCGAACTCAATCCGCACGATCCCGAGCAGGTCTCCTATCAAGGGACTTATCAAACATTTGCCGGCGAGCCCCAAAGTGCCTTGGACTGGTTCGAACGGGCGCGAGTGCTCGATCCCCTATACGAGCCTTCATGGTATTGGCCGTTCCGCGGTCTTGCCCATTTCATTGCCCACCGTCCGGATAAGGCAGTCGTCGATCTGGGCCGCTCGTCCACCATGCCGACCTGGGTTAAGGTCTATCTGGCTGCAGCGAACGCCCTGCTTGGCCGAAACGAAGAGGCGAAGAGCTACACGTATCTGGTTCTGCGTGGCGCACCGGAGTTCTCCGGGCGGCGGTTCGCCACCAAGGAACCTTACAAGCTGGAGGGTGACCGTAACACGCTGCTCAACGGCATGCGGGAAGCGGGATTGCCCGAGTAGGGACTGGCGACTATCTGCAGCCGAAGAGCACGGCCGTGGCGAGCTCGTCATGGTAGTGCCTGCCCTGGGCGTATTTGTGGTAGTCGTGGAGATAATCGATCAGATCGCTGCGGGTCAGGACCCCCCTCGGCACCTGGGGCACCACCACATTGATCAAGTTCGGTTCGTCCACGTGAACTTCGACAGACACTCCCGTTTCCACGATGTCTTCCAGCACCATTTTGAGATCACGCTTCAGGTCCGCATAGGCGGCAGCATCCGGGATCGCGTCGCCCCCGTCGAGAGGGTCATCCTCGTATTTTATGGGCTGCCCATTCAGATCTTCTATCGTTAGTGTCTGCGAATGTGGCGCTGTTCCGGCGGCGGCGGTCCGGACCCTGATGTTGCCGATAGCACGGCCTGCTTCCGGCCGAAGTCTGATAGTATCACCGACGGCGAAAATCTGCCGATCAATGGTAATTGTTAGGGGATCTGTTGAATCCATGGACAAGATACGTGACGAGGCCGGCAAAAGCTTGAGCCAGGCCCCTACGATCGCTGCGCCGATCTCTTGGACTTGCCGACCTGGCTTCAATTCTGCCCTGGGCATCGCCGAGGCTCCCCTCCGAGGTCAATGCAAATAGCCTAAACGCATTTTGCATCTGTCGCAAGCAATGCGCAGGCGGCATGCTCGCATCGACTCGATGTTTTCATGGACAGAAAGCCGTATTGGGAGCATTCTGATCCTCGCGGTATCAGTAACGACAGCCGGAGGGTGTACGAATGATACTTGCTCAACTTCGTGTGCTGTTGCTCGGCTGTCTCCTCGCCGTTGTCGGAACAGCGAGACCGGAAGCGTCAGGCGAGGAGGGCTTCACCGACAGCGGTGACATCGAAAAGACTTTCATCGTCGACATCGCCAGGGCGGCGGAGTTACGCAAGGATATCGGCGCGCTAAACAAGTTCATCGCAGGCAAGGGCAAGCTGGAAGCGGTGGACATGCCGGATATCGGTATCAGCATCGTGACGGGGACCTTTTCCGAGAGCGAGATCGAAGAGCTGCGCTCCAGGGGATATGAGGAGCCGGATCCTTTCGTGGTGAACCTGTTCGATGGTGCCACCTGCGAGGGGCCGGAACTCCTGGGCATCTCGCCGACTGCGGATGTTGTCCCTCCCAGCGTCTGCAGGGTCGTCGGGTCACCACAGCCGGTGGCTTCAGGATCGCCCACCGTATGGATCATCGACAGCGGAGTGGATTGGAGCGTTGTCACCGCCGGGCTCCTCAAGGTTCAGGAAGCCATCGATTGCACGAGCAGCCCATGCCAGACCGTGTCGAGCCTCGACGACACAGTAGGGCACGGGACGATGGTGGCAGCAGTTATCGGCGGAAAGCGTGTCAAGCAGGGCGACCAGTATATAGGTCTGGTTGGTGTCAGCCCCGACGCCCCGCTCAAGATCGTAAAGGCCTTCAGTAAGCTGAAGACCGAAATTTTCGGCCCGCCTCTTCTCGCGCTTCGCCATGTTCGGGACAACGCGGTCGCTGGGGATATTCTGAACTTGAGTTGGGGTGCATTATATCTGGAGAGCACCAGACGCGGAAGCACGTTGCAAGATCTTAAATTTCTCGACGCCCTTCTTTATCAGATCGCCGACCGTCAGGTGCGCGTTGTGGTAGCTGCGGGCAACCCCCGGGAAGACGAAGAGGGCCCTTGGGTACAGTCTTATTTCCCGGCCAATGCGGCGACTTATTTTTCGCCTGTGACGACAGGAAACAAGGTGGGAGCGATATACAGCGCTTCGGCTTCCAACAGCGAATATATTCAGGTGGCAACTCCTGGGAAATGCCAAGGCATCAGCAACGCCTGGTGCGACACGCTATGGCGCGGGGGGGCGTTCGGCGCGTCCTATGCCGAACCGGGCGTCAATGTCCTGTCACTGTGGAAGAGCCGAAAGAACGGCAAGCTCCGGAGGAACATCTGTTCGGGCACATCTTTCGCAGCCCCGGCACTTGCCGGCCTTTTGGTTCGCAACGCGCAGCCGACTAACAAGGCTCTGACAACGGGAAGTCTTAGCCCGAATACGGATCTGCTAGGGTATATGACCGCGGGTACGCCGGTGAACCCAAGTTCGGACGAGCCTAAATGCAACTGACCCGAAGGGCAGCGCTGCAAGGTTTGGCCTTGGCGTCCGCGTTCGGTAGCGTGCGTCTGGCCGGTGCCTCGCTTGTGGACGAAGATCCTCGCCTTCTGCTCGTCCACGTGCGTGGCGGACTCGATGCACTAGCTGCCGTGCCGCCCTACGGCGATCCGCATTTTGCCTCGGCGCGCGGGCCCCTCGTGCCTTTCCCGAACTCTGGCGTCGCCGAGATGCTCAAGCTCGACGGGCTCTTCGCGCTTCATCCGGCGCTCGGGTCTCTCCTGCCCCACTACTCGTGCGGCGAGTTGCTGATCGTGCCCGCGACCGCCATTCCGGATGTGGGCCGGTCCCACGCGGCCGCCCAGGCGGCGCTGTTCGACGGCGATATCGACGGCGGCAGCGCCGGATGGCTCGACCGGGCTTCTTCTGTACTGTCGGGCCGGCAGAAGGCGGTGTGGCGGGGCAGACCGGCCGATCGATCGATGGACATGCTGGCCCATCTTGCGCTGGCCAATCCTCGGCTCGAACTCGTCCGCCTCTACGCCGAGGGCACTTGGCCGTCCGGCGCAAAAGGCAGCGAAAGCCTGCTGGAACAACATGCCGCATGCGACGCGGCTCGCTTCGGCGACGCGGCCAGGAGCGCGGCGCTTGCCCTGTCAGCTACGGGCGGACCGCGGATCGCGATGCTCGAGGTGGCCGGCTTCGACACGCATGTGGCGCAGGGAGCGGACTTCGGAAGGCTGGCGCGGAGTTTGAATGGGCTGGCGCGGGGCCTCATTGCATTTGCCCAAGCGTCCGGGCCTGCCTGGAACAGGACGGCGGTGCTGGTGGTCACGGAGTTCGGCCGTTCCGTGGTGCCCAACACCGACGGCGGCACTGATCACGGCGTCGCGAGTGTCACCTTGTTAATGGGTGGCGCCGTTGCCGGCGGGCGAGTAGGCAATCGCTGGCCCGGTCTTGCTCGAGACCTGCTTCATGGCGGAACAGACTTGGCTGCTACGACGGACGTACGATCGATCATAAAGGGCGTGCTGACGGAACACCTGCGTCTTCCTGACCGAGCAATGGCTGAAATTTTCCCAGGCGCTGCCGGGATACCGGCGGTGCGTGGACTGTTTATCGGGAGCCGTTGTCCAGGCGGAGGTCGACTGGCTTCGATGTGATCTCCAGCGCGGTTTAGCTTCTTATCCGCGTCGGCTACGGGACGCATCGGACTGCAATAGGCGGACGCCTAATCTTAAGTGGCCGCTTCTAAGAAGCTTCCGGAATCACGGCTATTGTGAAGGGTTTCGAATGCCGGCCTCCCAGCGCGGTCGCCTATAATGTCCGGTTTAAGGCAATGGCCGAGCTAACTTGAATGGCCGAGATGAGGCGCAAAGCGGTCGCCAACGGCCCAAAGTATGGAAGTCGGCTCGGGGTCATGAGCGTGACTTCGGCCGCTGGCCAACGAAACTTCCGCCAAAGGGTCATCTTCCGCCGTGCCACACCGACACCAGTGTCGGATTTTTCCACTGGCCCACGACCGCAAGGTCAAGGCGCTACAGCGTCCTTTGCGCGCCCAAAGGACGCGCGGCGCTGTTGAGCAACCGCTTTGTCCCCCGAACTGTCCGCTTTGAACGCTTGAAGGGGCACTGTGGCTGTGCGATAGGCACTCCACAAAGTAGAGAACCTTGCGGAGAGCGCTGACATGGCGGGTGGACGGGGCCTTATGGCCGGCAAGCGCGGCCTTATCCTTGGCATCGCCAACAATCGCTCGATCGCTTACGGCATCGCCAAGGCCTGTGTCGATCACGGCGCCGAGATCGCGCTGACCTATCAGGGCGAGGCGTTCAAGAAACGCGTCGAGCCGCTCGCGGCGGAACTGGGCGCGCATGTCGCCGGCCATTGTGATGTGACCGACCCGGCCAGCCTCGATGCGGTGTTCGCCGATATCGCCAGCCATTGGGGCAAGCTCGATTTCCTCGTCCACGCCATCGCCTTTTCCGACAAGGACGAACTGACCGGCCGCTATGTCGAGACGACGCGCGACAATTTCCTGCGCACCATGGATATTTCGGTCTATTCCTTCACGACCATCGCCAAACGTGCCGAGGCGCTGATGACCGACGGCGGCTCGCTGCTGACGCTGACCTATTACGGCGCGGAAAAGGTGATGCCGCACTACAACGTCATGGGCGTCGCCAAGGCGGCACTCGAAGCCAGCGTGCGCTATCTGGCCGTCGACCTCGGCGCCAAGAAGATCCGCGTCAACGCGATCTCCGCCGGCCCGATCAAGACGCTTGCCGCATCCGGCATCGGCGATTTCCGCTATATCCTGAAATGGAACGAATACAATTCGCCGTTGAAGCAGACGGTTACGCAGGAGGAGGTTGGCGATTCCGGCGTCTATTTCCTGTCAGACCTTTCGCGCGGCGTCACCGGCGAGATCCATCATGTCGATTCCGGCTATCATGTCGTCGGTATGAAGGCCGTTGACGCGCCGGATATTTCGACGGTCAAGGACTGACGCCACCGCCTGACCTCTTCCGGAAGACCTGATGTACCCGCTCGTCTATATCGTGCGCCACGGCCAGACGGCGTGGAACGCCGAGGCCCGGCTGCAGGGGCAGGCCGATACCGACCTCAACGAGCTTGGCCGCGAGCAGGCTAGCCACAACGGGCGCAGGCTGGCCGAACTCATCGACAAGCCCGAAGATTTCGACTTTGTCGCCAGCCCGATGCGGCGCACGCGCGAGACGATGGAGCGCCTGCGCGCGGCGATGAAGCTCGATCCGCACGCCTATCGTACCGAGTCGCTGCTCGTAGAATTGAGCTTTGGCGACTGGCAGGGTTTCACCTTTGCCGAACTCGAGGCGAACGATCCCGGTTCGACCAGGCACCGACGCCTCGATAAATGGAACTTCCAGCCGCCCGGCGAAGGCGCCGAAAGCTATCAGATGCTGCTCGAACGGGTGAAGCCGTGGTTCGACGCGCTCGATCGCCAGACGGTCTGCGTGACCCATGGTGGTGTCATGCGCGCGCTGTTCCGCTTCGTGCTGGGGATGTCCGAACAAGATGCGGTCAGCATGGAAGTGCCGCAGGACCGCGTGCTCAGGCTGGACGGCCGGCGCCTGGAGTGGCTTTGAGACCGATGACGTAGCCTATGTTGAGATCAGGTCGGGCCGGCCTCAGCTGAATATCGACGCGTCCTACTCGGTCGATCCGGTGTCCGGCAGTTCCATGTCGGTGACGACGTTCTCGCCATTCGTCACGTCATAGGCGAGGACGATGTCCATGCCTGGCTTCAGTGCATCGAGGTCGGTTTCGGCGTTCAGCTTGTAGGACTTGCCGTCGTCCAGCGTCAGCGTCAGCGCATCCTTGTCGACCTTCTTGATCAGGCCTTCGGTCTGGCCGGCGAAGGCGGCGGTGGAAATCAACAGCGTGGCGGCAACAGCGCCAATCAGGATACGCATCATCGTCCTCTTTAATTATTGCCGGTACAGCGGCTCGGTCCAACGGAACGGAACTGAGCAGAAATCAATCGAATGTGTCAAAACTAAATCCGCGGGATCACAGTTTGACCACTGTGGAAAACGCCAATAGAAGGCAGGCGACAGCGCCGCGCGTCCTCCTGGACGCGCAAAGGACGCTGTAGCACTTTTGTTTTTGTGTATGATCCTTTCCGAAAATCGCTCCGATTTTCGGGGTCATGCGCTGAGCCGGCTCCGACGCCGGCAGGGCTGGTTCCATGTCGCACAACACATTCGGCCATCTTTTCCGCGTCACCACCTGGGGCGAAAGCCATGGGCCGGCGCTGGGCTGCGTCGTCGACGGCTGTCCGCCAGGCATCCGCTTCACTCGCGACCAGATCCAGGCCGAACTCGACAAGCGCCGCCCCGGCCAGTCACGTTTTGTGACGCAGCGTCGCGAACCTGACGAGGTCAAGGTCCTGTCCGGCTTCATCCTCGATGAGGACGGCGAGACGATGATCACCACCGGCACGCCGGTGTCGATGCTGATCGACAATGTCGACCAGCGCTCCAAGGATTATGGCGACATCGCCCGCCAGTTCCGGCCGGGCCACGCCGATTACACTTACGAGGTCAAATACGGCCTGCGCGATTACCGCGGCGGCGGCCGCTCCTCGGCGCGTGAGACGGCGGCGCGGGTGGCGGCCGGAGCGCTTGCCCGCAAGGTCGTGCCCGGCATGGTGGTGCGCGGCGCGCTGGTGTCGATGGGCGATAAATCGATCGATCGCGCCAATTGGAACTGGAATTTCGTCGGCGACGCCGAAAACCCATTCTTCACTCCCGATCCGGCGTCCGTCGCCGTTTTCACCAAATATCTGGACGGCATTCGCAAGGCGGGCTCCTCGGTCGGTGCGGTCATCGAGATCGTCGCCGACGGCGTGCCGGCGGGGCTTGGCGCGCCGATCTATGCCAAGCTCGACCAGGACATCGCCGCCGGCCTGATGTCGATCAACGCCGTCAAGGGCGTCGAGATCGGCAACGGTTTCGAGGCCGCCCGCATCACCGGCGAGGAGAATGCCGATGAGATGCGCATGGGCAATGACGGCAAGCCGGTCTTCCTGTCCAACAATGCCGGCGGCATCCTCGGCGGCATCTCGACCGGCCAGGCGATCGTCGCGCGTTTCGCCGTCAAGCCGACCTCGTCGATCTTGACGCCGCGAAAGTCGATCGACAAGGACGGTAACGACGTCGAGATCATGACCAAGGGCCGCCACGATCCATGCGTCGGCATCCGCGCCGTGCCGATCGGCGAGGCGATGGTTGCCTGCGCCATTGCCGATCATTATCTGCGTCATCGGGGACAGACAGGTAGGGGAGTAGGGGAGTAGGGGAGTAGGGGAGTAGGTTACGCAACTCCCACAACAGCATTTTTTCCTTTCCCCTACTCCCGTACTGCCCTACTCCCCTATTCCCTGCGAGCGAAGCGAGCACTTATGCCTTACGACCAGAAGAAAATCGTCGAAGCCCTGCGCGCCTTCGAGCGCGGCGAGATCGTCGTCGTTATGGACGATGACGGCCGCGAGAACGAGGGCGACCTGATCGTCGCCGCCGTCCATTGCACGCCGGAAAAGATGGCGTTCATCGTTCGCAACACGTCGGGCATCGTCTGCACGCCGATGCCGCGCGAGGAAGCAAAGCGGCTCAACCTGTCGCCGATGGTGGCCGACAATGATTCCGCCCACACCACTGCCTTCACTGTCAGCGTCGACTTCAAGCATGGTACCACGACCGGCATTTCGGCGGACGACCGCACGCTGACAGTGCGCAATCTCGCCAACGGCAATGTCGGCGCCTCCGATTTCGTCCGCCCCGGCCACATCTTTCCGCTGATCGCGCGTGAAGGCGGCGTGCTGATGCGTTCGGGCCATACCGAAGCCGCTGTCGACCTCTGCAAGCTCGCCGGCCTGCCGTCGGTCGGCGTCATTTCCGAGCTGGTCAATGATGACGGCACCGTTATGCGTGGCCCGCAGGTGCAGGCCTTCGCTGAAAAGCACGGGTTGAAGCAGATCTCGGTTGCCGACCTTATCGGCTACCGGCAACGCAAGGAAACGCTGGTCGAGCGCGTCGCCTGTTCGGACATCGAGACGCCCGGCGGCAAGGCACAGGTCTTCACGTACACGCTGCCCTGGGATTCCATGCATCACGTGGCGGTCGTCTTTGGCGATATCCGCGACGGCGTCGAGGTGCCGGTGCGCCTTCATTCCGAGGACGTGGTCAGCGACGTCTTCGGCACCAGCCACAGGCTGGACGCCATCATGAAGGCGATGGGCGAGCGCCAGCGCGGCGTCATCGTCTATCTGCGCGAAGGCTCGGTCGGCGTCGCCCATCAGGAGCGCAAGCGCCCGGCTCCCGGCGACCGCGAGGATCACGAAGAGGCTCGCCGCCGCGAAAACGAATGGCGCGAGATCGGCCTCGGCGCGCAAATCCTCAAGGATCTCGGCATTTCCTCGATAAACCTGATCGCCTCGCGCGAGCGCCATTATGTCGGCCTCGAAGGCTTTGGCATCCACATCGCCAAGACCGAGATTCTTTAGGCCATTCTCACGATGCTGGTATGCGTCCGGCCCCGCCTCGGGACCGGACGCGCCGGAAACTATTCCGCAGCGACCGCGGCTGCGTCGCATGCAGCCATGTCGCAGTCCGGCGCGACAAGGCTGCGCTGGCCGGCGAGCACGATGACCAGCGCGATTGTGCCCGATGCCACCGATACCCAGAACCCGTTCTGCGCGCCGAAAGCGTCCACCACCCAGCCGGCGGCGAACGAGCCGAGCGCCATGCCAATGCCGATGCCGGTCATCACCCAGGTCACGCCTTCGGTCAGCACCGCCTCGGGCACGCGCCGCTCGATCAGGCCGAATGCGGTGATGAAGGTCGGCGAAATCGCCACGCCGCTGACGAAGACGGCCAGTGCCAGCAGCGGCACGGTGTCGGCGACGAGCAGCGGCAGCGTGGTAAGCGCAATGATGGCCATTGCGACGGCAAGCTGAATTTGCAGCGGCACTTTCAGGTTCAGGGCGCCGATGATGATGCCGACGACGAACGATCCGAGCGCGTAAACGCCGATGACGAAGCTGGCGGCGCCCGGCTGGCCAAGCTCCTTGGTGATCGCCACCGTGCTCACCTCCGTGGTTGCGAAGGTCGCGCCGATGAAGATCAGGGCCAAGGTGATGATTTGGACCGGCCGCAGGCGGATTGCCGAGCCGCCTGAACCATGTTCCACCGGTCGGGCTCGCGGTTCGGTCGAGCGCTGCAGGATGAAGGCCGTCGAACCGAAGGCGAGGAACAACGTGCTCGCGAGCACTCCCGCTTCCGGGAAAAGCGCGACGCTCAGCCCTACCGACAGCGATGCGCCGGCGATGTAGACCAGTTCGTCCGCCGCCGACTCGAAGGCGAACGCCGTGTTCAACTCGGGGCGGTTGCGAAAAATCTCGGTCCAGCGTGCGCGCACCATTGCCGGGATGCTGGGCATGACGGCGGCGAGCAGCGCCGAGACGAATAGCGTCCATATCGGCCAATGCTGATTGGCCGCTGCAATCAGGATCGCGAAAGCGACCGTGGAAATCATGGTGGTCGGCACCACAATCCGCGTCTGGCCGAGGCGGTCCACCAGTCGCGATACCTGCGGGGCGACGAAAGCGTTGGCCAGCGCATATGTCGCGGAGACGGCACCGGCCAGCCAGTATTCGCCATCGGTCTGCGAGAGCATCGCGACGATCCCGATCGGAGCCATGGCCATCGGCAGCCGGGCAACGAAGCCGGCCGCGGCAAAGCCCTTGGCGCTGGGCGCGCGAAAGATCTGGGAATAGGGATTTTGCATGGTCTGGCTCCTCGACAACGGCCGGTTCGGCGATTACATACGTGGCGTATGAGATTAAATAGATCATACGCGGCGTATGTCAATTGGCATACGAGACGTATGTTAATAGGGCCAGAGCATGCATAGACCACGCAAGGAGATGATTGCCGAAACCCGCGCAAAGCTGATCGGGGCGGCGCGCCAGGCCTTCGGCACGCTCGGCTATGCCGAAGCCTCGATGGATGACTTCACGGCATCGGCCGGGCTGACGCGCGGTGCGCTCTATCATCACTTCGGCGACAAGAAGGGCCTACTCCAGGCGGTCATCGCCGAGATCGATGCCGAAATGTCGGCCCGGCTGAAGGTCGTTTCGGCCAAGCCGGACAATCTCTGGCAGGGCTTTGTCGACGAATGCACCGCCTATATCGAGATGGCGCTGGAGCCGGAGATCCAGCGTATCGTGCTTCGTGACGGGCCGGCGGTGCTCGGCGATCCATCGCAATGGCCAAGCCAGAGCACATGCATCCGCTCGATGACAGAGAGCCTGCAAAGACTGAGCGACGAGGGGACAATTCTCGCCGTCGATCCCGAAGCCGCGGCAAGGCTGGTCAGCGGCGCCTCGTTGCATGCGGCGCAGTGGATCGCAAATTCGAACGATCCCGAAGCGACGTCGAAGAAGGCAGTGAAGGCGTTCAAGGTTCTTCTGGAAGGGCTGCTCAATCGCACCGGCAAGCTGCCTAAGCCTGATCGATCGTCAGCGAAGCAGCCCCAGATTGACCGATCACCGGCCTGAGATCATTCTTTTCGCCGATCCCAGGCGGCTCGCGGTGGGTTCAGCCGACGCCGGTTGCCTAAACCCTGTTGAACATCGCCTCACCAGCGCGCGAAAACATGGCCAAAGCGGCGAGGCGCGCCTATATCGGGGCATGGTCACGAGACTTTACACCCACCCGATTTTCCTCGAGCACATAACACCGCCCGGTCATCCGGAGCGGCCGGACCGTTTGCGCGCCATAGAGCGTGTGCTTGACGACGAGGCCTTCGCGGCGCTCGATCGCGTCCAGGCGCCCGAAGGCGACGAGGCAACCATCCTCTACGCGCATCCGCCCGAATTCGTCGAACGTGTCCGCGCAGCGATACCGGACACCGGCATCGCCCGTATCGACGCCGATACCACCGCCAGCCCAAAGAGCTGGCAGGCGGCCGTGACCGCGATCGGCGCAGCCAACGCCGCGGTCGACGACGTCTTCACCGACCGTGCCGAAAACGTCTTCGTCGCCGCACGGCCGCCCGGCCATCATGCCGAAAAGACCACCTCCATGGGTTTTTGCCTGTTCAACACCGCCGCGATCGCGGCACGCTACGCGCAGAAGAACCATGGCGCCGACCGCGTCGCCGTCGTCGACTGGGATGTGCATCACGGCAACGGCACGCAGGACATTTTCTGGGACGATCCATCGGTGCTCTATTGCTCGACACACCAGATGCCGCTTTACCCGGGAACCGGGGCCGTGAGCGAAACCGGCGCCGGCAACATCGTCAACGCGCCGCTGGCGCCGCAGAGCGGCAGCGATAGTTTCCGCGACGCCTTTCTGTCGCGCATCCTGCCGGCGCTCGACAATTTTGCGCCCGACCTCATCATCATCTCCGCCGGTTTCGATGCCCACCACCGCGATCCGCTGGCCGAGATCAACCTGACTGAGGATGATTTCGACTGGGCGACCGGCCAGTTGCTCGAACGAGCCGGGCGCCATAGCCGCAACCGGCTCGTCAGCGTGCTCGAGGGCGGCTACGATCTGCAGGGATTGGCATTTTCAGTCGCCGCCCATGTCGGGCGGCTGATGAAGGGATAGACGATGGCTGGTGAGACCAACGAAGATGTCAAGGCGATGAGCTTCGAGCAGGCGCTCGAGGCGCTGGAGAGGATCGTCGACGATCTGGAGCGCGGCGACGTTCCGCTCGACCAGTCGATCCGCATCTACGAGCGCGGCGAGGCGCTGAAGGCGCATTGCGACCGGCTGCTGAAGGCGGCCGAGGACAAGGTCGAGAAAATCAGGCTGTCGCGTGACGGCAAGCCGGCGGGGACAGAGCCGTTGGACGCGGATTGAGGCGCGGCCTCGAACGACAATTTTGCTTACCGGCTTTGGACATCATCACGATTGAGGATAAAACTCATCCCGTTTGAAACGGCTCCAGGACGAGAGGAGATTGCGAACGATGTGCAGAAACATCAAAACCCTGTTCAATTTCGATCCGCCGGCAACCAATGACGAGGTCCGCGACGCCGCGCTTCAGTTCGTCCGCAAGCTGAGCGGAACGACGCGGCCGTCGAAACAGAACCAGCATGCGTTCGACCATGCCGTCGAGGCCATTGCCGCCTCGGCGCGCGAATTGCTCGACAGCCTCGAGACGACGCAGCATCCGCGCAATCGCGAAGAGGTGGCGGCCAAGGCGAAGGCCAAATCTGCACTTCGCTTCGCCTGAGGGGACCGCGTGAGCTTCTTTCCCGGAAACGATCCGCAGATGGGCGATGCCTTCGCCAGCGATCAGATCGAGCTGATGGTCATTCCGAACGCCAAGGATATTGGCGGATTTCAGGTTCGCCGCGCCTTGCCGACGGCCAGGCGCCGGCTGGTCGGACCCTTCATCTTCTTCGACCGCATGGGTCCAGCCGTTCTGCGAGCGGGCCAGGCGCTCGACGTGCGTCCGCACCCACATATCGGCCTGTCTACGGTGACTTACCTGTTCGACGGCAAGATCAGGCATCGCGATTCGCTCGGCACCGAGATGGTAATCCAGCCCGGCGACGTGAATTTGATGACCGCCGGCCGTGGCATCGTCCATTCGGAGCGCACGCCGGAAGAACTGCGCGGCGCGCCGATGTCGGTTTCCGGCCTGCAGACATGGCTGGCGCTGCCGGACGGCAAGGAAGAAGTCGCGCCGGTCTTCGAGAACACCGCGGCCCTGCGCCTGCCCGAAATCGATGCGGAGGGCGTTAGCGGCCGTGTGATCATCGGTGCGTTTTCCGGACTGCGCTCCCCGGTCGCCACCGCTTCGGACACGCTTTATGCCGATCTCAGGCTGGCGCCGGGTGCCAGCGTGAAAATCCCGGCCGATGCCGAGGAGCGCGCCATCTATACGCTGGAAGGCGAGGTTTCGATATCCGGTGACCGCTTCCCGGCCGAGCGGCTGCTGGTTTTCCGGCCCGGCGATGAGATCGTTGTCTCATCGGAACGCGGCGCCCATTTCATGCTGTTTGGCGGCGCCTCGCTCGGTTCGAAACGCTATATCTGGTGGAATTTCGTATCGTCCTCAAAGGAACGCATCGAGCAGGCGAAAGAAGAATGGAAGACAGGCCGCTTCGATATCGTTCCTGGAGACGAGCAAGAGTTCATCCCGCTGCCCGAAAGCTGATGCGCGTTACCGCCACATTTACATTCGCCGGCCAGCGGCATATTTCACGATGAACAGAAAATCTGACCAGGCTCGCAAACAGTGAACGCAAAGCCCGATACGCCGCTTCTCGACAAGGTCCGCGTCCCAGCCGATTTGCGCACGCTTGCCGAAGGCGACCTGCCGCAGCTGGCGTCAGAGCTTCGCGCCGAACTGATCGACGTCGTTTCCCACACCGGCGGCCACCTCGGCGCCGGCCTTGGCGTCGTCGAACTGACCGTCGCGCTGCACTACGTCTTCAACACGCCGGACGACCGGCTGATCTGGGACGTCGGCCACCAGGCCTATCCGCACAAGATCCTGACCGGCCGCCGCGACCGCATCCGCACGCTGCGGCAGGAGGGCGGCCTGTCCGGCTTCACGCGTCGCGTCGAGAGCGAATACGATCCGTTCGGCGCAGCCCACTCCTCGACCTCGATTTCAGCCGGCCTCGGCATGGCGATGGCGCGCGATCTGTCCGATGGCCGCAACAATGTCATTGCCGTCATCGGCGACGGCGCCATGTCGGCCGGCATGGCCTATGAGGCGATGAACAATGCCGGCGCACTCGATGCCCGGCTGATCGTCATCTTGAACGACAACGATATGTCGATCGCTCCGCCGACCGGCGCAATGAGCGCCTATCTGGCCCGTCTGGCGTCGGGCAAGACCTATCTGGGCTTGCGCGATTTCGGCAAGAAGCTGACGTCGTATCTCGGCGAGCGCGCCGATCGCGCCATCAAGCGAGCGGTCGAGCATGCGCGCGGTTACGTCACCGGCGGCACGTTGTTCGAGGAAATGGGGTTCTACCACATCGGCCCGATCGACGGTCACAACCTCGAGCACCTGATCCCGGTGCTGAAGAACGTCCGCGACAATGCCGACGGCCCGGTGCTGATCCACGTCGTGACCCAGAAGGGCAAGGGCTACGCCCCGGCCGAGGCGGCGGCCGACAAATATCATGGCGTCAACAAATTCGACGTCATCACCGGCGCCCAGGCCAAGGCGCCCGCCAATGCGCCGAGCTACACCAAGGTGTTTGCCGAAAGCCTGATCCAGGAGGCCCGAGAGGACGACCGCATCGTCGCCATCACCGCCGCCATGCCGAACGGCACCGGGCTTGACCTGTTCGGCGAAGCGTTTCCGGCGAGGACCTTCGATGTCGGCATCGCCGAGCAACATGCGGTGACCTTCGCCGCCGGCCTTGCCACGGAAGGCTTCAGGCCTTTCGCGGCGATCTACTCGACCTTCCTGCAGCGCGCCTACGACCAGGTCGTCCACGACGTGGCGATCCAGAAATTGCCGGTGCGCTTTCCGATCGATCGCGCCGGCTTCGTCGGCGCCGATGGTGCCACCCATTGCGGCGCCTTCGACACGACCTTCCTGGCGACGCTGCCCGGTTTCGTCGTCATGGCCGCGGCCGATGAGGCCGAGCTGCGCCACATGGTACGCACCGCTGCAAGCTACGATGACGGCCCGATCGCCTTCCGCTACCCGCGCGGTAACGGCGTTGGTGTCGAGATGCCGCAACGCGGCTCGGTATTGGAGATCGGCAAGGGCCGGATCGTCAGGGAAGGCACCAAGGTTGCGCTGCTTTCCTTCGGCACCAGGCTGCAGGATTGCCTGGCCGCGGCCGAGGAGCTTGGCGCGGCCGGGCTTTCGACCACGGTCGCCGATGCCCGTTTTGCCAAGCCGCTCGACGAGGACCTGATCCGGCGGCTGGCCCGTTCGCACGAGATACTGGTGACGGTGGAAGAGGGCGCGGTCGGCGGCTTCGCCAGCCATGTGCTGCAGTTCCTGGCCCATGAAGGGCTGCTGGAGAGCGGCCTGAAGGTGCGCCCGCTGGTGCTGCCCGATACATTTGTCGACCATGCCAAGCCGGAAAAGATGTATGCCGATGCCGGGCTGGACAGCGCCGGCATCGTGCGCACCGTGTTCGTGGCGCTGGGGCATACCGCGCAGGCCCAGCGCGCCTAGCTTTTAGACGCATTCCCGCGACGCCGACGCGATTCAACTTGGCTGCAAGATGCCAGTCTGAATCAAATTCTCAACTGCTTGAATCAAATTGCCGGCGAACAGTCGTAAGATGCTGTTTACGCTGCCGTTTGGTGATCTGCTTACCGTGTCCTTTGGCCGTTTTTCAACGCCGCCCTGCTAGAAGGCAACCAGGCAGCGGAAAGCAGAACAATGAGATCGCTTTTGGGCGGCATCGCGCTTGCGGCCATCTTCGTCTTGTCGGCTACAGCCGAAACGCGCTACGACCGCAAACTCGAAAAGGCGGTGATGGGCATCGTCGCCGGCAAGATCGGCGAGATCCGTGGCGGCTTTTCCTACAAGCAGGCGCCGCAATTTGTCGTCATGCCAGATACCTCGCCGAAGGCGTCCAGTTCCGCTGACCGACCGCGCACACAGGTGTCCGGCGACAGCAGCGACGATCTGACGCCGGCCGTCGAACGGCGGGTTTCGCGGACCATATTCTAAAGCATGATCCCGAAGAGACTCTAGAAACTAGAACCACATGTCCCGCACACAGCGACCATCTCTCGGCAAATCCTCGAATGTATCGAGACCCTCGAAATGGTCGATCGGGAGATCGGCGACGGCCTCGGGCGGCGCAAGCCTCACATTGACGGCGATGCGGTAGCGCCCAGCCGCCGCGGGATGCAAACCGCGCCAGGCCAGGACGCAAGCGCAGGTTGGGCAGAAGAGAATCTCAAGCGAAGGATGAGCCTTTCCGACGCGCCGATAGGCGCTTACGGGCCCGGCAAGGCGGATGCGTTCGTCGACATAGTCGTAAGCCCAGAGCGTGCCGTAGCGACGGCAAAGTGTGCAATTGCAGGCAGTGATCGAACCGGGATCGCCCTCCAGGGTCCAGTGGGCTGCGCCGCAGTGGCAGGTTCCCGTCAGCATGTTCCTCCTCCACGTTTCGACGGCTAAACGGCATCTCTTTCTTAGCATTGCGTCGGGTCTCGTGCGAGGCTCGACAAACAGCGCAGCGGCTTGATGCGCTCACCGCCTTTCCAACTATGCCTTGTCTGATCGCCAAATTCCTTGCCATCATCGTTGGCTTTCGCCATGAAGGCCGATGACTTCCCTTCCGCCAGCCAGCATACGCCAGCGGCTCGACGAATTGCTCGTCCAGCGCGGCCTGTTTGCCAGCCGCTCGCGTGCCCGCGACGCGGTCGAGCGCGGCACCGTGACGGTCGATGGCATCGTCGCCCTCAAGCCGGGCCAGGCCGTTCTGCTTGAGTGCAACATCGTCGTTGACGATCCGGCGCAAGGTTACGTGTCGCGCGCTGCACTGAAGCTGAAGGCTGGTCTCGACCATTTCGCCCTCGACCCCACCGGCAGCGAAGCGCTCGATGTCGGCGCCTCGACCGGCGGCTTCACGCAGGTGCTGCTCGAACGCGGCGCGGCGCATGTCACGGCGATCGATGTCGGGCACGGCCAGATGCACTCCAACATCGCCGGCGATCCGCGCGTGACGGTAATTGAAGGCCTGAATGCGCGCGAACTGTCGGCCGCCGATCTCGGCGGCCGTGTGCCGGATTTCATCGTCTCGGATGTCAGCTTCATATCGCTGAAACTGGCGCTGCCGCCGGCGCTTGCCTTGGCCAGGAATAGCGCAAAAGCTGTGTTTCTGGTCAAGCCGCAATTCGAGGCCGGCCGCGAGGCGATCGGCAAGGGCGGCCTGCTGAAGGACCCCTATGATGCGGCGCGCATTGCCGGCCTGATGCAGGACTGGCTCGATGCCATTCCCGGCTGGCGCTCGCTGGGGCTTCATCTGTCACCGATAGAGGGCGGCGACGGCAACCGCGAGTTCCTGCTCGGCGGCATCAAGGACGTCGAGACCCAGAAGCGATGAGCACCCGTTTCACGATCGCAAGGTTGGGCTCGCAGGGCGACGGCATCGCCGAGACAGAAACCGGCGAGGTTTTCATTCCGTTCGCGCTGCCGGGAGAGGTCGTCACCGCCGCGCGGGAGAAAGATCGCGCCACCTTGATGTCGGTCCTTGAGGCTTCGCCGTTGCGGGTCGATCCGCCGTGCCGGCATTTCGGCGCGTGCGGCGGCTGCGCCGTCCAGCATCTCGAGACTGAAGCCTATCACCGGTGGAAGCGCGAAAAGGTCGTGCATGCGCTGAAGAGCAAGGGCATCGCTTGCGATGTCGGGGCGCTGGTGCCGTGCGCGCCGCACACGCGCCGCCGCGTCGTCTTCACCGCCCGGCGGAGCGAGGCGGGAATGCAGTTCGGCTTCGTTCGCGCGCTGTCATCCGAGATCATCTCGATCGAGGAATGCCCGATCTCGCTGCCGCAGATCGTCGCTGCGCTCGACCGTTTGAGGATGCTTGCCGGACTGATCTGCACCACGACCAAATCGTTCCACATGGCGGTGACGGTGACCGGTTCCGGCCTCGATGTCGCGGTTCACGATTCCGGCAAGCTCGGCGAGAACCAGCGCCGCGTCGCTTCCAACTTCGTCATCGCCGAGCGGCTAGCCAGGCTGTCGGTCGACGGCGAGGTCATTATCGAACCAAACAAACCGGTCGTCCTGTTTGGTGGCGTCGCCGTCGCAGTGCCTCCGGGCGCTTTCCTGCAGGCGACCGAGGCTGCCGAACAGGCGATGGCCAACATTGTCGTCCAGCATTTCGCGCGCGCCAAAAAGGTCGCCGATCTCTTCGCCGGCTGCGGCAGCTTCGCGCTGCGCCTAGCCGCAAGATCGGAGGTTCATGCGGTGGAAGGCGATGCGGCAGCACTCGCGGCGCTCGACCGGGCATTCCGTTTCGCCAGCGGCCTGAAGCGGGTGACCGGCGAACGTCGCGACCTGTTCCGGAGGCCGCTCACATTCAAGGAGTTGAATGCCTTTGACGGCGTTGTCTTCGACCCGCCTCGCGCCGGCGCCGAGGACCAGTCGAAGCAGATCGCGCGCTCCGACGTGCCGCTCGTCGCCGCGGTGTCTTGCAATCCGGTAACGCTCGCGCGGGACCTACGCATCCTCATGGACGGCGGCTACGCCCTGAAGAGCGTGACGCCGATCGACCAGTTCCTGTGGTCGCCGCATGTCGAGGTCGTGGCGCTGTTGGAGAAGCCGAGACGAAGGCGCTAGCAGCCAGGGCCTGAAACGCGCACCAAAAAAGCACATTTTGAACGCACGTCGTTCAGACTGTGCTAGGGAATTGCCATGAGCACCGCAGCCTTCGAAATTTCGGCATGGCGCTTCGGCGAGGAGCGGGCGCCGTTTCTCTCGCCAAGGCGGGTCGCTGAACTGCTAGGGGTTAATATGACAGAACTGGCGGGGCTGACCGGTCTCGCGCGCAACACGCTTGCCGCCAAGTCCGGTGCGCGCAAGGTCGACGCTGCATTGAGTCCCATCGTCCGTATCCTGGCGATGGCCGGCGAGATGGCCGGTGATGAACATCGTGCGGCGATCTGGTTCAAGCATCAGCCGATCCCCGGTTGGGCCGGAAAGACCGCCTACGATCTGGTTCGCGAAGGCAAGACGGACAAGGTGCTTGCCTATCTGGAGGCAGTCCGCTCCGGCATCTATGCCTGAAACCAGGCTGACCCTGTGGCGCGCTTTTGTGCCGCGCTGGGCACATCTGCCGAGTGACGGCGCGGCCCGCTTCGGCGGCCGCTGGAATCCGATTGGCGCGCCGGCGATCTACGCCGCCCGGGAACTGTCCACGGCTTGGGCCGAGTACAATCAGGGTTTCGTCCAGCATCCGGCGCTGATTGCACAGTTGGAACTATCAGGCGCCCGGCTGGCCGACCTGACAGACGCCGATACGCTGGCGAAGCTTGGTGTAACGGCCGACATTCACCGATGCGAATGGCGCGACATGCTGGATAGAGGCTTTGTGCCCGAGACGCACCAGCTGAGAGACCGCTTGCTTGCCGACGGGCTGCACGGCGTGATCTACCCGTCCTTCATGTCGCCCGGCGGCACATGCGTCGCGCTGTGGCGCTGGAGCGAAAACGATGCTCCAGGTCTTGAAATCATCGATCCCGACCATCGCCTGCCGAAAACAGCGGCTTCATGGCTTTAGGGCAGTTCGAGCCGCGGCGAGCACACCCGCCTCCATCTCTTCCAACGTCTTCGGCCTGCCTTTGTGGGGCAGGGATCCAAACACGTCCTCTGGCCGCGTTAAAGGCAAGACTGGAACAGGCAGTACGACTTGATCGTCGGTCGAACTGGTGACTTCTAGCTTTTCTCCGGCAGCGGTCACAGTTCCTCTCCCGACATAACAAAGATGCTGATCGCGCGCTGAATTCAAGGCTGCATAGCCAGACGGTGCTAGCCTGCGCCTGAAAGGACGCGCTCGACGAAGGCGGGCACCACTTGTGTCGCCGGCCCTTCCATCTGCTCGTCGAAACGGGAGGCCCAGCCGGCGCATTTCAGATTGAGTTCGGCTGTTAGGGCTCCGGCCGCGCGTGCCTCCTCCACGAAACCTGCTGCCGGGTAGACACTCCCACTGGTGCCGATGGCCACGAACAGGTCGCAGCGCCTCAGCGCTTCGCCGATCTCCTCCATGCGGTAAGGCATTTCGCCGAACCAGACCACGTCAGGCCTCAATTGACCTTTTGCACCACACGCTGGACAGGCCGAATGGGCAGCGATGTCGTCAGCCCAGGTGCTGCTTTGCCCGCAGCTCAGGCAAAGGGCATGGCCCAGTTCTCCATGCATATGGATCAGTTTGCGCGAACCGGCGCGCTCATGCAGGTCGTCGATATTCTGCGTGACGACGAGGACGTCGCCTGGGAATTTCTGCTCGAGCTTGGCCAGCGCGGCGTGTGCCGCATTCGGCTCGACGCTGCCCATCTGCCGCCGGCGCATATTGTAGAAATCCTGCACCTTTACGGGGTCGCGCACAAAACCTTGCGGCGTGGCCACGTCCTGCAGGTCGTATTTCGCCCAGACCCCGTCGGGATCCCGGAACGTGGCGACGCCCGATTCCGCGGAAATGCCGGCGCCTGTCAGGATGACGATTTTGGCTTTGGACATGGTCGAAGACACCGGGCATTCGGAACATCATTTAGAAGGCGATGTTACCGGAACGCGCCAGCCGCATCAAACCCTGGTGCCGCCGACTGTCATTTGGTTCATCCTGAGATGCGGCTGGCCGACGCCGACCGGCACGCCCTGTCCGGCCTTGCCGCACATGCCGATGCCGGTGTCGAGCTTCATGTCGTTGCCGATCATCGCCACACGATGCATGGCATCCGGCCCGTTGCCGATCAGCATGGCGCCCTTGATCGGTTGCGTCACCTTGCCGTTCTCGATCATGTAGGCTTCGGTGCAGCCGAACACGAACTTGCCCGAAGTGATGTCGACCTGGCCGCCACCGAACGACACGGCATAGATGCCGTTCTTGACCGAGGCGATGATCTCGTCCGGCTCCATGTCGCCTGCTGTCATGTAGGTGTTGGTCATGCGCGGCATAGGCTCGTGCGCGTAACCTTGGCGTCGCCCGTTGCCGGTGGCTTTCATGTCCATCAGCCGGGCGTTCTGGCGGTCCTGCATGTAGCCGACCAGCTTGCCATCGTCGATCAGCACGTTATGGGCCGATGGCGTGCCCTCATCGTCGACGGTAAGCGAGCCACGCCGCTCGGGCATGGTGCCGTCATCAACGACGGTGACGCCTTTCGCTGCCACCTGCTGGCCAAGCAGGCCGGCGAAGGCCGACGTCTTCTTGCGGTTGAAATCGCCTTCCAGCCCGTGGCCGACGGCCTCGTGCAACATGACGCCCGGCCAGCCGCTCGACAGCACGATGTCGAAAGTGCCGGCAGGTGCTGGAACCGCTTCGAGATTGACCAGCGCTTGCCGCAATGCCTCCTTGGCCGCGTGCCGCCAGCTGTCCTCGATCAGGAATTCACCAAAATCCTTGCGGCCTCCCATGCCGTAGGAGCCGCTCTCCTGGCGGTCGCCGTCGCCGACCACCACCGACACGTTGATCCTGACCAGCGGACGGATGTCGCGCACCATCTGGCCGTCGGCGCGCACAATCTCGACATGCTGCCAGGAGGCGGCGAGCGACGCCGTCACCTGCCTGACGCGCGGATCCTCGGCCCGCAGCCATGCATCGATTTCCTGAAGCAGCTTGGCCTTGGCCTCGAAGGAAGGCGAGGGGATAGGGTTTCCGTCGCCGTAGAGATGGCGGTTGGTGCGGGCAGGCGCTGCGGCAAGCGTACCGGAATAGCCGCTCTTCACCGTCGAAACGGCATCGGCGGCGCGCAGCAACGAGGCTTCGGAGAGATCGCTGGAATGGGCGTAGCCGCTGGCTTCGCCGGCGACGGCGCGCAGGCCGAAACCCTGGTCGGTGTTGAAATTCGCGGTCTTCAGCTTGCCATTGTCGAACATCAGCGATTCGCTTTCGCTATATTCGAGAAACAGTTCGCCGTCGTCGGCGCCGTTAATAGTCTCGGCAACGATTTGCTTGATGCGATCGTCGGAAATGTCAAATTGGCCGATCAGGCTGTTCATGGCAGGTCCATTCGCAGGAGGATTGTTTCCCACGATGTAGGCGCGAAGGCCCGCACAGACAATCTGAAATGAGATTTGCCGTGACCTCGGCCGGTCAACATCACTGGATCATGCTACAAGACCCAGTCTCAAGGCAGGGCGGCGAAGCCGTCGGCGAAACCCTTGAGGTCGACGGGAATGCCGATGCCCTCTTCCGGCGTCTGGAAGACGATGAAGGTGGCGGACGTACCGGTCTTCAGCGTGTCGAGCAGCGGCTTTTCCAGGATGACCTCGGCATAGCAGCCGTCCTGGAAACAGCGCACGAAATAGGCGCGGCCGATATCCTTGCCGTCGACATTGAGGCCGAGGCCGTTGGGCAACAGCACGCCGAGCGGCGCCAGCACACGCAGGATTTCGGCCTTGTTGTCGGCTGTGCGCAGCACGACAACGGAAAGACCCATTTCCGGACGGTCCTCGGCGACGACGTTCTGCATCATCACGCATTGTTCGGATGTAGCACCGGCGGGCGTATCGCAGATGATCGACCACGCCCCATGCGTTGACTTCACCGTGCCGCTTGGCTGCGCGGCATTGGCCAGGCCGGCGCCGGACAAGGCTATTGCGGCGGCAACAAAGATGACCTTCGCCAAGGTTCTCGAAAGCCAAGGGTTCATGACGGCTCCATTGCGAATCACGGCACTTTAAGCCGCACTAAACCCAAGTAAAGGACGAGACCCCAGCGATCTGCCCCGACACAGGCGACAATGCGCTTTTCAGTGCCAATTTCGCCCTAATTGCGACGGCTCCGCACGCCGCGCGGCTCATTCTACCCGGATGCCGCTCCGGTGATTCGCGGCAAGCAGTCACCGCACGAAGCCACAGCCGCGCTTGCGCGCAAAAATGCCGCACGGGTTCCGGCGCTCCTTTCTTGCGGAGGCAAATAGAGTATGGTTTGAAC
This sequence comes from Mesorhizobium sp. M0698, assembly GCF_040320455.1. Classification (NCBI taxonomy): domain Bacteria; kingdom Pseudomonadati; phylum Pseudomonadota; class Alphaproteobacteria; order Hyphomicrobiales; family Phyllobacteriaceae; genus Mesorhizobium; species Mesorhizobium sp. M0698. The sequence goes on along the minus strand of NZ_JAMYPQ010000004.1, from coordinate 162,605 downwards.
CAGCCTTGAATTGTCCGGGATTCCCGTCCCGGCATTGTTCGACATTCTTGCGGTCCGATCGCGAGGAACTGGGAGATGACGAGGGCGATGAGAAAATTCCTGGCAACCGCCAAAATCGTAGCTAGTGCCGCCGCCACGTTGTTTGCCGCTGCATCCGCTCATGCAGCCCAGCCCCAACCTTGGGAAACCAGTTTTCAGCCTCCGGCAACCGACATTATGCGGCAGATCGAGTGGTTCGGGAACTACTCTTTCGCGTTCATCATTGTGATCACCGCCTTGGTGCTTTTCCTGATCGCCTACTGCATTTTGCGGTTCCGGGCGAGCGTCAACCCGACGCCGTCGCGCACCAGCCACAACACGCTGATCGAGGTCATCTGGACTGTCGGTCCCGTGGTCATCCTGCTCTGTCTCGCCATTCCCTCGTTCCAGCTGCTGACCGCGCAATACACGCCGCCGGAAGAAGCCAAGCTGACCGTCAAGGCGACCGGCAATCAGTGGAACTGGGACTACGAATACCAGGTCGACAACACGCTTTCCTTTAATTCCGCGATCCTTCAGGATGCCGACAGGGCTGCTGCCGGCAAGGAAGATCGCGCCGAGTATCCGCGCCTGCTCGCCGTCGACAATGAGATGGTGGTGCCGGTCAGCACCATGACCCGCGTGCTGGTGACGGCGACCGACGTCATTCACGCCTTTGCCATGCCGTCCTTCGGCATCAAGACCGACGCGGTGCCGGGCCGCATCAACGAGGTCTGGTTCAAGGCCGACAAGGAAGGCCTCTATTACGGCCAGTGCTCGGAACTCTGCGGCAAGGACCACGCCTTCATGCCGATCGCCATTCGCGTCGTCTCCGATGCACAATACAAGACCTGGCTGGCGGCAGCCAAAACCGACCTTCCCGGCGCCAACAAGGCGCTGATGGCCGAGGTCGATGGCACGAACAAGGTAGCGGCCGCCGGCAATTGATGCCGCGACCAGAAAAGATTCAGGGAACGGAGCCGACCATGGCGCACGCTGCAGCTCACGACGACCACGACCACAAGCCGTATCATGGCTGGGTCCGGTGGGTGTATTCGACCAACCACAAGGACATCGGTACGCTTTATCTGATCTTCGCGATCATGGCGGGCTGCATCGGTGGCGCCTTGTCGGTCGTCATGCGCATGGAATTGCAGGAGCCGGGCATCCAGATATTCACTGGCCTGGCGCAGATGGTCTACGGCATGAATGGCGACGCCGCCATCGACGGGGGCAAGAGCATGTACAATGCTTTCACCACCGCGCATGCGCTGATCATGATCTTCTTCATGGTGATGCCGGCGCTGATCGGCGGCTTTGCCAACTGGATGGTGCCGATCATGATCGGCGCGCCGGATATGGCCTTCCCGCGCATGAACAACGTCTCGTTCTGGCTGCTGCCGCCGGCTTTCATCCTGCTGATTTTCTCGGCCTTCGTTCCGAGTGCGCCCGGCGCCTACGGCGTCGGCGGCGGCTGGACGCTTTATCCGCCTCTGTCGACATCGGGCCAGCCCGGACCGGCCATGGACCTGGCGATCCTGTCAATCCACATCGCCGGCGCCTCCTCGATTCTTGGCGCCATCAACTTCATCACCACCATCTTCAACATGCGCGCGCCCGGCATGACCATGCACAAGATGCCGCTGTTCGCCTGGTCTGTGCTGATTACCGCCTTCCTGCTGCTTCTGTCGTTGCCGGTGCTGGCCGGCGGCATCACCATGCTTTTGACCGACCGCAATTTCGGCACCACCTTCTTCGCCCCGGACGGCGGCGGCGATCCGATCCTGTTCCAGCACCTGTTCTGGTTCTTCGGCCATCCGGAGGTCTACATCCTGATCCTGCCGGGTTTCGGTATCATCAGCCATATCATCTCGACCTTTTCGAGGAAGCCGGTGTTTGGCTATCTCGGCATGGCCTATGCGATGGTTGCCATCGGCGCGGTGGGCTTCATCGTCTGGGCCCACCACATGTACACGACGGGCCTATCGCTCGACACCCAGCGCTATTTCGTCTTCGCCACCATGGTCATCGCGGTGCCGACGGGTGTGAAGATCTTCTCGTGGATCGCCACTATGTGGGGCGGGTCGATTTCGCTCAAGACCCCGATGCTGTGGGCGATCGGCTTCATCTTCCTGTTCACTGTTGGCGGCGTCACCGGCGTGCAGCTGGCCAATGCCGGCCTCGACCGCCCGCTGCACGACACCTATTTCGTGGTCGCGCACTTCCACTACGTGCTGTCGCTGGGCGCGGTCTTCGCGATCTTCGCCGGCTGGTACTACTGGTTCCCGAAGATGACCGGCTACATGTATTCGCCGGTGATCGCCAACACCCACTTCTGGGTCACTTTCGTCGGCGTCAACCTGGTCTTTTTCCCGCAGCACTTCCTCGGTCTCTCCGGTATGCCGCGTCGTTATATCGACTATCCGGATGCCTTCGCCGGCTGGAATATGGTGTCGTCCTACGGCTCGTACATCTCGGCTGTCGGCGTCGTCATCTTCCTGTTCGGCGTCTTCGAGGCGTTCCAGAAGAAGCGGGTCGCCGGCGCCAATCCTTGGGGCGAGGGTGCGACCACGCTGGAATGGCAGCTGCCTTCGCCGCCGCCGTTCCACCAGTGGGAACAGTTGCCGAAGATCAAATAGGCGGTTGCCTCCTTAATACGGAACCGCCGGCCGGCCGGCGGTTTTGGCCAACGGAATGATGGACTTTAAGTACGCATGGCCCTTGCCGAAGACAGACTGATTGACGAGCCGGGCTTCCGCATGTCGGAAGCGACGGCGGGCGATTTCTTCGCCCTGCTGAAGCCGCGCGTCATGTCGCTGGTGGTGTTCACTGCGTTTGTCGGCATGGTCGCCGCCCCGGTGACCATCAATCCGCTGCTGGCGGTGATCGCGATCCTGGCTATTGCCATCGGCGCCGGCGCCTCCGGTGCGCTCAACATGTGGTATGACGCAGACATCGATGCGGTGATGACGCGCACCGCCGGCCGTCCCGTGCCGGCCGGCCGCATCCGGCCAGGCGAGGCATTGAGTTTCGGGCTGGTGCTGTCGGTTCTGTCGGTGATGACGCTCGGCGTGCTGGTCAACTGGTTGGCAGCATCGCTTCTGGCCTTCACCATCTTTTTCTATGCGGTCATCTATACGATGTGGCTGAAGCGCTGGACGCCGCAGAACATCGTCATCGGCGGGGCTGCCGGTGCCATTCCGCCGGTCATAGGCTGGGCGGCGGTAACCGGATCGGTCAGCCTCGAAAGCTTGGTGCTGTTCCTGGTCATCTTCCTGTGGACGCCGCCACATTTCTGGGCGCTCGCGCTGTTCAAGTCGGAGGACTATGCGAAGGCAGGCATTCCGATGATGCCGAATGTCGCCGGCCAGGCCTCGACCAGACGCCAGATCTTTGCCTATGCGCTGGTCCTCGCGCCGGTTGGCGTGCTGCCCTGGGTTCTCGGGTTCACCACGCCGGTCTATGGCATCGTTGCATTGCTGCTCGGCGCCGGCTTCGTCTGGTATGCGTGGAAGGTGCTGCAAATGGCCGATGACGACCGGGCGATGAAGCCGGCCAAGGCCTTGTTCGGCTATTCGCTGCTCTATCTCTTCGCCATCTTCGCCGCCTACCTTGGCGATTGCGTCGTCGCGCGCGCGCTGACCATCGGTGGAGCATGAGCATGATCGAAAAGAAGCTTGAACTGGTCACGCTGACCGAACGTCAGCAGAAGGCCCGCCGCAATCGATCGGCCGCAATCGGTTTCGCGCTGGCGGCGCTGGTCGTCATATTCTACGTCGCGACCATCGTGAAATTTGGTCACAGCCTCACCGGCTCGATGTGAGCTGAACATGACCAGGCAAACAGTCACCGATCCTACGAAGAAAAACACGAACCGCGTCGTCGCTGGCGTCTGCATCGCGTTTTTCGGCGGCATGATCGGCATGGCCTACGCCGCGGTACCACTCTATGCGATGTTCTGCCAGGCGACAGGCTACGGCGGCACCGTCAAACGGGCGACCCAGCAATATGCCGATCGGGTGCTCGATCGCGACATCACCATCCGCTTCGACGCCAACACCGCCGGCGTTCCCTGGCAATTCCAGCCGGTCGCCCGCTCGATCACCATCAAGATCGGCGAAACCGCCGAGGCGCATTTCAGCGCGACCAACAAATTCAACCGTCCCATCACTGGACGCGCCACCTTCAACGTGCAGCCGGAACTGGCCGGACCTTACTTCAACAAGGTCGAGTGTTTCTGCTTCACCGACACGACGCTGAAGCCGGGCGAGACACTGGACATGCCGGTCGTCTTCTATGTCGATCCCGACATCGTCAACGCGCCGGAATTGAAGGATCTGACGACGATTACCCTGTCCTACACGATGTTCCCGGTCGACAAGACCAAGCCGGTCGCATCATCGGTGCCGGCCGACGGCCGCCGCAACAAGATTTCAGATACCGAAGCAAGCCTCGGGGGTTGATATGGCAGACGCACACGCAAAACCACAACATGACTACCACCTTGTCGACCCGAGCCCGTGGCCTTTCCTGGGCTCCGTCGGGGCGCTGGTGACCGCGTTCGGCGGCGTCTGTTACATGCAATACCTCAAGGGCGGCGATTTCCCGATCTTCGGTTTCAATGTCGCCAATCCATGGCTGTTCTTCATCGGCCTGCTGATCGTCATCTACACGATGTTCGCCTGGTGGTCGGATACGATCAAGGAAGCGCATGAGGGACACCACACCCGTGTCGTGTCGCTGCATCTGCGCTACGGCATGATCATGTTCATCGCCTCCGAGGTGATGTTCTTCGTCGCCTGGTTCTGGGCCTTCTTCGACGCCAGCCTGTTTCCGGGCGAGGTCCATCAATACGCCCGTACCGCCTTCACCGGCGGCGTCTGGCCACCCAAGGGCCTCGAGGTTCTCGACCCTTTCCATCTGCCGCTCTACAACACCGTCATCCTGCTTCTGTCAGGTACCACGGTGACCTGGGCGCACCACTCGCTCATCCACGGCGACCGCAAGGGCCTGATCAATGGCTTGGTGCTGACCGTCGGCCTCGGCATGCTGTTCACCATGGTGCAGGCCTACGAGTACATGCACGCGCCGTTCGGCTTCAGGGATTCGATCTACGGCGCCACCTTCTTCATGGCGACCGGCTTCCATGGTTTCCACGTCATCATCGGCACGATCTTCCTGTTGGTCTGCCTGATCCGCGCCATGAAGGGCGACTTCACGCCCAAGCAGCATTTCGGCTTCGAGGCCGCCGCCTGGTATTGGCACTTCGTCGACGTGGTGTGGCTGTTCCTGTTTGCCTCGATCTACGTCTGGGCATCGAACGGCGCGATGATCGAACCGCACTGAGATCGAGCTGAGGAAATCGACAAGGCGGCTGCGGCGACGTGGCCGCCTTATCTTTTGCGGCAAATGCTCCTAGGATGGACCTCATGAGCGACGACAAGGCGATCTGGCCACCAATCGATCCGATCTCGGCCGGCTTGCATGGCCGCTGCCCCCGCTGTGGCGAGGGCAAGCTGTTCTCCGGGTTCCTCACGGTCGGTGATCGCTGCTCCAATTGCGGCCTCGATTATTCCTTCGCCGATGCCGGCGACGGGCCGGCGGTGTTCGTTATCCTGATCATCGGCTTTATCGTCGTCGGCCTGGCGTTGTGGATGGAGGTGACGCTCAATCCGCCGCTCTGGCTGCATCTGCTGCTGTGGATTCCGCTGACGCTGGTGCTTTGCCTGGCGGCGCTCCGGCTGATCAAGGGCGTGCTGCTGACGCTGCAATACCGCAACAAGGCGGCCGAGGGCCGGCTGGACCGCGGCGAATGAGCGAGGCATCCGGTTTGGTGGCCGGCCGGTCGCGGCCGAAGCGCGCATTGGCGCTCGGCCTGGGTATCGTCGTGTTTTTGATCCTGCTGGCGCTCGGCACCTGGCAGGTTCAGCGCCTGCACTGGAAAGAGGGCCTTCTCCAGACGATAGACCAGCGCACGCATTCGGCGCCTGTGCCATTGGCCGAGCTCGAAAAGCGGTTTGCTGCCGCCGGCGACGTGGACTACACGCCGGTGATAGTGACCGGCACTTTCCTGCATCAAGACGAGCGGCATTTCCTCGCCACCTGGGAAGGCCAGTCCGGTTTCGACGTCTTCACGCCGCTACAGCTCGACGATGGCCGTTTCGTGCTGATCAACCGCGGCTTCGTGCCTTACGATTTCAAGGATCCAGCCAAGCGGCCGCAGGGGCAGGTAACGGGCAAAGTGACGGTGACGGGGCTCGCCCGCAACCCGCTGCCGGCCAAGCCCTCGATGATGCTTCCCGACAATGATCCACAGAAGAATATCTTCTACTGGAAAGATCGTGACGCGATGGCCTCGAGCGCCGGCCTGCCGACAGGTGCGGCGCTGGTGCCGATCTTCATCGATGCGAACGCCACGCCCAACCCCGGCGGGCTGCCAGTTGGCGGTGTCACCGTCATCGACCTGCCGAACAGCCATCTGCAATATGCGATAACCTGGTACGGCCTTGCCGCCGCCCTTGCCGGCGTCCTGATCTCCTGGCTCCGCCGCCCGGCGAAAGACCAATGATCGCCGCCACTACCCTTGACAGGGCAGGGCCGCGCACCTCATTTCGCGCCTTGAGCTCAGAAGTCATAGTCCGATCAACCGGCCTACAATCAGCGTAAGATGCAATCATGCTTCACACAAAGCCGCCGCTGACCATCCGGCTCTGCCAGCCCCGCGGTTTCTGTGCGGGCGTTGACCGTGCCATCCAGATCGTCGTGCTGGCGCTGAAGAAATACGGCGCGCCGGTCTATGTCCGCCACGAGATCGTGCACAACCGCTACGTCGTCGAAGGGCTGCAAAGCCTCGGCGCGGTGTTCATCGAGGAGCTCTCCGAGATCCCGCCCGAGCATCGCCAGAGCCCGGTCGTCTTTTCGGCGCATGGCGTGCCGAAATCGGTGCCGGCCGACGCCCAGTCCCGCAACCTGTTCTATCTCGACGCGACTTGCCCGCTGGTCTCGAAAGTCCATAAGCAGGCGATGCGCCATCAGCGGCTTGGCCGCCACGTGCTCTTGATCGGCCATGCCGGGCATCCGGAGGTGATCGGCACAATGGGCCAGTTGCCGGACGGCGCGGTCACTCTGATCGAGACCGAGGCCGACGCCGCAAGCTTCGTGCCTGCAGACCCGCAAGCGCTCGGCTTCGTCACCCAGACGACGCTGTCGGTCGAGGACACCGCCGGTATCATCCGCGCCCTGCAGCAGCGTTTTCCCGAGCTGCACGCGCCGGCGGCGGAATCGATCTGTTATGCCACCACCAATCGCCAGGAAGCGGTCAAGGAAACAGCGGCCGGCGCCGATCTCTTCCTGGTTGTCGGCGCACCTAACTCCTCCAACTCGCGGCGCCTGGTCGAAGTGGCCGAGCGCGCCGGCGCCTCGATGTCGCTTCTCGTGCAGCGCGCCTCCGAAATTCCGTGGAATGAGATTGCCGGCATTTCGACGCTCGGCCTGTCGGCGGGCGCCTCGGCGCCGGAGATCATCGTCGACGAGATCGTCGATGCGTTCAGGCAGCGCTTCGACGTGACCATCGAGCTGGCCGTGACGGCGACGGAGACGGAGGACTTTCCGGTGATGCGGGTGTTGCGCGATGTCGAACTGACGGCTGCCGACATGGCCTTCGTCAACGGGGCCGCGTAGCAACGATGGCGGTCTACACCGACGTCAACGAGGGCGAGCTCGGCGCATTCCTCAGGAACTATCCGGTCGGCGACCTCTTGTCCTACAAGGGCATCGCCGAAGGCACCGAAAACTCGAATTTTCTTCTGCACACCAGCAGCGGCTCCTACATCCTGACGCTTTACGAGAAGCGCGTCGACAAGGCTGACCTGCCGTTCTTTCTCGGCCTTATGGCCCACCTCGCCAGAAAGGGCATTTCGTGCCCGCTCCCGGTCACCGCACATGATGGCGGTGTGATCGGAACACTTGCCGGCCGGCCGGCGGTCATCATCACCTTTCTCGAAGGCCTGTCGCTGCGGCGGCCGACGGCTGCGCATTGCGGCGAGGTCGGCAAGGCGCTGGCGGCACTGCATCTCGCCGGCGCGGATTTTCCGATGACCCGCCCCAACGCCCTTGCCATGGATGGCTGGCGCAAGCTGTGGAATGCCGCCCGCGCCCGCGCCGACGAGGTCGAGCCGGGACTGGCGGCCGAGGTCGATGCCGATTTCGCCGATTTCGAGCGGAACTGGCCGAACGGTCTGCCGCAGGGCATCATCCATGCCGATCTTTTCCCGGACAATGTGTTCTTCCTCGGCGAGAAACTGTCCGGGCTGATCGACTTCTACTTCGCCTGCAACGACCTCTACGCCTATGACGTTGCCACGTGCCTCAACGCCTGGTGCTTCGAGAAGGATTTTTCTTTCAATCTGACCAAGGGCACGGCGTTGCTTGCCGGCTACCAAAGCGTGCGGCCGTTGAGCAGTGACGAGAAAGCTGCGCTGCCGATGCTGGCGCGCGGTTCGGCGCTGCGCTTCATGCTGACCCGGCTCTATGACTGGCTGACGGTCCCGGACGGCGGGCTGGTGATGAAACGCGACCCGACCGAGTATATCCGCCGGATGCGCTTCCACCGGGCGATCAACTCTCCTTCCGAATATGGACTGACATGACCAAGCGCGTTGAAATCTTCACCGATGGTGCCTGTTCGGGCAATCCCGGGCCTGGCGGCTGGGGCGCAATCCTGCGCTTCAACGGCGCAATCAAGGAGCTCCATGGTGGCGAGGCTGCCACCACCAACAACCGTATGGAACTGTTGGCGGCCATCTCGGCGCTTAATGCGCTCAAGGAGCCCTGCGCCGTCGATCTTTATACCGACAGCAACTATGTCAAGGACGGTATTTTCAGCTGGATCGACGGCTGGAAGCGCAACGGCTGGAAGACGGCCGCCAGGCAGCCGGTGAAGAATGCCGAGCTGTGGCAGCAGCTCGACGCGGCGCGTAACCGCCATCAGGTCACCTGGCATTGGGTCAAGGGCCATGCCGGCCATCCTGAGAACGAGCGCGCCGACGAATTGGCGCGGCTCGGCATGGCGCCTTTCAAGAAAGGCCTCGTCAAGACTGCGGCGCCAGAACCAGGTTCGCAGTCAAAGCAGCCGGCGGCCACAAAGGCGCGGCGCTCGACGCAAAGCTATTGAATTCCGGCTGCGGGTCCGCTCTCTGGCAGGAAGAGCTGTTATCATGCCGATTGCATACTACATCACGCATCCCCAGGTTCAGGTCGATGCCAACGTTCCAGTGCCGGAGTGGGGACTGTCCGACATCGGGCGAGCGAGAACATCTGCAATGCTCGATCAGCCGTGGGTTGGGTCGATCCGGCGGATCGTGTCGTCGGGTGAACGCAAGGCGATAGAAACCGCCGGGATACTCGGAAGGCATCTCCGCCTTGCAGTCGAGGTGAGGGAACGGATGCATGAGAATGACCGATCGGCAACCGGTTTCCTGCCGCCATCGGAGTTCGAGGCGGTCGCCGACCAATTCTTCGCCAATCCAAACAGCAGCATTCGTGGATGGGAGCGAGCTATCGAAGCCCAGCGTCGTATTCTAAGCGAGGTAGACACTGTGCTACGCACCGACGCCGCCGTCGACGTTGCTTTCATAGGTCACGGAGGTGTCGGAACGCTCCTGCTGCTCTCTTTGAGCGGTCGGGAAATCAGCCGCGAGGCGGATCAGCCAGCGGGCGGTGGGAACTACTTCGCATACGATATCAGCGCGCGTCGCGTTATCCATGGATGGCAGCCGATCGACAGGCCGACGCAGCGCCGCGACGGTTAATTACCTATCGGATCAGCAGGGCGGTGCCGAACAGTCCGAGCGCGAACACCGTGTGCGACACAAGATTGAGGGCGCGGACCTGCATCGGATTGGGGCGCCTCGAAGCGGCCCAGCCGGCACCCATGCCGGGCGCCAGCAGAAACCAGCCGGCGCCGACGGTGACGATGCCGAGGGCAAAGGCCGGCAGGAAGGTCGGCGCGGTGAGCCAGGCCGTTCCGGCCAGCACGACCAGTATGATGCCGTAGACGATACCGACAGCATAATGAAAGGCCCAGCCAAGTACTGATTCATGCGGGTAGGGCGAGGCCTCGCCAATGTCGTCATGGAAGACCTTGCCTTCCCTGAGATGCCAGACCCAGCGGCCGACCAGCCCCCAGTTCGGTCGCGGTTGGGCAAAGGCCTTGCTCAGGAAAATCGCCCAGACATCCATAAGCGCGGTTGCGCCGATGCCGATCGCGACGCTGCGCCAGACGATGTCAGACATAATCGAGGTCCCCAAAAGCAAGCAGTCCCGAAGGGCCGACACATGGCCCCGAAAACCGGGTCGGCTTTCGGAAGGATCATGCGCCGATGCAAAAGTCAGCGTCCTTTGGACGTTGAGCGCTCGAAGGCGCCCTTTGCCGTGCCTGGCCTAGGCTGTCGCCAGGACGGAAAGCTGTCCGAGAATGTGAGCCGCACCGGATTCGTCGACGCCGGGCTTTGTCTCGACATTGAGTGCGGTGACCTTGCCGTCATCGACGATCATCGAAAAACGCTTCGAGCGTAGCCCCATGCCGCCGCTGGAGAGGTCGGCGTCGAGGCCGACCGATTTGGCGAAATCGCCATTGCCATCGGCAAGATAAAGGATTTTGCCTTCACCGCCGCTGAAGCGGGCCCAAGCCCCCATGACGTGAACATCGTTGACCGAGACAACGGCGATAGTGTCGACGCCGCGCGCCAGGATGGCGTCGTAATTGTCCAGGAAGCCGGGCAGATGATTGTTGCTGCAGGTCGGCGTGAAGGCGCCTGGAACGCCAAACAGCACGACCTTCTTTCCTGAGAATATCTCGCCCGTCGTGATCGGCCTTGCACCGTCGGCGGTCATTGTCTTGAAGGTCGCATCGGGCAGTTTGTCGCCAACGGAGATCGTCATGATGGTCCTCGCTTGGAAATGGAAGGGAGTGTCCTTGCGATAGCGAATTAAGGCGCGCCCGGCAACCGTCCAGACGTTGGCATCACGGGAATGGCAACAGGCCTTCGACCGCGCCTGCGGCACTTGTCAGTGTGTAGTGCAGGCCGCCATCGGTTGGCGTTGTCGACGGCCTGTCGAGGATCGGCACCGTAAAGATCAGCTTGCCATCCTTTTCGCTGCGTGCCGGGGCACCGAACATGTAGTCGCGTTCGCCGGCAACGAAGAAGTCGGCGCCCTCGGGGCTGCCCGGAAAGCTCGCTTCGACAATCAGCGTTTCGTGGTCGCCCGGCAGTACGTTTATGCCGAAATCGGGCGTTGCCGTGGCGGGCAGGGTTGCAAGGCCCGCCTTGACCAGTGCCGCATCCTCGGCGTTGTCGGGATCGGCGCCGGGATCGACGGTCAGCCTTGTCTGCACCGGGATGCAGATGGTTTCGCAAATGCCGAGGAAGATGTCCGCATCGATGACGGCCGGCTGGCCGGGCGCGGCAAGCGTGAACGTCACCGGCAACGAAACCGGGTGGTCGTAGCCGGCCCATTTGCCATAGCCGTCATCGTGGCGCTGCGGCGGCGGAAACGAAAGCGTCGCGTCGGCAATGTTGGTGCTGGCCGAGACGTCGATCTGTGGCGGCACGCCCGCATCACCCGGATCGCGCCAATAGGTCTTCCAGCCCGGCTTCAGCGCAATGTCGAGGACGCCCTGGAGACGTCCGGCCTCGTCGGCTTTGCCGCTTGTTACCAGCCGCACCCTGCCGCCTTCGCTGTTGTACCAGGCCGATGAGGAGGCTGAGGCGGGGAGGCCGGTCGCCGATCCAATGGCCACACCAAGCAGCAGGATTTTCAAGCTTTGCATGGCGATGATTTGATCGTCTGTTGATGGCCGCACAATGATTTCATGACGCCGCCAGCATCATATTTGCGTGACCTTCGATTTACGAGCCTGATCAAATCGGGCGCCGCCCATCTTTTCGACGCCCCGGAAACGCGTTACCCTGTGGCCATGGATTTGTTGCGCCATAAAAGGACGGCCGCAGGACCCGGCTTTCTCGACGATCAGTTCCTGATTGCCATGCCCGGCATGAAGGATGACCGCTTCACGCGCTCTGTCATCTACATTTGCGCGCACAGCGACGAAGGCGCGATGGGGCTGATCATCAACCAGACGCAGCAGATGCTGTTTCCGGACCTGCTCGTGCAACTCGGCATCATGAACGAGCTGGAGGCAATTCGCCTGCCGCCGCCGGCGCGCGACTTCGTCGTGCGCAATGGCGGACCGGTGGATCGCAGCCGCGGCTTCGTTCTGCATTCGGGCGACTACCGGGTGGAATCCTCGCTCGCCGTGTCCGATGATGTCTGTCTGACCGCGACCGTCGACATATTGCGCGCCATCTCCTCCGGCCGCGGACCCCGGCGGGCTCTGATGGCGCTCGGCTATGCCGGCTGGGGTGCGGGCCAGCTTGAAAACGAGATCGTCGAGAATGGCTGGCTGACTTGCCCGGCAAGTGCCGAGCTTCTGTTCGACGCCGACATCGACCGCAAATACGACCGGATCCTTGCCTCGATCGGCATCGATCTCGCGCATCTCAGCCTGGCTGCCGGTCACGCCTGAGCCTCATCACGTCCCCGAAACTTGTCACGCTTGAGTCAACGGATACTGTTCCTTCAGCGTCTTCAGCACCTGGTCGCCGGGCATCGGCGCGCCGAACATGAAGCTCTGCACGTATTCGCAGCCCATCTGCCGCAGCTCTAGCGCATCGCTTTCGTCCGAAATGCCTTCGGCAACGACCGACAGGCCGAGCTCATGCGCCATGTTGACCATTGATTTGAGCAGCACCGCGCGTTTCGGCGTCGCGTCGTCGACGAAGCTCTTGTCGATCTTGATGGTGTCGAACGGAAAGCGCGTCAGATAGGCCAGCGATGAATAGCCGGTGCCGAAATCATCCAGCGACAGGCCGATGCCAAGCTGCTTCAGCTTGGTCAGCACATGGGCGGTCTGCTCGGGATTGTCCATCACCAGCGATTCGGTGAGTTCGAGCCGGAAGCAGCGCGGTTTCAGGTTGGCTCGCGCGATCACCGAGCGGACGTCGCTGACCAGGTCGCGGCGGATGAGCTGGCGGCTGGACAGATTGACCGAGACTGACAGCGGCGCATCGCCGATCTGCTTTTGCCATCCCGCCAGGTCTTCGGCAGCCTGCTGCATGGCGAACAGCCCAAGCTGCACGATCAGGCCGCAGTTTTCGGCAACCGGAATGAAATCCGCCGGCGGGATCATGCCGCGCCGCGGATGGTCCCAGCGCAGCAGCGCTTCGAAGCCTGCGACGCTGCCGTCCTCCAGCCGCACGATCGGCTGGTAGGCAAGCGTGAATTCGCGTCGTTCGATGGCGCGGCGCAGATCGGACTCGAACTGCAGCCGGTCGGTGCCGACGGTGCGGAAGGCGGGACGGAATGGTTCGATCCGGTCGCCGCCGAAGCGCTTGGCCTGATGCATGGCAAGCTCGGCATCCTTGACCATGTCCTCGGCCGAGGTCTGCGTGGCGGTCCAGGTGATCAGACCGATCGAGGCCGTCAGCACGATCTCGCGCTTGGCGAAGGTGATCGGGTTGTTGATGGCGTGCTTGATGGCATCGGCAATGGCCGCGATGCGGGCCGGATCCTGCTCCGACAAAAGCATCAGCGCGAACTGGTCGCCGGCAAAGCGCGACAGCGAATCCTTCGGCTTGAGCAGCCGGTGCAGCCGCCGCGCGATGGTCAAAAGGATGGTATCGCCGGCCGAGATGCCGAGCCCGTCATTGACCTGCTTGAAGCGGTCGATGTCGATGACGAAGACGGTCGGGCGCACCTTCTCTTCGGTGCGGGCGATCGAAATGATCGCCTCCAGCCGGTTCATGAACAGCTCGCGGTTAGGCAGGCCGGTCAGATTGTCATGTACGGCGTCATGCAGCAGCCGTTCCTCGGACTTCTTCTGCTCCGTCACGTCGACCATGGTGCCGACGCAGCGGATGACCTCGCCGTCCGAGCCGATCACCGGCCGGGCGCGCAACGAAAACCAGTGATAGTGCCCGTCGGCGCCGCGCAGGCGGAAGTTTTGCGACACCCGGCCGCGCCGGTGCTCGAGCACCACGTCGAGTGTCGTGCGAAACGTGTCGCGGTCGTCGGCATGCAGCACCGGCAGCCAGTTGCGGGCAGGGCCGCCGAGGCTGTTGGGGGCAAGACCGAGCTGAATGCTGACGTCGGGACGAGTGACGACGCGGTCGCGCAGCACGTCCCAGTCCCACACAGTATCGCCCGATCCGGCAACCGCCAGCGCCTGCCGCTCAAGGTCGGAGAACAGGCCCTGATGCAGCGCGCCGCCGGCAAAAGCGTGCTGCATCACGGTGAAGCCGATCAGCAGGATGATGAGGATCAGCCCACCGCCCAGCGCCGGCTGAGCGATATCGTTGTCCAGCATGCCGGTGATTGCCATCCACGATCCGCATAGCCACAGCAGAACCATCACCCAACTGGGCACCAGCATGATGGCGCGGTCGTAACCGCGGATACCGAGGAAGATGATCAGGCCGAGCCCGGTCAGCGCGGTGGCGGCGAAGGACAGCCTGGCAATGCCGGCGGCAACCGCCGGATCGATGATGGCGACACCGGCGATCAGCACCAGCCCGAGAATCCAGACCAGTGCGCCGTAGCTGAAATGGCCGTGCCACCGGTTGAGGTTGAGATAGGCAAACAGGAACACCACGAAGGTCGCCGCGAGCGCCACCTCCGTTCCGGCGCGCCACATCTGCTCATTGCCCGGTGAGATCTCTATGATCTTGTTGAGAAAGCCGAAATCGACGCAGATATAGGCAAGCACCGCCCAGGCTAGGGCCGCCGTTGCCGGGAACATCGAGGTCCCCTTGACGACGAAAAGAATGGTCAGGAACAGCGCCAGCAGGCCGGCGATGCCGATGACGATGCCACGAAACAGCGTGTAGGAATTGACCGAGTCCTTGTAGGATTCAGGATCCCACAGATAGACCTGCGGCAGCTTGGGCGAGGCGAGCTCGGCGATGAAGGTAATCACCGTTCCGGGGTTCAACGTCACCCGGAACACGTCGGCGTCGGGGCTGGTCTGACGGTCGAGCGCAAAGCCTTCGCTGGGCGTGATCGCAGCGATACGGGTCGAGCCGAGATCCGGCCAGAACAGGCCGGAATTCACCAGCCGGAAATGCGGTGCGACAATCAGCCTGTCGAGCTGCTGGTCGGTGGTATTAGCGAGCGCGAACACCGCCCAGTCACCGGTCGAGCGCGCATCATTTGCCTCGACCTCGATGCGCCGCACGATGCCGTCCGGGCCTGGCGCGGTCGACACCTGAAAATTCTCGCCCTGGTTCCGGTAGATCGAGACGGCCCCCGAAAGATCGAGCGCAACGTCGTCGCGGGCGATCTTGATCGGTTCTACGGCAAACGCCGAGGATGCCGCGCAGAGCGTGACGATTGCCGCCAGCATAAAGGCAAGCAGCGACCCCTTGCGCAGAAAATTCGTCAAAATCAGTCCTTTGTTCCAACGCCCGGCGGATCGTCCGCGATTCGGGCGTATAGGTAATGGTCCTGCCAGATGCCGTTGATCCTGAGATAGGATCGTAGCAGTCCTTCGCGCCGGAATCCGGCTTTTTCAAGCACGCGGATCGACCGGGCGTTGTCGGGAATACAGGCAGCTTCGATCCGGTGCAATCGCAGCGTTTCGAAGGCGAAACGCGTCACCACCTTGACGGCATCGGTCATCAGGCCGCGTCCGCTGAAGCGCTCGCCGATCCAGTAGCCGATATGGCCGCTTTGGGCGACCCCGTGGCGGATATTGCCGAGGGTGATACCGCCGGCCAGCTTGCCGCTGCTTTTCTCGAAGATGAAGAAGGCGATCGCCGTCCCCTGCGCGTAGTCCTCGCGGTAGCGCCCGATACGATGCCGCCACGCCGTGCGGTCGAGTTCGTCAGGGGTCCATCGCGGCTCCCACGGCTCAAGAAAAGCGCGGCTTTCACTGCGCAGCACCGACCACTCGCGATAGTCGTTGGTCAGCGGTACGCGCAGCGTGACAAGCTCGCCCTTCAGTGCCGGCAGGTCGCGGCGAAAGAAAGGGAGCGCGAACACGACGCTCGAATAGGCTTAGACGGCAAGCTTACGGGCAGTGGTCTGCGTGCCCGAAAGCGAATCGAGGATTGCCTCATAGGGCGCGAGCGTACCCACCGGCCCGACGGCTGTAAGCGTCGGCTTGGTCGAAAAAAGCCGGGACGACAGATCCGTCAGCCGCTCGACAGTCAACGCCGCCAGCCGCTCCATCAGCTCTTCCTTGGCGATCGGCCTGCCGAACAGAAGCAACTGCCTGGCGATCTGGGAGGCGCGGCTGGCCGGGCTCTCGGCCGACATGATCAGCCCGGCGCGGTATTGGGCACGCGCGCGGTCAAGCTCCTCCTGCAGGATGTTTTCACCGGCCTTTTGCAGCTCGTCAATGATCACAGGCACCAGCTCGGCAATATCGCTTTGTCCGGTCGCCGCATGGACCCCGAAGACGCCGGTGTCGGAAAAACCCCAATGGAAGGCATAGACCGAATAGCACAGGCCGCGTTTTTCGCGGACTTCCTGGAAAAGTCGCGACGACATGCCGCCGCCCAGGATCATCGACAGGACCTGGGAGGCATAGAAATCGCGGACGTGATAGGCGCGGCCCTCGAAACCCAGCACGATCTGGGCGTCCATCAGGTCGCGGTCCTCGCGAAAATCGCCGCCGACATACTGCGCATATTGCGGGATGGTGCCGTCGGCCTTGCCGCGGAAGCTGCCGAGACGCTTTTCGACTTCCCGCACGAAATCGTCGTGCTTGATATCGCCGGCCGCCACCATCACCATGTTCTCGGCACCGTACTGTCGTTCGATGAAGTCGTGCAGCTGCTTCGAAGTGAAGGATTTGATGGTTTCCGGCGTGCCAAGAATCGAGCGGCCGATAGTCTGGTGGCGGAAGGCGGTCTCGGTAAAGTGATCGAAAACGACGTCGTCGGGCGTATCGTGCGCGGCGCCGATCTCCTGCAGAATCACATGCTGCTCTCGTTCCAACTCCTGCGGATCGAATTCGGATTCCTGCAGGATGTCGGAAAGGATATCGACGGCCAGCGGCACGTCGTCGCTCAGAACCCTTGCATAATAGGAGGTCGTCTCGACGCTGGTGGCGGCATTGATCTCGCCGCCGACGTCCTCGATCTCCGAGGCAATCTCGAAGGCGCTTCGCCGCCTGGTGCCCTTGAAAGCCATGTGCTCGAGCAAGTGCGCCATTCCGTGCTCTTCGTCACGCTCGTTGCGTGCGCCCGATTTGACCCAGGCGCCAAGGGCAACAGATTCGAGGCTTGGAAGGGTTTCGGTGGCGACTGTCAGGCCGTTCGACAGACGGCTTACCTCAACACCCATATGGCAATTACTCCCTAACGCGCCGCCCGCGTGTGGCGGCCGAGATAATCTTCCACCATTTTCAGGTCGGATGGAAGTACCGTGTATTTTTCCTCGGCGCTCATCAACCCGCCTAGCCATGCAGGCAGGGCAGGCGACACGCCGCTGGCGGCTTCGACGGCGGCGGGAAACTTTGCCGGGTGCGCAGTGCCCAGCACCACCATCGGCACCTCACCCGCAGCCTTGCCGGCGGCCACATGCACGGCCGCGGCCGTATGCGGGTCGAGCAGATAGCCGCTCGCCGCAAGTGTGGTGCGGATGGTGGCGGCGACCTCGTCCATGGTGGCGCGGCCGGCGTCGAATTCGGAGCGGATCCTGGCGATTTCCCCGGCCTCGATGGTGAAGGCGCCGGACTGCTTGAGCCCGTCCATGTAGCGCCGCACGGTCGAGGCATCGCGGCCGGACGCCTCGAACAGCAAGCGTTCGAAGTTCGAAGACACCTGGATGTCCATCGAGGGCGACGTGGTCGAAAAGACCCCCTTCATGCGGTATTCGCCGGTCGCCAGCGTGCGCGCCAGAATATCGTTGTCGTTGGTGGCGATGATCAGCCGTTCGATCGGCAGCCCCATCTTCTTGGCGGCATAGCCGGCGAAGATGTCGCCGAAATTGCCGGTCGGCACGGTGAAGGAAACCGGCCTGTCGGGCGCGCCGAGCGACAGGCCGGACGAGAAATAATAGACGATCTGGGCCATGATGCGGGCCCAGTTGATCGAGTTGACGCCGGACAGCGATACCCGGTCGCGAAAACCGTGGTCGTTGAACATGGCCTTTACCAGGCCCTGGCAGTCGTCGAAATTGCCTTCGATCGCCAACGCATGGACGTTTGCGGCGGTCGAGGTCGTCATCTGCCGCTGCTGTACCGGCGAGACGCGGCCGTGCGGGAAAAGCACGAAGATGTCGGTGCGGTTGCGCCCGGCAAAGGCATCGATGGCGGCCCCTCCGGTGTCGCCGGAGGTGGCACCGACAATGGTGGCGCGCTGGTCGCGCTCGGCCAGCACATGGTCCATCAGCCGCGCAAGAAGCTGCATCGCCACGTCCTTGAACGCGAGCGTCGGGCCGTGGAACAGCTCGAGCACGAAGCTGTTCGGCCCGGTCTGCACGAGCGGGCAGACGGCCTCATGGCGGAAGGTCGCATAGGCTTCGCGCACCAGCCGTTCGAACACCGGCGCCGCGATCTCGCCGCCGAGGAACGGCGACAGCACACGGATGGCAAGATCGGGATAGGCAAGGCCGCGCATGGCGCGGATCTCGGCTGCGGAAAAATGCGGCCAGGCGCTCGGCAGGTAGAGCCCGCCGTCGCGCGCCAGTCCGGCCAGCACCGCGTCGGAAAATCCAAGCGCGGGCGCTTCCCCGCGGGTACTCACATATTGCATCGTCACGTTTCCATTGCTGCCGGGAATTTTCGCCCGCCGCGAGGTGGTGGATTTCTGCGCAGGCTCAGTCGCATTTTTGCCGCGCGGTTGATATACGTCACCGGCTTTGCGAGAGGGAAGTGCAGTTCATGGCGTTTCATTCATTCAACGGTCGTTTTGTCGCGGGTCTGGCGCTCGCCGGCTTTATGCTTGCCGCCGCAGGTTGCCAATCGAGCGACAATGGAATTCTCGGCTTCGGCAAAAAGGATACGACACCGCCACCGCCACCCGATCCCAAGGTGCTTTCCAGCCAGCTGCAGGCCTATTGCCCGAAAGTGACGTTGCGTGACGGCACTGCCTTCTTCAATACCTACGCCAAGAGCGGTCCGAAGCCGAAGAAAAAAACCGATGTTGCCGCCGAGGAAGCCGCCCAGCCGGCAGCGGACGCGGCTGGCGCCGATCAGCCGGACGATTCCGCCAAGATCATCTATCAGGCTTCGATCACCGATGTGACCCGCGACTGCAGCCGCGCCAACGGCTCCTTGTCGATGAAGATAGCCGTCGCCGGCAAGGTCGTGCCTGGCCCGATGTTCACCCCCGGCACCATCACCATGCCGATCCGCATCGCGGTGATGCACGGCACCGAAGTTCTCTATTCGCAGCTTCACTCCTATCAGGTCCAGGTTACCGATCCTTCGAGTGCCACGCAGTTCGTCTTCACCGATTCCAACGTCGTCGTTCCGGAGCCGACGGCGAAGGACTACCAGGCATATGCCGGGTATGACGAGGGCGCTCCGAAAGTAGCGACAGACAAGCCGAGGAAGAAGAAAGCCGCCGCGACCAACTGAGCCGCTGCATTCGCGCCACGGCGGTTGGAGGCGGCCTCTCAGGCGTCCGCCGACCATTCCGACAGCGCGGCGATCACGCTTTTCAGTTCCGCCCAGCGGCGGATGACCGTTTCCGCGCCGGCCTCGGTCAGCGCATCGGCGTGGCCGGGATAGCTGTGCGCCGCGCCGGTGAAGCCGATGACGCGCATTCCCGCCGTCTTGGCGCCGGTGACGCCATGCACCGAATCCTCGATGACAAAGGTGTTCGCAGGATCGGCCTTGAGCTTTTCCGCGGCGAACCGAAACACGTCCGGCGCCGGCTTGGATTTCCCGGTCGGGGTTTCCAGCGAGGAAAAGATACGGCCGGCAAAGAACGGCAAAAGCTGCACCTTCTCCAGCATGAATTCGATTCGCTCCGAACGCGAATTCGAACAGACGCAGCGCGGCACTGCTACCGCGGCGACAGCCTCGTGCGCCCCGTCGATGGCACGCACGTCGCTGCGCAGCCGACGATCGACCAGCTGTTCCTCCTTGTCGATCAGCGAGGCCTGGAACGGGATCCGGGACTTTTCCTCGACCCGCATCATGATGTCCTTGAAAGTCAACCCGGCATAGACCTCGGAAATCTCCTCGGCCGATATCTCGTAGCCGGCCGAGGTCAACAGCTCGGCATCGATCCGCGCGGCGATGATTTCGGAATCGACGAGCACGCCGTCGCAATCGAAGATGACAAGGTCTGGCTGGGGCATGGTGATCCGGAAAGCGGGATGAGGGGAATGCCGAGGGCCCTTTGGTCCAAACGGCTCAGGCGGCGCGGCATACACCAACAGGCCGGGCTTCGCAAATTCGGCGGGCTGCTTCACTGAATATTTACGCTGATCGGTAACCATAACGGACAGTAAACAGTAACGCGTGCCTTGGGTGTCACAATGTCTGCCGTGCGTCTTCTCGACGAGCTTTCCGATGCTCCCCAGCAATCCGAGTGGCTGGATACGATCCTGAAGGGCGACTGCGTCGCCGCGCTCGAACGGCTGCCGGAAAAGTCGATCGACGTGATCTTCGCCGATCCGCCCTATAATTTGCAGCTCGATGGCGATCTGCACCGGCCCGACCAATCCAAGGTCGATGCCGTCGACGACCATTGGGACCAGTTCGACAGTTTTGAGGCCTACGACGCCTTCACCCGCGCCTGGCTGCTGGCGGCGCGCCGTGTGTTGAAGCCCAACGGCACGATCTGGGTTATCGGCTCCTACCACAATATTTTCAGGGTCGGGGCAAAGATGCAGGACCTGGGCTTCTGGATCCTCAACGACGTCGTCTGGCGCAAGACCAATCCAATGCCCAATTTCCGTGGCCGCCGTTTCCAGAACGCGCATGAGACGATGATCTGGGCATCGCGCGACCAGAAGGGCAAGGGCTACACTTTCAACTACGAGGCGCTGAAGGCATCGAACGACGACGTCCAGATGCGCTCGGACTGGCTGTTTCCGATCTGCACCGGCGGCGAGCGCCTGAAGAACGACAATGGTGACAAATTGCATCCGACGCAGAAGCCGGAAGCGTTGCTTGCCCGCGTCATGACGGCATCGACCAGGCCGGGCGACATCGTGCTCGACCCGTTCTTCGGTTCAGGAACCACCGGGGCTGTGGCCAAGCGGCTTGGCCGCCACTTCGTCGGCATCGAGCGCGAACAAACCTATATCGATGCCGCCATGGAACGTATCGATGCGGTCCGGCCGCTGGAAGGCGCCAATTTGACGGTACTGACCGGCAAGCGCGCTGAGCCGCGCGTCGCCTTCGTCACGCTTCTCGACAATGGCCTGGTGGCGCCAGGCGCCACGCTTTACGACGCCAAGAAGCGCTGGGCGGCAAAAGTGCGCGCCGACGGCACGCTGGCGATCGGCGACAGTGCCGGGTCGATCCACAAGATCGGCGCCGAGGTGCAGGGGCTGGACGCCTGCAACGGATGGACCTTCTGGCATTATGAGCGCAGCGGCGGCCTGACCCCGATCGACGAGCTTCGCCGCATTGCTCGGCTAGGCATGGAGCGGGCGGGCGCCTGACGGCTTCCGAGTTGCGACAGATCGGTTAATGCGAAGGCTCAACCAACTCCTGGAACCGATTCAAATCACACTTTGATCCCAAGGCGCTCAAGGTCCGCCCTGAGCGTCTTTGCATCGGTGAACAGCACCGACTGCCAGCCCGCCGCCTTGGCGCCGTCGACGTTCTTCTGGCTGTCGTCGATGAACAGCGTCGCTGACGGTTCGAGGCTGAACGCGGCGACGTGGTGGTCATAGATGGCGCGATCCGGCTTGATCTGGCGGATGTCGCCGGAAACGGTGACGCCGCGCGGCCGATTGAGGAAATCGAAGCGCTCGCGGGCCTCGGCGAGCGTATCCGCAGCGAAATTGGTGAGCATCGTCACGTCATGGCCGCTGTCGATCAGGCCGATCATGATGGCGACGCTGTCCTCATAGGCGTGAGGCACCATCTCGTGCCAGTGCCGGCGGAAATTGCGGATATTTTCGGCGTGCTCGGGATATTGCGCGATCGCCAGCGCTTCGGCCTCTTCCCAACTGCGGCCGCGATCCTGCTCGATGTTCCAATCATGCGTGCAGACATTGTCGAAGAACCATTTCCGTTCGTCGGGATCGGGGATCAAGCGACTGAAGGGCAGGTCCGGATCATAGTGGATCAGCACTTTGCCGATGTCGAAAACGATGTGGCGGATTTCAGTCATTCTTCTCTCTTTCAACGCGGCCGCTGCTTTTTCGTCGCGCCCGGCATCGCCGCTTCGATTACCTTTTTCATGACGCTCGGCAGCGCTTCCCCGGAAATTTCATGGGCCAGCGACCAGAAATGCCCGACCGGGGCGGCAACGTCGGTCTCCGCCTTGAACACGTCGAGTTCAAGCGCAAAATGGGTAAAGATATGGCCGATGCGTCCGGCCTGCTGCCAGTTGCCGGGGAGCGGGGCCGCCGCTTCCGTGGTGGCGCCGTCTATGCGCGCCGTCCAGCCGGTCGTCGGCACCTCAGTCATGCCGCCGAGCAGGCCTTTGTCCGCGCGCTTGCGCAGAAGGATGGCGCCGTCGCACCTGACGGCAACGAAGGCGGCACCGCGGCGTAAGGGTCTTTCGGCCTTGGGCAGGCGGACCGGAAAGCGTTCGGGGTCGCCCGAGATCGTGGCGCTGCAGTCCACGCGAACGGGGCACAGAATGCAGCGGGGCCGGCGCGGCGTGCAGATCGTCGCGCCCAGGTCCATCATCGCCTGCGCGAAGTCGCCGGGCCTTGTCAGGGGAACCATGCGTTCGACCTGGCCGCGTATCTCGCCCTTGGCTTCGCCCAGCGGCGTGGCGATCGAAAACAGCCGTGAGACGACCCGTTCGACATTGCCGTCGACGACCGCGGCTGGTCGGTCGAAGGCGATCGCTGCGATCGCCGCCGCCGTATAGGCGCCGATGCCGGGCAGTTCCTTCAAGCCGGACTCGCTGTCCGGAAAGCGGCCGCCTTGCCGCGCGACGAGATCGGCACAGGCTTTGAGGTTACGGGCGCGGGAATAATAGCCGAGCCCGGCCCAGGCCTTCATGACGTCTTGGGTCGGTGCCGCCGCCAGCGCCTGGACCGTTGGCCATTTCTGCATGAACGCCTGAAAATAGGATTTTACCGCCTCGACCGTGGTTTGCTGCAGCATCACCTCGGAAAGCCAGACCAGATAGGGATCGGGCCGCGCCCCGCCCGCCAGCGCGCGCGGCGAAACGCGCCAGGGCAGGTCGCGGTGATGCGCGTCGTACCAGGCAAGCAGCCGGGAGGCGATCTCGACATTGTCTCCGGATACGGCCTTGCGGGTCTGGTCGTGCAGTGCCATTGATCGAGGGTCGGCCCTAATCCATTGGTGCTGAAGCTGGAGAACGCACATGGCAGGGAAAAGGCCCTTCGGCAATCCCGTTCCGGTGAGCGATCTCGCAACCGAGATCCTCGACCCGGTGCTGCGCAAGCGGGCCGGTATGTCGATCGGACTGGTCCAGTCATGGGAAGAAATTGCCGGGCCGCGGCTTGCCGGCCGCTCGCGCCCGGAAAAGATCCAGTGGCCGCGCCGCATGCATGAGGACGATCCTTTCGAACCGGCGGTGCTGGTGATTGCCTGCGAGGGTGTAGCGGCACTGCATCTGCAGCACGAGACCGGCGAGATCATCAACCGGGTCAATGCCTTCCTCGGTTTCAATGCGATCGGCCGGATCAGGATCGTGCAGAAGCCGGTAATGGCGGGCAAGGACAAGCCGAAACCCAGTTTGCGGCCGCTGACTGCGGCCGAGAAAGCGAAGCTGTCGGGCACCGTTGGTTTGATCGAGGACGGCGGGCTGCGCGCCTCGCTGGAGCGGCTTGGCGCCACCATTCTCGGTCAAAAGAAACCGTGATCTCGCGCTATCGTGATGGTATGCCCGGATTTGGCGATTGGAATAGGGGCGGTAATGCCTTAATTCGCGCCAACTCTCGCTTTTTGTAGACTTTGCATTGCAAAATCCAACTATTGCCAGGTGATTCGTATGATCCGTTCCTTGTCCCGCAGAAACCTTTTGACTTCGCTGGCCGCAATACCAGCGGTGGCGCTGCTTGCCGCCTGCAGCGACTCGGGCGAGAAAGCCGAGGCGCAGGATGTGAAGCCTGCGGCTCCGGAACCTGCGAAGCCGGCCGCTCCGGCCGCCGCGGCGGCGCCGGAGGCTCAGGGCACGGTCGATATGGCGGCACTGCTGAAGCCCGGCGCATTGCCCGACATGCAGCTCGGCAAGCACGATGCAAAGGTCACTATCGTCGAATATGCATCGATGACCTGCCCGCATTGCGCGCATTTCGCCGAGACCACTTTTCCGGAGCTGAAGACGAAATATATCGACACCGGCAAGGCCCGTTACATACTGCGCGAGTTTCCGTTCGATCCCAGCGCCGAGGCCGGTTTCATGCTGGCGCGCTGCTCCAAGGACAACTATTTCCCGATGGTCGACGTACTGTTCAGGCAGCAGGCGAACTGGGTTGGTGTGAACAATACCAAGGACGCACTGCTGCAAATCGCCAAGCTTGCCGGTTTTACACAGGAGTCCTTCGAGGCCTGCTTGACGGACCAGAAACTTCTGGACGATGTGAGATCTGTCCAGAAGCGCGGCGCCGACGAATTCAAGGTCGATTCCACACCGACCTTTTTCATCAACGGAAAGACCTACAAAGGGGCGATGTCGATTGCGGAAATGTCGGCCATCATCGACCCTCTGCTCTGACGTTTCGGCAGCGCCGAAGCGGCGTAGCTTCGGCGTGCGCACTTCTTTGTCTTGCCGCGGGTTCTCCTTGCAAAACCGCGGCACAGTTTTGCGAAACTTGGCTATGGGCCGGCGCGAATGAAGTTCTCGCGCCTTCGCCTCCTCGGCTTCAAATCCTTCGTCGAACCCGGCGAGTTCGTCATCGAACGCGGTCTGACCGGCATCGTCGGGCCGAACGGCTGCGGCAAGTCGAACCTGGTCGAGGCGCTGCGCTGGGTCATGGGCGAAAGCTCCTACAAGAACATGCGTGCGTCCGGCATGGACGACGTCATCTTTTCCGGCTCGGGAACGCGTCCGGCCCGCAACACCGCCGAAGTCACGCTGTTCCTCGACAATAGCGACCGCACCGCGCCGTCCGCCTTCAACGACGCCGACGAATTGCAGGTCTCGCGCCGCATCGAGCGCGAGGCCGGCTCGCTCTACCGCATCAACGGCAAGGAGGCTCGCGCCAAGGACGTTCAGCTGCTGTTCGCTGACCAGTCGACCGGCGCCCGCTCGCCCTCGATGGTCGGCCAGGGCCGCATCGGCGAGCTGATCCAGGCAAAGCCGCAGGCGCGCCGCGCGCTGCTGGAGGAGGCGGCCGGCATTTCCGGCTTGCACACACGGCGCCACGAAGCCGAGCTGCGGCTGAAGGCGGCGGAACAGAACCTCGAAAGGCTGGACGACGTCGTCGGCGAGCTGGAGGGTCAGATCGAAAGCCTGAAACGCCAGGCCCGCCAGGCCTCGCGCTTCAAGAACCTGTCGGCCGACATCCGCAAGGCCGAAGCGACGCTGCTGCATCTGCGCTGGACGCTGGCCAAGACGCAGGAAGGCGAAGCGCGTTCGGCGCTGGCGATTGCCACCGCGCTGGTCGGCGACCGTGCCGCCGCCCAGATGGCTGCCGCCAGGGAACAAGGCATCAACGCCCACCGGCTGCCGGACCTGCGCGATGCGGAAGCCGCTGCCGCCGCCGCCTTCCAGCGTCTATCGATCGCCAAGGCGCAGATCGAGGAAGAGGCAGGCCGCATCCGCGCCCGCCAGGCTGAGCTCGACCGCCGACTGCAACAGCTCGATGGCGACCTTGCCCGCGAGGAGCGCATGGTCCGCGACAATGCGGATATCCTCGAACGCCTCGCCGCCGAAGAAGCCGCGCTCAACGCCGAAAACGCCGGCGCCGCCGAGCGCGAGGCCAGCACCCGCGCGGCTTTCGAGCAGGCGGCATCGACGCTTGCCTCGAGCGAGGCCAGGCTCGCCGCGCTGACCGCCGAACGGGCGGAGGCTGCCGCCTCGCGCAACCAGATCGAACGGACGCTGCGCGACACCGCTGAGCGCCGCGACCGCTTTGCCCGCCAGCTTGCCGATGTCGACCGCGAACTGTCGGAGATCGTCTCCAGAGTCGCCGGCCTGCCCGATCCCGCCGAGAAGCGGCTGCTGGTCGATCAGGCGCTGGCGCTGCTCGAAGAGGCTGAGGCAGCCGCCATTGCCGCCGAACAGGCGGTCGCCGAGGCGCGTGCAGGCGAAAGTGCTGGCCGCCCACCGGTTCAGGACGCAAAGGCCGAGCTGGCGCGGATCGAAACCGAGGCCCGCACGCTGGCCAAGATCCTCAACGCCGCCAGCGGCGATCTATTTCCCTCGGTGCTGGAGCAGATCAGCGTCGAGCGCGGCTACGAGACGGCGCTGGGTGCCGCGCTTGGCGAAGATCTCGACGTGCCGCTCGACCGCAGTGCGCCGGTACATTGGGGCCAGAGCGAAATCCAGCCTGCCGACGCCGCATTGCCCGAAGGCATAAGGAGCCTCGCCAGCGTTGTGCGTGCGCCGGCACAGCTGGCCCGCAGGCTGGCCCAGATCGGCATTGTCGAAGCCGCCGACGGAAGACGGCTGCAGACGCTGCTTGCTCCCGGTCAACGGCTAGTCAGCCGCGAAGGCGCGCTCTGGCGTTGGGACGGCTTCACCGCCAGCGCCGATGCCCCGACCGCCGCCGCGCAGCGGCTGGCGCAGAAAAACCGGCTGGCCGAGCTCGATGCCGAAGCAGTCCATGCCACGCGCACCCTGCGCGAAGCTGAACAAGCCCTTGCCCAGGCCGAACAGGCGCTTGCCCAGGCGAGCGAGGCCGAACGCAACGCCCGACAGGCCGGGCGCGACGCCCAGCACGGGCTCGACGCTGCCCGCAATACGCTGGCCGAGGCCGAAAAAGCCGGCGGCGAGCTGTCGAGCCGGCGTGCAGCACTTGACGAGGCGCGCGCACGCATTGTCGACAGCCATGAGGAAACGGCGGCGGCATTCGTCGAGGCGGAAATGCTGCTGCAGGACGCGCCCGATCTCGGCGATCTGCAATTGCAGCTCGAGCAGTCGGCCGCCAACGTCGCCCGCGACCGCGCCGCCCTTGCCGATGCGCGTGCCGTTCACGAGGGCCTGAGGCGGGAAGCCGAGGCACGTGCGCGCCGGCTCGACGCCATCAGCGTTGAACGGCGCAACTGGGTCGAGCGCGCCGAAAACGCCTCGACGCAGATCGCGGCGCTCGGCGAACGCAAGGCAGAGGCCGAGGCCGAGCGCGAGCAACTGGCCGACGCTCCCGACGAGATTGACGCCAAGCGGCGCGCCCTGCTGTCGCAGCTCGCCGAGGCCGAAAGCCTGCGCAAGGCAGCGGGCGACCGCTTGCAGGAAGCGGAGAACCGGCAGTCCGAGCTGGACAAGGCTGCGACTGCTGCCATCCAGTCGCTGGCCGAGGCGCGCGAATCCCGCGTTCGCGCCGAAGAGCGGCTGACCGCCGCCGACGAGCGTCGGCTGGAAGTCGAGGCGCGCATCCAGGAAACGCTGAACACGCCGCCGCATCTGGTGATCCGCCACACCGGCCTCGAATCCGACAGCCCGATGCCCGAAATGGCCGAGATCGAGCGTCAGCTCGACCGGCTGAAGGTCGAACGCGAACGGCTCGGTGCCGTCAATCTGCGCGCCGAGGAGGAGCAGAAGGAACTGTCGGACCGGCTGGAGACCATCGTCTCCGAGCGCGACGACATCATCGAGGCGATCCGCAAGCTGCGGCAGGCGATCCATAGCCTGAACCGCGAAGGCCGCGAGCGGCTGCTCGCCGCCTTCGAGGTGGTCAACGGCCATTTTCAACGGTTGTTTTCGCATCTGTTCGGCGGCGGCACCGCCGAGCTGCAACTGATCGAGTCCGACGATCCGCTCGAAGCGGGGCTCGAGATCCTGGCGCGCCCGCCCGGCAAGAAGCCGCAGACGATGACGCTGCTGTCCGGCGGCGAGCAGGCGTTGACGGCGATGTCGCTGATCTTCGCCGTGTTCCTGACCAATCCGGCGCCGATCTGCGTGCTCGACGAAGTCGACGCGCCGCTCGACGACCACAATGTCGAGCGTTTCTGCAATCTGATGGACGAAATGGCCGCAACCACCGAAACGCGCTTCGTCATCATCACACACAACCCGATCACCATGGCGCGCATGGACCGGCTGTTTGGGGTGACCATGGCCGAACAAGGCGTCAGCCAACTGGTGTCGGTTGACCTGCAGGCGGCCGAAGCCATGCGCGAGGCAAGCTGACGCATCAGCTTAATGGTGGTCTCCACCTCGGCTTTCGACTATAGCACGACAAAATGGGCCGGATCTGCCGCTCCAGATACCGGCCCGGCTATGCGCGTGGAGAAGCTTGTTGCCTATACTTGTCACCGGAGCCGCGGGATTCATTGGCAGCCACGTTTGCCACCATCTGCTCGACCGGGGAGAAGCGGTCGTCGGCGTCGACAACATGAACGACTATTACGACCTGGCGCTCAAAAAGGGGCGGCTTGCCCGCCTTCTGCCCCATAAGGATTTTTCGTTCCACCAGATCGATATTGCCGAACAGGGCGCGCTTGCAGCCGCTTTGGCCGGGCAAGGCATCGTTAGGATCGTGCACCTTGCAGCGCAGGCGGGCGTGCGCCACTCACTCGACAATCCGCGGCTCTATATCCGCTCCAATGTCATGGGCCACCTCGAAGTGCTCGAATTCTGTCGCGCCGAACCGGCATTCGAGCATCTGGTCTATGCCTCGTCGAGCTCGGTGTATGGCGGCAACCGCAGCGTGCCGTTCAGCGAAGCCGATCAGGTCGACAAGCCCGTTTCGCTTTACGCTGCCACCAAGAAAACCGATGAGTTGATGAGCCACACCTACGCCCATCTGTTCGGCATACCGCAGACCGGCCTGCGGTTTTTCACGGTCTACGGTCCCTGGGGCCGTCCCGACATGGCCTATTGGATGTTCACCCAGGCGATGCTCGAGGGCAAGCCGATCCGGGTCTTCAACAATGGCGAAATGTGGCGCGATTTCACCTACATAGACGATGTTGTGAAGGCGGTTGTCGCCGTGCTCGACAAGCCGCCGGCGGCTGACGTTCCGCCGAACAGGCTCTACAATGTCGGCAACAACCGGCCGGTGCGGCTGGGCGACTTCATCGACATTCTGGAAAGGCTGCTCGAGGTCAAGGCAATCCGCCACAACGAGCCGATGCAGGCGAGCGACGTCGAGAAGACTTACGCCGACATGACCGCGCTGGAGCGGAATTTCGGCTTCAGGCCTAGCGTTTCGATAGAGGACGGGCTGAAGAAGTTTGTTGACTGGTACCGGCCGTACTCGAAGCAGTGATTTGCATCGCTCGCCGTGACGCCTTCAAGCGTGACACCTTGGAGTGGGGCGCAAGTCGGTCCGCAAAAGCACCATTTTGTCCTAACATCCTGTTAACCACATGCTTGCTGAAAAGTATCCGATTAACCTTTGAGGCGCTTATGACCGCTATGTTTCGTGGCTTGCTGTTCAGTATGAGCTGTGTGGATGTGCGGATTCGGGGGCTATTTCGGTTCAGTCCGGGATGCGGAAGCTTTGCTTGCGCGCATGACGTCTGCGATCGCCCATCGCGGGCCGGATGAACAAGGGAAATTCGTAGCGCCCGAGGCTGGGCTTGGGCATGCGCGGCTGTCGGTGATTGGAATTGGTGATGGCCAGCAGCCGATGTCCGACGAAACCGGCAATTTGACGATTGCGTTCAACGGCGAGATCTTCAACTACGTGGAATTGCGCGAAGGGCTGCTGGCCAAGGGCCGACGCTTCCGCACGTCGAGCGATACCGAAGTTCTCCTGCAGCTGTATGACGAGATGGGCGAAGACTGCCTGTCGCTCCTGAACGGTGATTTCGCCTTCGCGATTTGGGATAACCGGCGGCGGCGGATGGTGCTTGCAAGAGACCGCATGGGTGTTCGGCCGCTGTTCTACACCAGCAAGGACGGGGTGCTCTACTTTGCGTCGGAGATAAAGGCCCTCCTGAAGGTACCCGGCGTCTCGGCCGAAATCGATCCGATTGCACTCGACCAGATCTTTACGCTGTGGGCGCCGATCGCTCCACGCACGGCTTTCCGCAACATCCACGAGCTGGAGCCGGCAAGCGTGATGATCGCGACACAGGGGCAAGTCACGGTCAAACCATATTGGCACCTAGACTACCCGTATCCGGATACGCCATCGAAGATCACCAATGAGGACGACGCGGCCGAGGAACTGCAGGCCCTTTTGACCGACGCGGTGAGGCTTCGCATGCGCGCCGACGTGCCGGTCGGTTCCTACCTTTCGGGCGGGCTCGATTCATCCCTCGTTTCGGCACTCGCGGCCGGCATGACTCCTCTTAAGCTGCAGACATTTTCCGTGACGTTCGACAGCGCCGAGCATGACGAAAGCGCCTTCCAGACCGAAATGGCGTCAGCACTTGGCACGCGCCATCGAACCATTGCGTGTCGTGCCGGCGATATCGCCGGTGTGTTTCCCGAAGTCATCCGCTTTACCGAGCGGCCGATCATCCGCACCGCCCCGGCCCCCCTCTATCAATTGTCTGGCCTCGTTCGCCAGGCCGGTTTGAAAGTGGTGCTGACAGGCGAAGGCGCCGACGAGGTCTTTGCCGGTTATGATGTCTTCAAGGAAGCGCGGGTTCGCCGTTTCTGCGCGCGACAGCCGGCATCGCGCATCAGGCCACAACTGTTCCGCAAGCTTTATCCCTATCTGCCGGGCCTGCAACAGCAGTCCGTGGAGTACCTGGCTGCGTTCTTCGGAACCGGCAGCGCTGCCCTGGACGATCCGCTGTTCTCGCATCGGCCGCGTTTCAAGACCACATCAGCGGCGAAGATGTTCTTTTCCGGTGACCTGCGCGCGACATTGAAGGGGTATGACGCAGCCGAGGACCTGGCCAGCCGGTTGCCTGAGGCATTTTCCCGGTGGCATCCGCTGCATCAGGCGCAATATCTCGAAACCCGCTTTCTCCTGCCGGGCTACATCCTCTCTAGCCAGGGCGATCGCATGGCCATGGCGCACGGTATCGAAGGGCGTTTCCCCTTCCTTGACCATCGCTTGGTGGAGTTTGCGGCCAGACTTCCGCCGGAGATGAAGCTGAAGGGACTGGTGGAAAAACACATATTGCGCAAAGCTGCCAAGCACCTGCTTCCGACGGCCATCCGCGAGCGCACCAAACAGCCTTACCGGGCACCGGAAGCCCGCTCCTTCGTTGGAGCGGGAGAACTGGACTACGTACGCGACTCACTGAGCGAAGCGAGCATCGCCGCCGGCGGACTATTCAACGCCAAGGCGGTGGCGAACCTGCACGAGAAATGCCGCTTGCAGCCAGCGTCCGGATTCCGCGACAATGCGGCTTTCGTCGGCATTTTGTCGACGCAACTGTGGCAGAAGATTTTCACCGGCGAAAAGGTCGGTGCAGCACGAGCGGCCTGAGAAATCGAGGGAATGAAAAATCATGATAGCAGTCAAGGACAAGGTCAAAACCTTTATCGTCGACAACTTCCTGTTCGGGGACACGTCCTACGAGCTTGCAGACTCCGTATCACTGATCGAGAACGGCATCATCGACTCGACGGCCGTGTTGGAGCTCGTGGCATTCATAGAGGATGATTTCGGCATAGCGATGGTCGATGCCGACATCGTACCGGCCAATCTGGATTCGATTGACCGCATCTCAGCCTTCATCAAGGCAAAGGCAGAAGCGCTGGCAGCGTAGGCGCCATCGGCGAGGAGCGTCCGTGCGGATCGAACATTTTCTGACGGCGAAGGCCGCTGCCCATCCAGCCAAAACGGCATTGATCACCGAGCACAAAAGGCTGTGCTATGAAGAGCTGGACGATCTTTCGAGCCGTCTGGCCGCCGCCCTTTTCATGAATGGCGTCAGTCGCGACGACCGGGTCCTTATCTTCATGGACAATTGCTGGGAGGCTGCGGTTTCGATTTTCGCAGTTCTTAAAGCAGGCGCGACTTTCAGTCCGATCAACGCATCCACCAAGGCCGAAAAGCTGGCCTATATCATCGCCGATTGCGACGCAGCTGCGATCCTCACGCAAGCAAAACTGATGCCCGTGGTCGCCGAGGCGTGCGGATCGTCCGGCAAGACCGGCATCTTCGTGGCCTCCACCGTTGGTGCCGATAACCAATGCCCGGCAGGGGCCACATCCCTGGCGGATTGCTTGACGCTCCAAGCCAGGGAGATTGACCACCGCGGCGTTGACGTCGATCTTGCGATGTTGATCTACACCTCGGGCTCGACCGGCCGGCCCAAGGGCGTGATGATGACGCACCGCAATTGCGACGCGGCGGCGGGCTCCATCATCACTTATCTGCGCAACTCCCCAGACGACATCATCTTGAATGTTCTGCCCCTCGCTTTCGACTACGGCCTCTATCAGTTGCTGATGGCTGTCAGGCTCGGCGCCACGCTCGTGCTCGAGAAGTCCTTCGCTTTTCCCCAGGCGGTCTTTGAACGCATCCGCCAGGAAGGCGTCACCGGGCTTCCGCTCGTGCCCACGATGGCAGCGATGATCCTGCAGATGAGGGACCTGGCGCCGGGCTTCCTGCCCAGCCTTCGCTATATTTCCAACACGGCGGCTGCCTTGCCGCCGCCTCACATAGAACGCCTTCGGTTCCTTTTCCCCGGTGTCAGGCTCTATTCGATGTATGGCCTGACGGAATGCAAGCGCTGCACCTATCTGCCGCCCGAGGAGGTAGACCGCCGGCCGGGGTCGGTCGGAATAGCCATTCCGAACACCGAAGCCTTTGTCGTCGACGACGAGGGGCAACGGGTGCCGCCGGGCGTAGCAGGTGAGCTGGTCATTCGCGGGCCGCACGTCATGCAGGGTTATTGGCGAAACGAAGCTGCGACGACACGAGCCTTGCGCCCGGGTCCGAACCCTTGGGAGAAGGTCCTCTACACCGGCGATCTGTTCAGGGCCGATGAGGAAGGCTTTCTTTATTTCGTCGGCCGCAAGGACGACATCATAAAGACACGGGGAGAGAAGGTGGCGCCCAAGGAAGTGGAAGCCGTGCTTCACGCTCATCCGGGCATCGCGGAAGCGGTTGTCTTCGGCGTGCCGGATCCTGTGCTTGGGCATGCGATCGGCGCATTTGTCGTACGGTCCGACCCAGCGCTTGGCGAAAAAGATGTCGTTCGTCACTGTGCACGTCATCTTGAGGACTTCATGGTGCCCAAGATCGTCGAGTTCCGCCGCGAGCTGCCGAAGACCGATACCGGCAAGGTCAGCCGTCGGCTTGCGGCAGAAACCATGGAGGCCGCGCAATGAATGTTCGCCCGATCGAGGATGCGCGGACCTTTCTGGCGCAGGCTCTGGCAATCGACCTGATCACCGAAACGGACCGTATCGTAACGGCCTTGCGCCAGCAGTTGCGCGGGCTTCGCAAGCGGGGCCTTGTGCTCGGTCTTTCGGGCGGGATCGATTCGAGCGTGTCGGTCGCGTTGGCCGCACGTGCCGTCGGTCCGCGGAATGTGCTTTGCCTGTTCATGCCGGAAAGCGATTCTGATCCCGAAAGCCTGCGGCTCGGCCGCCTCGTCGCCGAAACTTTTGGTGTCGAGGCTGTGACGGAGGATATCGGGCCGGCCTTGCGCGCGATGGGCTGCTACCAGCGCCGCGACGCCTTCATCCGCGAATTGGTCCCGGAATACGGCGAAGGCTGGGCCTCGAAGATCGTGATCGCGAACGCGCTCGAGGGCCAAGGCTATAATATCTCGTCGCTGGTGGTGCAGGATCCCGAAGGCAAGCAGACGAAACTGAGAATGCCGTTGCCTGTCTATCTCGGCGTCGTCGCCGCTACCAATATGAAGCAGCGCACCCGCAAGCAGATTGAATACTATCATGCCGATCGTCTGAACTTCGCCGTTCTTGGAACACCGAACCGGCTGGAATACGATCAGGGTTTCTTCGTGAAGAACGGTGACGGCGCCGCGGACGTCAAGCCGATTGCCCACCTCTATAAAACGCAGGTCTATGCGCTGGCGGCTCATCTCGGTGTTCCGGAAGAAATCCGGAACCGGCCTCCGACCACCGATACCTACTCGCTGGCGCAGACCCAGGAGGAGTTCTACTTCTCGCTTCCCTATGACCGTATGGATCTTTGCCTTTACGGTCTCAACAACGGCGTGGCGGCTGAGGTGGTGGGGCAGGCGGCGGGGTTGGCCGCTACACAAGTGGAACGCGTCTGGGCCGATGTCATCGCCAAACGCAAGGCGACACGTTATCTGCACATGCGTCCGCAACTCGTCGAGGAAGTCGAAGAACTCGGTACCTGACCTGCTTCGAGACCGCCACACGTCCCAAAAAGCGCCTTAGGGTCAAAACTCAATCAGCAGGCTGCGGCCAATGGCCGAGATGGGCGGGAAGTTGCCGTTCGTCTCATCTGCCAGACGAGCACGTTGCGCCAGGAGCGGAAGCTTAGCAGGGGTCACGCCAGCGCCCAGTTAGCGCTACGAAGCAGACCTTCCGCCTGTGCCGGAAGCGGGGCCCGGCTTACCAAGTGGCATATCCAGGAAGCGCGTCCCCCTCCTCAGCTTGGCACCGTTTTCGGCTCTACGCTATACCTGCGCGACGAGCCCCTTCCTTGATCGCAGCGAGGGCCAGAGGATTGGTGACGGGATAGGTTCGGATGAAGTTCTCGACGGTGAACCTTGGAAACTCGACGGCAATCCGCCTGGCGATCGACTGCGCCTGCGCCGGCTCTTCGAGCAGCGCGTGACACAGGGCACGGAACATCAGAGTGACGGGAATATCCGGCGGACTTTGGCACAGCGACGACAGACTGTCGGCATAGCGACCGGCGACGAACCGCGCCCGGGCGAGCTGCGCGTAGTACCAACTCGGAGCCTGCGGATTGAGGCGAAGCGCCCGTTCGGCAAGAGCACAGCCTTCTTCCGGATTTCCACACACGAGAGCTCGGCTTGAGGCAAGCATCGACAGCACATCGGCGTCATTGGGTGCCAGGGCCAGCGCCCGGTCGTATTCCTCTGCGGCCCCGCTGATATCGCCGTCAATGGCGCGGAGAGCGCCCATGTAAAGGCGCGTCATCGGATCGGTAGGGTCGAGCGCCAGAGCCTTTTCCACGCATTCTCGCCAGCGCTCGACCGAAGCGGCTGAATCTGGCGTGAAGGCATTGAAGGCATCGACCGCATGTGCCAATCCCAAGGTCATCCAGGCCCGCGCGAAGCCGGGGTCGAGTTCCACGGCGCGGGACAGCATGCGTATGGCTTCTGCCCTCGCATCGGTCGTGAATCTGTCGTGCAGTTCCACCCCGAGTAGATAGCAGTCGTAAGCACCCAGGCTCGAGGGAGGCTTCCGCCGAGCCACCTCACGCCCGAGATTGGCGAGCTTGCCGAAAGTGCCTGCCAGGGCATTGATGACGTTCTGTGTGATGCCGTCCTGCATGAGAAAAAAATCATCGGTCGACTCGTCGAACCGCGCCGACCAAAGGTTGGCTCCGGTCCGGGTGTCGACCAGCTGCACCGCGACGCGGACACGCTGTCCGATCGCCTGGAGGGTGCCTTCCAGCAGGTAATCGGCGTTCAGTTCCCGTCCAACCGAGCGTGTGTCGCTCGCCCGTCCCCGATAGGACTGCATGGTCTGGCGCGAAATGACCGCAAGGTCGGGATAGCGCGCTAGGTCGCCGATCATGTCGGCCGACAGGCCGTCTGCCAGCCGCGTCCAGCCGTCGTCGGCGCTCAGGTTTTCGAACGGCAAAACCGCAATTACCGGCGGCTTACTGTCGTCGCCGGCAGAAAGGCCTGGTTTGGCACCGACGATCTTGCCCGCAGTAGCGGGGTCGATCAAGACACGGTACACGCGAACCGGTTCGGCGATACTTTTCATTTTCTGCTCGCCGAGTGAGGCAAAGCCGATCGGCACCTTTCCCCTCACATGGTCGCAGGCGGTGGCGGAAATCGCGATTCCTCCAGGTTCAGCCAGCCCTTGCAGCCGATCGGCGATGTTCACCGCATCGCCGTGGATGTCGTCACCCTCAACGATAACATCGCCCAGATTGATGCCGATGCGGAAATCAAGCCGCCGTTCTGGCTGCGTGAGAACGTTCACCTCCGCCTTCTGTTGCTGGATTTCGACCGCGCAGCGTAGGGCGTCGACCACACTGTGGAACTCGACCAGCATCCCATCTCCCATGGTTTTCACCAGTCGACCATGGTGCGCAGCGATCCTTGGCTCGAATACTTCGTTCAGGTCGGTTCGGAAAAGCGCACGCGTACCCTCGTCGTCGATCTGGCTCAAGCGGCCATAGCCGACGACATCGGCAATCAGGACGGCTGCGAGATGACGTTCCATCCCCCCAATCCTTCGCGGATTGTTACCCGCTTTCCAAGCTTACAGCAGGTCGCAGGTTGATGCCATTGCCGCCGCCCCTGAAAGACAGCTTTTCGGGTCTGTGTACCTTGCTGCATGAGAGCCCGAATGTCGGACAAGGGTCAGATCGCGTCATGCGACGCTCCCAACTGGATGACGGCAAAGGGTCGAACTCGGTCGTTCAGAGTGATTGGGTTTTGACCCAAGCATTTTGCAGCCAAGCGGAAAAACGCGTCTAAAATAAATGCGTAGAGCGGAATGCTCGGTTCAACTTGAACGCATCCCGCTCTAGCTGAAACGGCTGCCGATAAGTCGGCTCCACTGCTCGCCGGCAAGACCGTTCAGGAAGGCCTGCGAGTTCTTCATCGCGTCCAAAAGCTCTGGATCACGTGAATGCACCACCGTTGAAGCAACGGTCAGGAAAGCAATGCGTCGTCCAAGCATCGCCTCCAGAAGCGCAGGTTGAATACGTCCGCGCAGGCCGCTGACGCCGCGCGCGGCGGCGTGATCGATCAGGCAGTCAATCACCGGGCCCGCCTGGCCGGGGAGGGCGAAGATCTGCAGCACGCGACCAATTTCATACTTTCGTGCGTAATAGGCGAAAGCGCCGACATTGGTGCCGACTGGCGACGTCACACAAACGTAGACAAGCTCGCCCAGATCCGGCTTTTGTGCCGCATCGGTCAGGATGTGGTCGAGTTGGCCTTTCGTCCAATCTGGGCGCAGGGCGAATTGAGCGGTAAACGGTTCGATGAGCCTGGCAAATGCGTGGCTGTCGATTTCGGATGTACGAAATGCTCCGTGGCCTGCCCCGTCCACCGCCACACCCGACCAACGTCGTTCGCTGGACGTCATCCTTCTGCAGTAAAATCGGTCGACTGTACGCGCCAGCGGATTGAGCATTCGCGCAAGCGCCATGCGATTGGCGGAAAGGCTGAGCATGAAGGCCGCGGGGCGCATCACGCGGACCCAGTCAAGGCTGTATTGCGGCAGGACCACGCCGCGCAGCCGGGTCCACAATTTCACGGAAATATCGTTGGCCGTCTCGCTGAAGGAGATGTCCTGCGGACCATCCAGGTAAGCTTTCAGCAAGCGGGCGCCGGCCAGCGGGTCGTGCTCATGGTCCTCGACCATGAGCGAGCTACAGATGGCCGCGCGTAGTTGTCGGCCGTTGAACGTCATAGGCAGGACGTGGACGCCGACAAATCCGGAGACGCGACCGGCGTCGTTGACATGGACAAGCGACCGGAGGTTGTCTGCGCAACCGGGCGCATCCAGATAAAACCGTTTCATGTATTCCACGAGAGAGGCCGGCGCTTCGGTCCTCTCCTTCAACAGCACGCGCTGAAACATGTTCGCAACTGCCGGGAGGTCGGCGCCTTGCAAGGCGCGAATGACGCTCAAGCCCGGCTCCCGCCACCAAAGTCCCATCCACCGAGCTTCCGGGCCAGGGCGACGCGAGGCACGAGAACATCGGGCGCGCGTTCCAACTCGACGCCCATGAAGCCGTGCAACCTCGGCCAGTTGCGATCGCCCCGGTGACCGAACGGAGTGCTGAATTGCTGCGGCAAGGTGGAACCCTTTGCTTGACCGACGAAAAACCGGCGTCATTGCTGCTAGCAGATTCAGGTAAACCGATATTAAAGTCGTTGCTTTGAATGGTAGCGAACCGGGTTTGTCCGGGCCCATACCTGGACATCAGCAATTTTGGTTCCTGGCGGACTCTACACGACCAGCGGCATGGGTTGCGTGCTCCGCGCCGAACCGTTTCGGCTGGCCAAAGTTTCGCGTGGCGGCTCTTGACTGGGAGCGCGGGCGTAATACGGTGAGGACAAATACCGGCTCTGACCGCCGGGCGGCAAGAATGCCTCGTATGCTCTCGCCTGGCGGCGGTGGCTGCGGGGCATTGTCATTTTGAGGCATTGCTTGAAACGGCATATCGAGATCGGCATTCTCTATTCGCGGTCCGGCAACTACCGGCTGGTGTCCGAATCCTGCCGTGCGGGTGCGATGAACGCCATCGCCGACGTCAACGCCGATCCCGCTATCCCATTCGAATTCGTCCCGGTCGAGCGCGACCCGCAGGGCAACATCGATCGCTATGCAAGCGGCTGCGCGGACATTCTCGCCAACAGCGGCGCGCGTCACATCATTGGCTGCGTCACCTCGTGGAGCCGCAAGGAGGTCATTCCAATCCTGGAGAGGGCAGGCGGCACGCTGTGGTACGCCTGCCCGTACGAGGGCTTCGAAGCCAACGAGCATGTCGTCTACACACACGCCTGCCCCAATCAGCATCTCGTACCGCTGCTTGCCTATGTTGTGCCTCGTTTCGGCGCCGACGGCTTCCTGCTCGGTTCCAACTACATCTGGGGTTGGGAGACCAACCGCGTGGCGCGCGACCTGATTGCGGACGCCGGCGGCAAGGTGCTGGGCGAACGCTATCTGCCGCTCGGCGAGGTCGATGTTGCGCGGCTGATCGCGGAGATACAGGCGACGAGACCTGATTTCATTCTGAACAATCTCATCGGCCCTTCTTCTTATGCCTTCATCGCGGCCTATGCCGAGCTTGGCCGGCGCGACCCGCATTTCAGGGCGGAGCGTTGCCCGATCCTGTCCTGCAATCTCACGGAATGCGAATTGCCGGCGCTCAACGGGGCAGGCGATGGTCATCTTTCCGTTGGGCCCTATTTTCACGACATCTCGGGGGTGGATCGCGGTGCGGCTCCAGTGCCTTCCGTCATGCCGGCCTCATCCTTCGAGGCGGCGGCTTATGCCTCGGTGCGCATGCTCGCCGAGATCCTCACCCGCAACCCCGGTGCACAATGGACGGACCTTCCCAAGGTCTTTACCGAAACATCATTTCGAACGCCACTGGGCGACATCGCCATCGACCCGCAAACCCAGCATGCTACCTTGCCGGTGCTAATCGGACGTATCGATGGAACATCGTTCAAAACGGTCACGCTGACGAAGGGCGTGGCACCCGATCCCTACCTTTCCCGCTATGACCGGACGGAGACGTTCGGGCGGCCACGCCTGCGGGTGGTGTCGTGAGCAAGATGGCGCGTATCCCGAACCTTGGAGGCGCCAGGGCTTTTGTCCTGCATCGTCCACATCCGACCGTGCAGGCGATCACAAGGCAATTGTCGGCCATCGGCCTTGAGGCGATTGGCTTCTGGCCGGAACTGCCGGCCGAAGCCTTGGCGGCGGACTTCGTCTTCTTCGACGTCGATCTCGGCTTTGACGAGCAATTTCCGTGGAAGCCGGGCGAGGCACCGATGCCGCTGATAGCACTGATCGGCTCCGAGGCGCCGGGGCGCGTCGAATGGGCATTGTCGCACAAGGCCGATGCGCAGTTGCTGAAACCGGTCGGCAATGCCGGCGTCTATAGCGCGCTTTTGATCGCAAGGCAGAGTTTCGAGGCGCGCAAGCTTCTGGCCAGCGAGATTGCCTCGCTTCGTCAGCGGGTCGCGGAGCGCCGGACCATCGTACGCGCGGTGGAGGTCTTGTCGAAGGGCGCCGAGGACGGCCGTGCCTATGCGCAGCTCCGCTCGCTGGCGATGAGCTGGCAAATCAGTGTCGAGGAAGCCGCGCGCAGGATCGTGGCGATGACACAAGAAGAAGGCGACGATGACCAATCCGATCGCGCCTGAGCTTTCAGCCGCCGGGCGTATGCCAGCCAAGCCTCGCGCCGGCGTCTGGCGACGTCTGCTAAAACGGCCTCTCGCTTTGCTCGGCCTCGGGATTATTGCCGTTGTCTTGGCCGGCGCCATTCTTGCGCCGTGGCTGACAGGCTACGATCCAAACGAGCAGATGTTCGACGGGCTCACGCTTGAAGGCGCGCCACTGCCGCCGGGGGCCCAATTCTGGCTGGGCACCGACCTGCTTGGCCGCGACCTGCTGACCCGTCTCCTCTTCGGCGCGCGCACGTCGCTGATCATCGGCATCGTCGCCAATGGCGTGGCGCTTCTGATCGGCACGCTGGTCGGCATCACCGCCGGCTATTTCCGCGGCTGGATCGGCAGCGCGCTTATGCGCTTCACCGATCTGATGATGGCTTTCCCGGCGCTGCTGCTCGCCATCTGCCTGGCGGCGGTGCTCCAGCCGAGCCTATGGATCGTCGCCATGGTGATCGCATTGGTGAACTGGGTGCAGACCGCCCGCGTCATCTACACCGAGACAAGTTCGCTCTCCGAGCGCGAGTTCATCGATGCCGAGCGCACCATCGGCGCAAGCGCCCCGCGCATCCTGTTTCGTCATATCCTGCCGCACCTTTTGCCGACGATCATCGTCTGGGGCACGCTCGGCATCTCGACGACGGTGCTTCTTGAAGCGACGCTCAGCTATCTCGGCATCGGCGTGCAGCCGCCGACTGCTTCCTGGGGCAACATCATCTTCGAAAACCAAACCTATTTTCAGGCAGCGCCCTGGCTGGTTTTCTTTCCGGGTGCGGCGATCCTGGCGCTGGCGCTAGCCTTTAACCTTGTCGGCGATGCGCTGCGCGACATCCTCGATCCGACGCAAAGGGGGCGGGCATGATCGCCTATCTCGGCCGCCGCGTTGTCCAGTCCGTGCTCATCTTGCTCGGCGTCTCCCTGATCACCTTTGCGTTGCTCTATCTGCTGCCCGCCGATCCCGTCCGCCAGATCGCCGGCCGCAGCGCCACGCCCGAGACGGTCGAAAACATCCGCCGGCAGCTCGGCCTCGATCAGCCCTTCGTCGTCCAGTACTGGCACTATCTGATCAGTCTGCTCAGCGGCGATCTGGGGCGCTCCTACATCCAGCGCTCGGAGGTCACGGAGCTTATCGTCTCGCGGCTGCCGGCAAGCCTGCTGCTGATGCTCGGCGCCATTGCTTGCGAAGTCGTGATCGGGCTGACGATGGGCCTCATCGCCGCCGTCAAGCGTGGCACCGCCACCGACCAGTCGCTGATGGTCGCCTCCTTCGTCGGCGTCTCGGCGCCGCAATTCGTTGTCGGCCTGCTGCTGCTTTATGTGTTCGCGGTGCGGCTCGGTTGGTTCCCGATCGGCGGTTACGGCACCTGGCGTCATCTGGTGCTGCCGTCGCTGACCATGGGAATTCTCGGTGCCGGCTGGTACGCCCGCATGATGCGCTCGTCGATGATCGACGTGCTGCGCCAGGATTACGTGCGTACCGCGCGTGCCAAGGGTCTTGCACGCAGCGCCATTATCTTCCGGCACGCGCTGCCCAACGCCATCCTGCCGGTC
Source organism: Mesorhizobium sp. M0698 (assembly GCF_040320455.1). NCBI lineage: Bacteria > Pseudomonadati > Pseudomonadota > Alphaproteobacteria > Hyphomicrobiales > Phyllobacteriaceae > Mesorhizobium > Mesorhizobium sp. M0698. The sequence goes on along the minus strand of NZ_JAMYPQ010000004.1, from coordinate 120,775 downwards.
ATCGCCATGATCGGCATCGACATCGGCATCTTCATGGGCGGCATCGTGGTTGTCGAAAGCGTGTTCGGCTGGCCAGGCATCGGCCAGCTAGCCTGGCAGGCCATTCAGCGCATCGATATTCCGATCATCATGGGGGTCACCCTGGTTTCGGCCTTTGCCATCGTGCTCGGCAATCTCCTGGCCGACACTGTCGCACCGTTCATCGATCCACGCATCAAGCTCAGATGAAAACCAAGAAAACCAGAGAAAGGGAACATGACATGAGAAAATATCTGATATCGACTGTGGCGGCATCGGCGCTTGCGCTGGTGCTTGGCATGACAAGCGTACGCGCCGAAGACGCCGTCGATCCGAATGCCAAGCAGGGCGGCGCGATCACCATCACCTACAAGGACGACGTCGCCACGCTCGATCCGGCCATCGGCTATGACTGGCAGAACTGGTCGATGATCAAGAGCCTGTTCGACGGGCTGATGGACTACGAGCCGGGCACCACCAACCTACGGCCCGACCTTGCCGAGAGCTACGAGATTGCGCCCGACGGCAAGACCTTCACCTTCAAGCTGCGCCACGGAGTGAAGTTCCACAATGGCCGCGAGATGACCGCCGACGACGTGAAATATTCGCTCGACCGGGTCACCAGTCCAAAGACACAGAGCCCGGGTGCCGGCTTCTTCGGCTCGATCAAAGGCTATGACAACGTCGCTGCCGGCAAGGCGGAAAGCCTGGCGGGCATAACCGTCGTCGATCCCTACACGATCAAGTTCGAGCTGACCCGGCCCGACGCCACCTTCCTGCATGTCATGGCGATCAATTTCTCGCATGTCGTGCCGAAGGAAGAAGTCGAAAAATACGGCGCGGACTTCGGCAAACATCCGGTCGGAACCGGCGCCTTCAAGCTCGCCGAATGGACGCTCGGCCAGCGCGTGGTCTTCGAGCGCAACCCGGATTACTGGCACAAGGGTCTGCCGCATCTCGACAAGATCACCTTTGAGATCGGCCAGGAGCCGATCGTGGCGCTGCTGCGGCTCCAGAAAGGCGAGATCGACGTTCCCGGCGACGGCATTCCGCCGGCGAAATTCCAGGAGGTGATGGCCGATCCCGAGCAGAAGGCCCGTGTCGTCGAGGGCGGCCAGTTGCACACCGGCTATATCACCATGAATACCACCATGGCGCCCTTCGACAACGTGAAGGTGCGGCAGGCGGTGAACATGGCGATCAACAAGGACCGCATCGTCCAGCTGATCAACAACCGTGCGGTGCCGGCCAATCAGCCGTTGCCGCCGTCGATGCCTGGCTATGACAAGGAATTCAAGGGCTATCCCTATGACTTGGCCAAGGCCAAGGCCTTGCTTGCCGAGGCCGGGCATCCCGACGGATTTGACACGCAGCTGTTTGCCATGAACACCGATCCCAACCCGCGCATCGCGCAGGCCATTCAGCAGGATCTGGCGGCGGTCGGCATCAAGGCCAGCATCCAGTCGCTCGCGCAGGCCAACGTCATCGCCGCCGGCGGCGACAAGGCCGGTGCGCCGATGATCTGGTCCGGCGGCATGGCCTGGATCGCCGACTTCCCCGATCCGTCGAACTTCTACGGCCCGATCCTCGGCTGCGCTGGTGCCGTCCCGGGCGGCTGGAACTGGTCGTGGTATTGCAACAAGGAGCTCGACGCCAAGGCGGCCGAGGCCGACTCCATCGTCGACCCGGCCAAGGCTGGCGAACGCGCCAAGATGTGGAGCGAGATCTACGGCAAGATCATGGAAGACGCGCCTTGGGCACCGGTCTTCAACGAGCAGCGTTTCACTATGAAATCAACCCGCATGGGTGGTGCCGACAACCTCTATGTCGACCCGGTCCACATCCCGATCAACTACGACAATGTGTATGTGACCGATGTGCAATAACTGCGACTACACCATCCACGGGCGCCACCATCATTTCGGCTGGGACAATTCCTTTGTCCCGACCGAACGCGTGGCGCCAGGGTCGACGATCGAGTTCCAGTGCCTGGACTCGTCCGGCGGGCAGCTGACGATGGAGAGCACCGTCGACGACGTTGCTTTGCTCGATTTTGCCAAGGTGAACCCGGTCACTGGGCCAATCTATGTCGAAGGGGCAGAGCCGGGCGATGCCCTGAAAATCACCATCGAGGCGTTCAAGCCGTCCGGCTTCGGCTGGACGGCGAATATCCCGGGATTCGGTCTGCTGGCGGATGACTTCACTCAACCGGCACTGAATATCTGGAAGTACGACGCCGCCTCGCTCGAACCGGCGCTGTTCGGCAAGAGCGGCCGGGTGCCGCTCAAGCCCTTCGCCGGCACCATCGGCAGTGCCCCGGCTGAGCCGGGTCTGCATTCGGTGGTCCCGCCGCGGCGCGTGGGCGGCAATCTGGACATCCGCGATCTCGCCGCCGGCACGGTTCTCTACCTGCCCGTGGAGGTCGCGGGAGCGTTGTTCTCGGTCGGCGACACGCACGCCGCGCAGGGTGACGGCGAGGTCTGCGGCACGGCGATCGAGAGCCCCATGAACGCCGTGCTGACGCTCGATCTGGTCAAGGATGCCCGGCTGCGGACGCCGCGTTTCACAACGCCTGGTCCGGTGTCGCGGCATCTCGACGCCAAGGGCTATGAGGTGACAACCGGTATCGGGCCGGATCTGATGCACGGCGCCAGGAGCGCCGTTTCCCAGATGATCGACCTGCTCTCCGGCCGCTACGGGATGGATCCGGTAGATGCCTATATGCTCGTCTCGGTTTGCGGTGACCTGCGCATCAGCGAGATCGTCGACATGCCCAACTGGGTGGTTTCGTTCTACTTCCCCCGCTGCGTCTTTGAATGAAGGTGGAGGACATCAAACGATCCGGGCAGGCCGCCGCGGAGAGTGGCTCTGTCAGACCGGTACTCAGCGTCTCAGGTCTGAGCGTCGCCGTGCGCGGCGAGGAGGGCGAGCGCGACGTCGTTTCCGACCTGACATTCGGCCTGATGCGCGGCGAAACGCTTTGCATCGCCGGCGAGTCCGGTTCCGGCAAGTCGATGACGGCGCTGGCCATCATGGGCTTGCTGCCGCAGCCGGCGGCACGCATCAGATCAGGCTCCATCCGACTCGGCGATCAGGATCTCGCGGCTCTCAGCGAGAGCCGCATGCGCCCCATCCGCGGCAACCGTATTGCCATGATCTTTCAGGAACCGATGACGTCGCTCAATCCGGTTCTGTCCGTCGGCCGTCAGCTCACGGAGGCGATCGAGGCACACACCTCGATGTCGCGCTCCAACTCGCGGCTGAGGGCGCTCGAGGCGCTGAAGGCAGTCCGAATTCCGGATGCCGAACGGCGGCTCGAGCACTATCCGCACGAACTCTCAGGCGGCATGCGCCAGCGCGTGATGATTGCCATGGCTCTGGCCCTGAACCCGGACGTGCTGATCGCCGATGAGCCGACGACCGCCCTCGATGTTACGGTTCAGGGCGAGGTGCTGGAGCTGCTGCGCGACCTGCAGCGCGAGCACGGCACCAGTGTTATCCTGATCACGCACGACATGGGCGTCGTCGCCGAGATGGCGGACCGCGTCATCATCATGCGCGACGGCCGGATGGTCGAGCAGGGCAGGGCGGCTGACATCTTCAATCGCCCGCAGGCCGACTATACACGCGAGCTTCTGGCCGCCGTGCCGCGTATCGGCGGCGGACGGACGGCCGAAGACCGACAAGATGCCGCCAACATGCCGGCCGAGCTTGTATCTGTCAGCGATCTTCACGTCCGCTTCGACCTGCACGGCGGCTTCTTCGGCCGCGTTGACCGCAGGGTGCACGCGGTCGAAGGCGTGAGTTTCTCGATCGCGCTGCACGAAACCCTGTCGCTGGTCGGCGAATCGGGCTGCGGCAAGTCGACGACGGCCAAGGCGATCGCCGGACTGGTGCCCTTCACCGGCAGCATTTCAATCGGCGGCCACGACCTGTCGGCGCTCAGCCGCAAGGAGCGCAAGGCTGTCCGCCGCAATGTGCAGATGATCTTTCAGGATCCCTTCGCGTCCCTCGACCCGCGCATGCGGGTCGGCGATCTCGTCGCCGAGCCTCTGCTGATCCACGGCCTCGGCGACAGAGAGCAACGGCATGCCCAGATCGCCGCTCTGTTCGAACGCGTCGGCCTCTCCGCTGACCAGATGGAGCGCTATCCCCACGAATTTTCCGGCGGGCAGCGCCAGCGAATCTGCATTGCACGGGCGCTGGCGCTGCGACCAAAGCTGATCATTGCCGACGAGAGCGTCTCTGCTCTCGACGTGTCGGTGCAGGCGCGCGTGTTAAGATTGCTGAAGGAGCTGCAGCGCGAATTCGGCGTCGCATATCTCTTCATCTCGCACGACATGGCGGTGGTCGAGAACATCTCCGATCGCGTGGCGGTAATGTATCTGGGGCAGATCGTCGAGATGGGCACCCGCGACCAGATCTTCTCCAACCCGCGCCATCCTTACACAAAGCGGCTGATCGAAGCCGTTCCGGTTCCCGATCCAGGCCGGCGCCGCGCCAGGTTCGCCCGTTTGGACAGCGAAATTCCAAGCGCTGTGCGGCGCATCGGTGACGAGCCTCGGAAACTCAAGCTCGAAGATGTTGGCGACGGCCACCTCGTCGCCACTTGATCGAGCTAAGGCTGCCTCGTCCAGCCAATCCCGCAGAGGCTCGGGGACAGCTGCATATGTGATGTTCGAGCGGCGAAAATGATCGGCGATGGCGCTGCCGGCGGCAGCGCCGTTCGGCGATGCCGAGTTGGCAAGATCACCCGTTTACATCTGACATGTTAGCGTGCTAACGCTACGTCCACATTGATTTCAACGGAGATCGCATTGGCTTCCCGCTTTGGTCTTTCGGTTGCCCTGACCACACCCTTCGACCCGTCGGGGCAGATAGCGCTCGCGCCGATGATCGCGCATGCCCGAGCCTGCCTTGGCGCCGGCTGCAGCAGCGCGACGCTGTTCGGCACCACCGGCGAAGGAGCCTCGGTCGGCACCGACGAGCGACGGATCGTCACCGAGGCCATGCTGGCGGCCGGTATTCCGCCACATCAGCTCGTCGCCGGAGTGCTGGTCGATGCAGCCGAAGATGCCGCCGATCAGGCCCGGCACGCTTTGCAGCGCGGCGTTCGCAACATTCTGCTCGCTCCGCCGAGCTACTTCAAGAATGTCGGCGAGGACGGGCTGTTCGGATGGTTTTCCGCCGTCTTCGCCGCACTCGGTCCGCTGGCGCGCGACGTGCTGCTCTATAACATCCCCTCAGTCACCATGGTGCCGCTCCCGCTTGGGCTGATCGGCCGGCTGCGCGCCGCTTTTCCCGCTGTGGTGGCCGGGGTGAAGGATTCCGGCGGGGACTGGAGCTACAGTGAGGCGCTGCTTGAGGCGCACGGCGATCTGGTGATCCTCATCGGCGACGAACGGCATCTGGCGAGAAGCGTGCGCCGCGGCGGACAGGGCGCGATTTCCGGCATGGCTAATTTTGTTACCGGCGAAATCCGGGCAATGGTCGAAAACGGGGGCGACGACCCACGCGTCGAAGACTTCGTGCTCGAATTGCTCAAATACCCGGTCACGCCGGCGGTGAAGGTCATGGTCGCGCGCAAGACCGGCGACGAGCGCTGGCTGGCGGTCCGCCCGCCCCTAGAGGCGATCGATCCGCAGGGACAGCGGCAGCTTGCCGCTGCCTACGACAGGCTGTTTGCGACAGAGGCGGCCTGACCGACAAGGCCGGGCTGACCGACAAGGAAGCGAGCTGAAGTGGAAGACGGCAGCGAACCGATCACTCTCCGGGAGAAGGCCTATGCCAGCTTCACGCGGCATTTGCTGGCCCGCGATCTGCGGCCGGGGCAGTTCGTGTCACAGCGCGAACTGGTCGCTTTCACCGGGCTGCCGCTGGGTGCCATTCGCGAGATCGTCCCGCGTCTCGAGGCCGAGGGACTGCTGACCACCATCCCGCAGCGCGGCATGCAGATCGCGCATATTGACATCAATCTGATCCGCGAGGCATTTCAGTTTCGGTTGTTCATGGAACGCGAGGCAGTGGCGCTATTCACGACCAGCGCTTCTGATGCCGAACTTGCCCGCATGCGGCGCGAACATGAAGAGATGCTGGCTCAAGCTCTCGGGCAGGCGCCGACGCCGGAAATGGAAGCCAAGGCTCAGAACATCGACTGGGCGATGCACGACACCTTCATCAATGCGCTCGGCAACGAGATTATCGCCAAGGCCTATCTGGTCAACTCGGTGAAAATCCGGCTGATCCACCAGGAGCGTTTCCGCATCGACGGTCGTGTGGTGCCGGTGATGCGCGAACATTTGGCGGTCATCGAAGCCATGGAGAGCCGCAATCCGCAAAAAGCGGTTGAAGCGATCAGTCTGCATATCGACAATGCGCGCCGGCTGGCGCTCCAGATCTGAGGAAATATAGCCGCGCCGCGGTTCGCGGCGCATCCACAACGACAGCAACCGGGAGGAAGAAATGTCGTCCAATCTGTTCAACCCAACCAGGAGGCAACTCCTTGCCGGAACCGCGGCGCTAACCGCTGCCGGCCTTGTGGGGCTTCGCCCCGGCTTTGCCGCAGGCGTTGACTGGAAACGCTTTGCCGGGACGACGCTTGACGTCAATCTGGTGAAAAGCCCGCGCAGCGACACCATCCTGAAATATCTCGCCGAGTTCGAGGAACTGACCGGCATCAAGGTCAATGCCGAGGCAACGCCCGAGCAGCAGCAGCGCCAGAAGACGGTGATCGAGTTGAGCTCGGGCAAGCCGAGCTTCGACGTCGTGCATCTGAGCTACCACGTGCAGAAGCGCCAGTTCGAGAAGGGTGGCTGGCTGGCCGATATCGCCGGCTATCTCGCCGATCCGTCGCTCACCGACCCGGCGCTGGTCGAAAGCGACTTCGCCGAAGCCGGCATGCTGTTTGCCAAGGACGGCCAGGGCGTGCTGCGCTCGCTACCGTTCTCGGTGGACTACTGGATCCTGTATTGGAACAAGGAGCTGTTCGAGGCCAAGGGCCTCAAATACCCAGAGACCTTCGAGCAACTGGCGGCAGCCGCCGAAGCGCTGACCGACCCCTCGACCAATACATACGGCTTCGTCGCCCGCGGGCTCAAGAACGCAAACACGCCGGTGTGGACGTCGCTGATGCTCGGCTACGACATGACGCCGCTAGATGACAAGGGCAAGCTGCGCACCGAGGCTCCCGAGGCGATCGAGGCTGCCGCACTCTATCAAAGATTGATGACCAAGTCCGCCCCTCCGGGCGTTACCGGGTTCAACTGGGCCGAAGCACAGTCGGCCTTCCTGCAGGGCAAGATCGGCATGTGGCTCGACGGCGTGGGTTTTGCCCCGCCGATGGAAAATCCGGAAAAATCGAGGGTGGTCGGCAAGGTCGGTTATGGCGTGATGCCCAAGGGTCCCAAGGCGCATGCCTCGGGCACCTTCGGCGACGGGATTGGCGTTACCGCCGCCAGCGAGAAGAAGGAGGCTGCCTATCTGTTCTGCCAGTGGGCGGTGTCGCCAACCATGGGTGCACGGCTGTTGCAGGCCGGCGCCGGCGTTCCGTTCCGCAAATCCGTGCTGGAGGATCCCAAGGTGCGCGAAGGCGTCACCATGCCGGCAAGCTGGCTTGATGCCGTGGTCGGCTCGGGCAATATCAGTCGGCTGGCACTGCCGGTCATCATCCCGGTCACGGAATTCCGCGACATTTATGGCGTGGCGTTGACCAACATGATTGCCGGCGCCGATCCAGCCGCGGAGCTGAAGAAGGCCACCGAACAGTTCCAGCCGGTTCTCGACAGGAGCGAGCAGGGCTGATGTCGGCCACCACCCCAGAACAGACCGGGGTGACGATGCCGGTTATCGACGGGAGCCAGACGATCCGGCTGGCTCCCAACTACTGGCCTTTCGTTGTCCCCGCACTCGTCGTCGTCGGCGCCGTCATCGTTTTCCCCTGGGCTTTCACCCTGTGGATGAGCGTCAATCGCTGGACGCTCGGCCAGTCGCGGAGCTTTGCCGGGATGGAAAACTATCTCCGCCTGGCCAGCGACCCACGTTTCTGGGAATCCCTTGTTCATACGTTGACCTACACCTTCCTCTCGGTTGCAGCGCCGATGCTGCTGGGCACTCTGGCCGCCCTGATCTTCGATGCCAGGTTTCCGCTGCGCGGCTTGCTGCGCGGCGTCTTCGTCATGCCGATGATGGCGACACCCGTTGCCGTCGCACTGGTTTGGACAATGATGTTCCATCCTCAGCTTGGCGTGCTCAACTACCTGCTGTCGCTGGTCGGCATCCCGGCTCAGGAATGGATATTCAACGCCAACACGGTCATCCCGTCGCTGGTTGCGGTCGAGACCTGGCAGTGGACGCCGCTGGTCATGCTGATCGTGCTTGGCGGGCTGGCCTCGGTGCCGCGCGAGCCCTTCGAAAGCGCCGAGATCGACGGCGCCAATGCCTGGCAGCAATTCCGCTATCTCACTCTGCCGATGATCGCGCCGTTCCTGATGATCGCGGTCATCATCCGCACCATCGATGCGCTGAAGAGCTTCGACATCATCTACGCGATGACCCAGGGCGGGCCGGGAACGGCGTCGGAGACCATCAACATCTATCTCTACAACACCGCCTTCTCCTACTACGATATCGGCTACGGCTCGGCCATGGCCGTGGTGTTCTTCATTGTCATCGTGGCCCTGTCGTTTGTCCTGCTGATGCTGCGCCAACGCTCGCAGTGGATCGATACGGAGGGCAAATAGATGAGTTCACGGCTGCTCAACCAGATCGGTCTGTTTTTCGCTGCCCTGGTTTTCGTCTCGCCGGCGATCCTGTTCTTCCTCTGGATGATCTCGCTGTCGCTGAAATTCGAGATCGACAACGGTGCCTATCCGCCGATCCTGATCCCCGAACGCTTCGCCTGGTCGAACTATGTAAAGGTGTTCGAGGAGAACAATTTCCTGCTCTATCTCTGGAATTCGGTTCTGGTGACCGGCACGGCGACCTTGCTGGCGCTGCTGATCGGCGTACCGGCCGGCTATGGCATCGCACGGCTCAAGGCTGAACGATCGGCGGTCGTCATCATGATCGCCCGCATGACGCCTGGGCTGTCCTATCTCATCCCGCTGTTTCTGCTGTTCCAATGGATCGGGATACTCGGCACGCTGTGGCCGCAGATCATCATCCATCTGGTGGTGACGGTGCCGATCGTGGTGTGGGTGATGATCGGCTATTTCGAGACCACGCCGATGGAACTGGAAGAGGCGGCCAACATCGACGGCGCCAGCTCCTGGCAGGTTTTCCGGCTGGTTGCCCTGCCCATCGCCAAGCCGGGCATCGTCGTCGCGTTCATCCTGTCCGTGATCTTCTCGTGGAACAATTTCGTCTTCGGCGTGGTGCTTGCCAGCCGTGAGACGCGCACACTGCCGGTCGCCGTCTACAACATGCTGTCCTACGAGCAGGTGAGCTGGGGGCCGCTCGCCGCGGCGGCGCTGGTGGTGACGTTGCCGGTGCTGATCCTGACCATGTTCGCGCAGAGGCAGATCGTCGCGGGGCTGACCGCCGGCGCCGTCAAGGGCGGCTGAGGGCGCGCCCTGACATCACTCTTTTTCCAGGAAAGATCCAATGGCATCGGTAACGATCAACAACGTGCAGAAGGCCTTCGGGGCCACCAAGATCATTCACGACGTCAGCGTCGATATCGCCGACGGCGAGTTCGTCATCCTGGTCGGCCCGTCGGGATGCGGAAAATCGACGCTGCTGCGCATGATCGCAGGCCTTGAGACGATCTCCGGCGGGAAGATCGCCATCGGCGAGCGTATGGTCAACAATCTGCGGGCACGGGACAGGAACATCGCCATGGTGTTCCAGAATTATGCGCTCTATCCGCATATGACTGTGGCCGACAATATGGGCTTTGCCCTCAAGATCAAGAGAGCCGACCCGGCCGACACCGCTGGCCGGGTCCGGAAGGCAGCCGGCATCCTCGGCCTGGAAAAGCTGCTTGACCGCTATCCGCGCCAGCTTTCGGGCGGCCAGCGCCAGCGCGTCGCGATGGGCCGCGCGATCGTACGCGACCCACAGGTCTTCCTGTTCGACGAGCCGCTCTCCAACCTCGATGCCAAATTGCGCGTCCAGATGCGCGGCGAGATCAAGGCCCTGCACCAGCGGCTGGGTACCACGACGATCTATGTCACGCACGACCAGATCGAGGCCATGACGATGGCCGACAAGATCGTCGTGCTGCATGACGGCCTGGTCGAGCAGATCGGCGCGCCGCTGGACCTCTACGACCATCCGGCCAACCTCTTCGTTGCCGGTTTCATCGGCTCGCCCGCCATGAACTTCATCGCCGGCCGCATCGAGGAGGGCGTGTTCCGCAGCGCCGGCGGGTTGATCCTGCCGTTGCCGGAAGGCGCCCAGCCGGCGGATGCCGCAGGACGCGAACTCGTCTACGGCATTCGCCCGGAACATATCCGGGCGACGGGGCAAGGCGTGCCGGGCACGATCACGCTTCTCGAGGCGACCGGCTCGGAAATCTTCGCCAGGGTCGACTGCTCCGGTGAAGAAATCTCCTGCCTGTTCCGAGAAAGGCTTGCGCTCAAGCAAGGCGAAGGAGTGCGGATCGAAATCGACCGCGCCTGTGCGCATCTGTTCGACGCCGAAACTGGTCGGCGCATCTGACTCGGTGGTCCGCTGAATGCGTGGTCGGCCTTAGGTCGGCAAGGCGAATTCACCGGCGAGTTCGATGGCGCGGCCTTCGCGGGCCGATCTCTCGGCGGCGAGACCCATGACGACGGCCCACCAGCCGTCGTGCAAGGTCACTTCAACCTTGCCTTGTCCGCGCACCGCAGCGGTGAAGCGGGCGTGCTCGAAATAGGTCGAACCGTTATGGTCGCCTGCCTCGAGCAGCCGGGGGTCGACGGGAATCTCCAGCAGTCGTGGTCCAGGCGGATTGCGCGGGCTGACGATCAACTGGGGCACTGGCGCAGGGCCAAGGTGGGTCGGCCAGAAACGGCCTGGTCCGGGGACCAGACACTCGATCTTTCCGTCGCCGCCGACAGCGCAGAGTTCCTCCTGGTAGCGGCTGCCCTCGGCAAACATGCAGAGTTCCAGCATGGCGCGCGCGCCGCTCGCGAAGTCAACCAGCACATAACCATGGTCAAGGATATCAGGCCTCTCACCGCCATAGCGTTCGTCGAGATGGTTTACGGCCTGTCCAGCGCTCGCCATCACGCGGACGGGGTCCGATCCGAGGATCAGCCGCATCAGGTCGAAGAAGTGGCAGCACTTCTCGACGAACGTGCCGCCGGTGTTGCGGTTGAAGCGGTTCCAGTCGCCGACCTTGGCCAGAAACGGGAAGCGGTGCTCGCGGACCGTCAGCATGCGGATGCCGCCGGTGGCGCGGCGCGCCTGCTCGACGAATACGGCGACGGGGGGCATATAGCGATATTCCATGGCCACCCAGACGAGCGGAAGCCGAGCTTTCAACGCCGCGATCCGCCCCTCGTCGGCGCCCTCGGTGAAGAGCGGCTTTTCCACCAGTACCGGCAGTGGTCGAAGTGCGGCGATCTGCTCCATCTGACCGAGGTGCTGGTGGTTGGGGCTGGCAATCAAGACGCAGTCCACCTCATCCATGGCCAGCAGTTCGGCGATCGATGCCGCCGATCGCGCGCCCGACGCCGTCGCCAGCGACGCCGCCAACATGCCGGGGTCCGGCTCGAAGATCGCGGCCACATGCGCGTCGGGCAACAGAGCGACATTGCGGATATGCTCGCGGCCCATCATGCCGCAGCCGATGATGCCGTAGCCGATCGATGATCTGGTCACGCTGCGTCTTCCTCCGGCCTATCTGAAACGCGTGACGTACCGCGCCGCGCCCGGATCGAACCAACTGCGGGAATATTCCGCGCTGGCGCCGTCGCCAGCCCAGGCGATACGTTCTATGAACCCCACGACCGTCCCCGGCGGTGGCCTGAATTCGAGCGGGGCCCAGTCCGGCGCGGGTGCGACGGCAACATGGTCTTCGGCGCGAACGATCGAAAAGCCGAGCGCGAGCCGGTAGTGGAGATAGAGGGATTCCGACAAATCCTGGCGCTTGAGCCGCTCGGCGCGGCTGACGTCCAGCCAGATCTCCTCGACCGCGGCCGGCTCGCCGTCGAGCCGCCGCAGCCGGCGTATACGGTGGGCTTCGCCGGCGCTGCCGAATTGCGGCAGGTCGGCGGGCTTGCGCAGCCGCTCGACGGACAGCACGTCGGCGCTCGGCAGGCCGCCGCCGCCGATGCGCTCCAGGCGAAAAAAGGCATAGATCCCGAGCAAGTCGCCGCGCGCCCGCACATAGTTACCCGAGCCCTGGATGCGGTCGAGAAGGCCCTTTTCGGTCAAATCTGCCAGCGCCCTCCTGAGCGTCCCGACGGCAATCCCGAGGCTCGCGGCCATCTCGCGCTCGGGCGGCAGCCGCGCCCCGTCGGCCAGCCGTCCGGCCGCGATTTCGCGGATCAGCATTTCGCTGGTCTGCAAGTGCACAGGCAAGGGCCCACGCATCTGGCTGGATCGGTGGCCGGGGTCAGCCCTTGTCAAATGCATCCCGCGTTCCAATCACATCCCGGTTTCGGGTTTGCTCAAATTGATACAGTATTGATCTACAACAAAACGAATGCTACGCAAGCCCTATTCGCAGCTCCGGACCTCTTTGAAGAATGGCCCGGGCTTCTTTTTTGAAGAGTGGCAATGAGCATCGTCCCAATCACCTCGCCGGATCTCGATGCAGCCGAAGTCTCGTGGTTCGCCGCACTCTGCTCGGACGACTATCGCTATCTCGGTGTGCCGGACGGCGCGTTGCGCTCGAGCTGGGCGCATTGCTCCGAGATCGTGAAGACGTCCGAGGAACTAGGTTTCCGCAACATCTTGTGTCCGTCGTCCTATCAGGTCGGCCAGGACACGCTGAGCTTCGTAGCCGGCTGCGCGCCGATCACCTCGAAGATCAATCTGCTCGCCGCTGTGCGCTGCGGCGAGATGCAGCCGATCATGCTGGCGCGCACGATTGCGACGCTGGATCACATGCTGGAAGGCCGGCTGACGGTGAACATCATTTCGTCGGACTTTCCGGGCGAGACAGCCGACAGCGCCTACCGTTATCAGCGTTCGCGCGAGGTTGTGCAGATCCTGCGCCAGGCCTGGACCAGGGACAGCATCGATTTCGAGGGCGAGGTCTATTGCTATAAAGGACTCTCGACGGCGCCAGCGAAGCCCTATCAGCAAAATGGCGGCCCGCTGCTCTATTTCGGCGGTTATTCGCCCGACGCGCTCGAGCTTTGCGCCGAACAGTGCGATGTCTACCTGATGTGGCCGGAAACCAGGGAGGAACTTGCCGGCCGCATGAAGGCCGTCCACGAACGCGCCGAGCGCCATGGGCGGACGCTCGACTACGGCCTGCGCGTCCACATGATCGTGCGCGATACCGAGGCCGAGGCAAAGGAATATGCCCGGGAGCTGGTTTCGAAGCTGGATGACGAGCAGGGCAGGGCGATCCGCGAGCGCGCGCTCGACGCCCGATCGCTCGGCGTATCGCACCAAGCCAGGAACCGCCAGATCGCCGATGCCGGAGGCTATGTCGAGCCGCATCTGTGGACCGGCGTCGGGCGGGCGCGCTCTGGTTGCGGCGCGGCGCTCGTGGGCTCGGCCGATCAGGTTCTGTCGGAAATCGAGACGTATATGAAGATGGGGATCCGCGCCTTCATCTTTTCCGGCTACCCGCATCTCGACGAGGCGCGTCATTTCGGCACCAAGGTGTTGCCCCAGCTCAAGACATGCTCGCTCCCGCACGCCTATGGCCGTGTGCCGGAACGGACCCCGGCGACACCATTGGGAACGGGGGAGCGCCGCTGATGGAGCATGTCGTGTGCGATCCACGCCTTTTGCGCAATGCCTTCGGGCGCTTCGCCACCGGCGTCACGGTCGTCACCACCGGCACGGCCGACGGCCCGGTCGCAATCACTGCCAACAGCTTCTCATCCGTGTCGCTCGATCCGCCGCTGGTGCTCTGGTCTATCGGCCGCCACTCGCGCCGGTTCGAAGCCTTCGCCAATTCCGCGCACTACGCCATTCACGTGCTGGCGGAAGATCAAATCGATCTGTGCTGGCGTTTTTCGAAGTCGGGGACGGACTTTGCGGATCTTGACCTGTCGTGGAGCGAGCACGGCGTGCCATTGCTGCCGCGCGCACTGGCGCGGTTCGAATGCAGCGTCGCCGACCGCTTCCCGGCTGGCGACCATATGATCCTGCTTGGACGTGTCCTTGAACTGCAGACGCAAGAGGGTTTGCCGCTGCTCTTTGCTGGCGGCAAGTCGCGCGCTCAAGAGGCCAGTTGATGACCGCCGGCGCCGCTCCGGGCTGGTGCCGTCGACTGGCGCACCACGAGATTGCAGGCGAGCTCGACGCGGCGCGGCGGCGACCCCGAATGGGCCATGTCGTCGAGCAGCAGGCTAAGCGCCGCCGATCCGATCTCGCGCATGGGAATGTGCATCGCCGTCAGTGGCGGGTTGCAGAAGGCAGCGAGCGGCAAGTCGTCCATACCGACCACGGACACATCGCCAGGCACCGAATATCCGGCCTCCTGGACGCCGGCGATGGCACCAAACGCCAGGCTGTCGCCGGCCGTCAGCACGGCGGTGAAATCGAGGCCGCGGGCCGCGATGCGCTCGGTCACGGCCCTGCTCGCAAGTTCCGGCAGCCAGTCCTGCACCTCGACCACGAAGTCGTCGAAGCCGGCAATGCCGGCCGTGATCAGCGCGTCGCGCCAACCTTCATAGCGCCGCTCGATCGTGCGCCGGCCACGCCGCATCAGGAACAGGATGCGGCGGTGGCCGAGACCGATCAGATGCTGCGCCGCAAGCATGGCGGCAGAGCGATTGCAGGGCGTCACGCTCGAATGGCGCATCGAGGGATCGTCGCCGTTGACGAGCACGATCGGCTTGGCGAATCCGGCTGTCAGCGTCAGCACATCCTCATCGTCCAGCGTCAGAAACAGGCAGCCGGCGACGCTGTCGTCCCGCTCGGATTCACGCAGCAGCGCGATTTCGTCCTCGGGCGCCGAAACCGGCCGGGTCACGAGTTCGACGCCCAGCAACCGGGCGCGCTCGTTGAGTCCATCAAGGACATGGTAGGTGAACTGATTGCGGGCACTGTCCACCATTGCCACGCTGCTTGCGGCCAGGATGACCTTGCGGCCGGCAACCGAGGCGGGAATGGCATAGTTCATCGACTTCGCCGTTTCGATGATCCTGGTGCGAAGCTCGTCCCTCACGCCGCCGACACCGCTCAGCGCACGGGAGGCGGTGCTGACCGACACGCCGCAACGCGCCGCGATCTCCTCAAGTCGAATGCGGCGGCTGGGGCGGCCGCGCTTGCCCTGGATATTCATCCGCTCCGTCATCTCCGGCAAAGTCATCCGATTAATGCAAAAAATTTTCAGATTGCGCAAGAAAAATGGCTGTGAAACAATTCGGATGAAGCGGGAGAAACGGGAGGAGTGATGCCGCTATCGGCCGAACGCCTGAATTCCGTGCTTGCCAGCCTTGTGGCCGGCATGACCGGCTTGCGTCATGACGGGCGGTTCCATGAGCCGAATCTCGACGGCACGCCGGGCGACTATGTCAGCTTCGACAGCTGGGAATGGCCGCAAGGCGTCGGGCTCTACGGGCTGGTTCGGCTGTGGGCGCAGACCGGCGACGATCGGCTGCTGCAGACGATCGAGGCCTGGTACGACCGACGCATCGCTGCCGGTCTCCCTGCGATGAACGTCAACACCACCGCGCCCCTTTTGGCGCTAAGCGAATTGTGGCGGCGCCGGCGCCAGCCGCGCTTCGAGCCGGTGCTGCGCGAATGGGCCGAGCGGGTGGCCACCGCCTTGCCGCGGACGCCCGAAGGCGGTTTCCAGCATGATGTTTCGGACCGGGTCAACGACGACGAATTGTGGGACGACACGCTGTTCATGGTGGCGCTGTTCCTCGCATCCTACGGCCAGGCTGCCGGCCAGCGTCGCTTCGTCGAGGAAGCAGAAAGGCAATTCCTGGTCCACGCCCGTTATCTCGCTGACCCGGCATCAGGGCTGTGGTTTCACGGCTGGACGTTCGCGGGACGGCACAATTTCGCCCGCGCGCGTTGGGCGAGAGGCAATGCCTGGATTACCGTCGGTATTCTCGAACTGGTGGAGTTCGCCGAAATTGCGCCTTCGGTCCGGGCCTATCTGCTCGGCGTGCTGGAGACGCAGATCAACGCTCTGCTCGAGGTGCAGGCAGGTTCGGGCGCATGGCACACTCTGCTCGACGACCCGACGTCTTACGAGGAGATTTCCGCCACGGCCGGTTTCGGCTACGGGTTGATGAAGGCCGCGCGGCTCGGAATCGGCTCGACAGAGTGCCGTGCCGCCGGGCTCCGCGCCTTGGAAGCCGTGGTGGCCAACATCGATGACAAAGGTGTGGTGGCGAACGTGTCCTATGGCACACGCATGGGCGCCGACCTGCAGTTCTATCGCGATATACCCATCCATCCGACGGGCTACGGGCAGGCGCTGGCCATTCTGTGCCTGACCGAAGGGGCGCGGCATCTGCAGTCGAAGGTGGAGGCGGCATGATGCGGACGCTCTATGGCGCGTCGCCGGGCGATATTGCCGGCATGGACACGGACCGGCTGAGGGCCGAGTTCCTCGTCGACGGCTTGTTCCGGCCTGGCGCGATCGAATTCGTCTACACCCATATCGACCGCATGATCGTCGGTGGCGCGGTGCCGCTGGCCAACCCGCTGGCATTCGGCAACGGGGCCGAAGTCGGCACCCCGCTCTTCTTTGACGCGCGCGAGATGGGCATCGCCAATCTCGGCGGCAATGGCACGGTCGCGGTGGACGGCCGGCGCTTTCACGTGGCTAACCGCGACATCGTTTATGTCGGACGCGGAGCGCGTGAGGTGACGCTGGAGAGCGACGATCCGGAGAGGCCGGCACGCTTCTACATGAACTCGGTGCCGGCCGGCGCCGATATTGCGCACCGTCTCATCGTCAGCAGCGAAGCCAGGCCGCTTGTGCTCGGCGAGGAGGCCCGTGCGAACAGGCGCACGCTGCGTATGTACATCCATCCCGAAGTGGCCCCGTCCTGCCTCTTGCTGATGGGGATCACCGACCTCGCGCCGGGCAGTGTGTGGAACACCATGCCGCCGCATCTGCATGAGCGGCGCATGGAAGCTTATTGCTATTTCGATCTCGCCGAGGCCGACCGTTTAATCCATCTGATGGGTCGGCCAGACAAGACGCGCCACTTGATGGTCGCTGACGGCGACGTCGTCCTGTCGCCTGCCTGGTCTATCCATATGGGTGCCGGCACCGGCCCCTATGCCTTCGTCTGGGGCATGACCGGCGAGAACCAGGCCTACACCGATGTCGATCCAGTTGCCGTGAAGGATTTGCGATGAGCGAGGCCGCGCAAAGCGTTCGGACGGACTTTACGCTGCGCCGGCCGCTCATGGCGGGGCAGCCAATCGTCTATTGGCGGCTCGGGTCTATCGCCGAGCAACGCTACGACGTGGCCGACCAGCCCATGCAAGGCGAGATGGATCCCTTCTTCTTCCTGACCAAGCACAAGAATTTCATTCCCCACGAATATCCGTGCCGCACGCAGTTCGCAGCGGAACGACGCGGCAAGCGACCACAGGTCAGCGCCGAATTCGGCGCCGAGCGCATCTGGCTGCCCTTCGCCTCGCCGCGCATCGACCTATCGGGCTTCTGGTTCCGGCCGACGGTGCTTGGAACCTGGGCCGAGACCACCATCGAGGCTGCCTCGACTAGCGAGGCGCTGGTGCGGCTGCGCACATGCGGCGGCGCCACACTCTTTGCCAATGGCGAGGAAGCCGGCTGGATGGCGCCCTACGGCCGCAATCTGGAAAGTGCCGAGCACTTCAAGATCGCGCTGCGGGCCGGCCGTAACGACATTCGCGTGTGGTTCGACGATCTCGCCGAGCGCGACGCCCGCTACTATTTCCAGCTCGACTATCTGTCCGGTCCGGCTGCTTCGGTGGCATTGCCGATCGAAGTCGAGAGCGGCGTTGCCGATGCGATGGAAGCAGCCCTTGACGACATGCATTTCGACCGTCCCGCCTATGACGGCGGCGAGGTGGCGCTCGTCACCGGCGTGGCCCTGCCGCGCGACGCGCAAGTCGAGATCGAGATCGAAGGCGATTTCATGTCGATCGAGACGCCGGTGCGCTTCGCCTTCGATCTGCCGGCGGGCCAGACGCGGCTGCCGATCGCCGATACCGAGCAGCTGCCGGCCGACTTTCGCCATTTCAAGGTGGCGCTGACGGTCGCAGACCATGCCGTATCGCGTGTCTTCGGCGTCGAGATATGCCACGCGCGCCGTCAGGGCGATGCGCCGGAAACGCTTACCGCGCGGATCGATGAAGCCCTGCGCGAGGTCGCCGGTCACGCCGAGGCCGATACGGTGCGCGCGCTGGCGCGCCTGGCGATCGGGCGGCAGGGCGCCGAGACCGACGCCATGATCTCCGGCACGCTGCCGGCGATCGAGGATTGTCACGATTGCGCCGACTTCATCCTGGTGCCGCTGCTGTGGTGCCGCAAGGCCTATGGCGATCGGCTGGAAGCGAGCCTGCGCGCGCGCGTCGACAACGCCATCCTCGGCTATCGCTACTGGATGGACGAGCCCGGCAATGATGTGCAGTGGTACTTCTCCGAGAACCACGCGCTGCTCTTCCACACCGCCGCCTATATTGCTGGGGGTATGTTGCCTGATGTGCGGTTCGTGCGGTCGGGCCGCCTTGGCCGCGAACAGTCCGCGGTTGGAGCCGCGCGTGTACGCGCCTGGCTCGACCATTTCGAGGCATGGGAGATGGCCGAGTTCAACTCGGCGCCTTATTTCCCGATCGACCTCAAGGGCTTGTGCGCGCTCTACGCGCTGGCCCCGGACAAGGACATCGCCGAACGTGCCGGCAAGGCAATCATACGCCTGCTTGAAATAGTCGCCCGCTCGGCGCATCGCGGCATCCTCACCGGGGCGCAGGGCCGCTCCTATGAGCACACGCTGCGCGCCGCGCGTTCCCTGGAATTATCCGGCATCTGCCGCATGCTTTGGGGCAAGGGCAACTACGGCATGCGCTTTCACGCGCTGCCGCAGCTGGCATTGTGCCTGCGGGATCACGATTTGAGCGTTCCGGACGGGTTGGCAGCAATTGCTTCCCTCACCGACGATACGGCGTGGGAATGGACTTTTGCGCAGGGACAAGATCGCTTCGCGCGGCTCTACCACTACAAGACGCGCGACCATGCGATGGGCAGCGCCGCTGGCTACCGCTGGAATCAATGGGGTTATCAGGAGACCGTCATTCACGCCCGGCTGGGCAAGAATCCGGATGCGCAGATCTGGATCAACCACCCCGGCGAAGTGCTGCAGTCGGGATATGGCAGACCATCATATTGGGGTGGCTCAGGCACGTTGCCCCGGCTTCACCAATACCGCGACCTCGCAGTCGTCAGCTTCTCCTGCTCGGATGAACAGCCCGACTTCACGCACGCCTGGTTCCCCGCACGTGCCTTCGATGCCGTGCAAGTGGGTGGCGATCGGGCGTTCGCGCAATCGGGCGACGCCTTCGTCATGCTGAAGACGGATGTGCCGCTCATGCAGGTAGTGGCCGGCCCGACCGCCGGCAACGAGCTGCGGGCGGCGGGACGCAGGACGACATGGATCGTTCGCCTCGGTGACCGGAATGCCAATCGGCCGGCCCTCGACGCCTGGACTGCCGTTTTTGGGGACCTGTCGGTGCGGCCAGGTATCGACGGCGAGTTGATCGTCGAGGATCCGGAATACGGCACGGTGCATTTCCTCGCCGACGCAAGGATCGTGGCTGAGGGACGTACACTCGATCCGGCCAACTGGACCGTGCGCGGTGAGGCGATGCGCATGAAGCACAGAGAGTAGGGAGGAGATCGGCTGCGACGCTCAAGAGGAGGAGGGCGTAGCAGGCTTGAACCATCGGGGCGCCGCCCCGCTAAAGGAGGAGACGAAGCATGAATAAGACCCGCACTTTGCTGGCCGCGCTATCGGTCAGCCTGCTCGCATCGACCAGCGCGTTTGCCGGCGACGTGCGCATCATGTGGTATTCGGACGGTGTCGAGGGCGATGTCATCCAGGACATTCTGAACCGCTTCATGAAGGACAATCCCGACATCCACGTCACGCTCGACAACGTCGCCTACAAGGTGATCCAGGAGCAGTTGCCCATCCAGCTCGAAGCCGGCCAGGGTCCGGACATCGCCCGCGTCACCAACATCAAGGAGCTTGCCCAGCACTGGCTCGATCTCAGGCCACTGGTGGCCGATCCGAAATATTGGGAGGACAATTTCGCTGACACGCTGGACTGGATGCGCCCCGACGGCTCCAACGCCATCCCGGGTTTCATGACCCAGCTCACGCTCACCGGCGGCTTCGCCAACAAGACGCTGTTCGAACAGGCCGGCGTGCCGCTGCCCGGTGACAAGGCGACCTGGGACGACTGGATCAACGCCGCCGCCGAGGTGGCGAAGAGCCAGCAGCTTCCGGCTGCCTTCGCCATCGACCGTTCCGGTCACCGCATTTCGGGCCCGAATGTCTCCTTCGGAGCGAACTATATCGGCCCCGATGGCATGCCGGCGAAAGTGGACGACGGCACCAAGGCTTTCGTCGGCAGGCTCGTCGACTGGACCGCCAAGGGCCTGATGCTGAAGGATACCTGGGTTTCGGCGGCAGGCTCGACCTATCGCGCGGCCGCCGACGACTTCATCAACGCCCAGATCCCGTTTTATTATTCGGGCAGCTGGCAGGTCGCCAATCTATCGACCAAGATCGGCGACAGTTTCGACTGGGTGGCGACCGGCTCGCCTTGCGGTACCGCAGGCTGTTCGGGCGTGAAGGGCGGCGCGGCGCTGGTCGCCATCAAATACACGAAGAATCCCAAGGACGTCGCCAAGGTCATGGATTATCTAGCCCGTGAAGACGTGGTAAAAGAGTTCAGCGAGCGCACGCTGTTTCTGCCCGCGCACAAGGGCGTCGTAGACAAGGGCGGGCTGAAATGGGTCTCGGCCGACAAGAACGTCGGTCCGGCGCTCGACAAGTTCGTCAAGGCGGCGGGTGAAACCCTGCCGGCGGCCGATGCGCTGCCGCCGTGGAAGTGGGCCAACGCTTACTTCGCCGCGCTGGTGACGCGCGTCAGCCAGGTGATGGCCGGCGAGCTCAGCCTCGACGATGCCTGGGGCAGGATCGACCAGGATATCGCCGACAAGGTTGCCGAGGCGAAGTGATCGCCGCCGCGACACTGAAGGCATGGATTGGCGCCGCCCTCGCGGCGCCGGTCGTGTGGCTGGCGTCGATCGTCAACGTGCCGCTGAAGTTCTGGCAGCGAGCGACGGGCACCGGCGGCATGGCCGCGTTCTTCCTCGCCCCAAACATGGCGATCTTCGGCATTTTCGTCCTGGTGCCGATGATCATCAACTTTTTCTATTCGGCCACGTCGGGAACGGCCTACTTCCTGCAGGACCGAACCTATGTGGGGCTCGAGCAATATCAGCGCCTGCTCGATTGCGGCAACTACCTGGACACTGCCACTTGCCACGAGGATCTCTTCTGGAAGGCCGTGCACAATACCGGCCTGTTCGTCGTCGTGCAGGTGGCGCTGATGACGGTCGTGTCGATGGCGACAGCGTTGATCCTCAACCGCGAGATCGTCGGGCGCAGCTTCTGGCGCGCGGTGTTCTTCTTTCCGGTGCTGCTGTCGCCCGTCGTCACCGGCCTGATCTGGCGTTGGATCCTGCAGCGCCAGGGCCTGCTCAACCTGATCGTCCATGATCTGGGCGGCGAGCCGCACAACTGGCTGACAGACCGTTTCTGGGCTTTCACCGCCGCGGTCAGCGTTTCGGTTTGGGCACATATGGGCTTCTATACGCTGATCTTGCTTGCCGGATTGCAGGCGATCCCGCGCGACCTTTACGAAGCGGCCGAGATGGACGGCACGAAGCCGGCGCGGGTGTTCTGGCGCATCACGCTGCCGCTGCTGATGCCGAATCTGCTTGTCGTCATCGTACTGGCGCTGATCCGCGCTGTGCAGATCTTCGACGAAGTCTATGTGCTGACGGGTGGAGGGCCGGGAACCTCGACCCTCTATATCACGCAGTACATCTATGAGATCGGCTTCGCCTCCCTGCTGCGCAATCCGGGGCTGGCTTCGGCGGCTTCGATCCTGATGGGGTTGGTGCTGGTCGTGCTCACCTTGGTTCAGCTGCAGGTCGGACGCCGGGGTGAGCGGAAAGGAGCCCGCGAATGAGCGGCGTGATGACATTCCTGACCCGCCGGCGCGGCGGTCGCGGCTGGCACTGGACGGATATCGTGAGCTGGCTGTGGCTGCTCGGTGGCGTTGTCATCATGTTCGGCCCGGCCGTCTGGCTGGTGGGTTCGTCATTCAAGACGCCGGCACAGCTTGCCGAGTTCCCGCCGACCATAATGCCTTATGTCAGCCAACACGCGAGGGTCGAAGGCTACGACAAGCCGCTGACCCTCTACAGGGTGAAGTTGCCGGATGGTTCGACCAAGGTGCTGGCCGAGGTGCGGCGCATCGGCATCGTGGCGCAAATGGTGGATCCGCAGGCGCCGAACGATATCGTGAAGGTCAACATCGCCGACCGGCAGCCGGTGCGCGAAATCGGCTTCGCGACGGAGAATTACACCGAGCCCTTCGTCCATTTCGACTTCCTGCGCTATCTGCGCAATTCGGTTTTTGTGACGGCAATGGCAACGCTGATCACGCTGCTCACCAATTCAATGGCCGCCTTCGCCTTGTCGAAATACAAGTTCCGCGGTCGCGATCTGACGATGCTTGTGATCGTCGGTACGCTGATGGTGCCGCTGTCGGTCATCCTGGTGCCGCTCTATTCGGTGGTGGGCGCCGTCGGACTGCTCGATTCGCTGTGGGGCGTGATCTTGCCGACCGTGGCGACGCCAACCGGCGTCTTCCTGCTGCGCCAATATATGCTGACCATCCCCGACGAGCTGCTCGATGCGGCGCGCATGGACAACGCTTCCGAATGGCAGATCTACTGGCGCATCGTATTGCCGCTTGCAGCACCGGCGCTCGCCGTGCTGGCGATCTTCTCGGTCGTCTGGCGCTGGAACGACTTTCTGTGGCCGCTGGTGGTGCTGTCGCGCAAGGAACTCTACACACTCCAGGTCGGCCTCAACACCTATGCCGGCCAGCTAAACGTGCAGTGGCACTACATCCTGGCGATGACCGTGGTGACGATGATCCCCGTCGTCCTCGTCTTCGTCTTCCTGCAGCGTTACATCACTTCCGGCATTGCCGGCACCGGGCTGAAGTGAGGATGTCATGGGACGGATAACGCTGACCAACATCGATCGCGCTTACGGCAAGATGAAGATCTTGCACGGCATCAACCTCGACGTCGGTGACGGCGAGATGCTGGTCCTCGTCGGCCCGTCGGGTTGCGGCAAGTCCACGCTGCTGCGGTTGATTGCCGGGCTCGATCGGCCGACCGACGGCAAGGTCGAGATCGACGGGGTCGACGTCACCAACGTTTCGGCCGCGCAACGCGGTCTGGCGATGGTGTTCCAGTCTTACGCGCTCTACCCGCACATGAGCGTGCGCCAGAACCTCGCCTTCGGGCTTGAAAACATTCGTATGCCGAAGGCCGAGATCGACGCGCGGATCACGGAAGCGACGCGCATGCTGGAAATTGCTCCCTATCTAGACCGCCGGCCCGGTCAATTGTCGGGCGGCCAGAAGCAGCGCGTGGCGATCGGCCGTGCGGTGGTGCGCAATCCGACCGCCTTTCTGCTCGATGAACCGCTGTCCAACCTCGATGCCGAACTGCGCATCACCATGCGCGCTGAACTGGCGGGCCTGCACCGGCGGCTGGCAACCACGATGGTCTACGTCACCCATGACCAGATCGAGGCGATGACGCTGGCGGACCGCATCGTGGTCATGCGCTCGGGGCGGATCGAACAGGTCGGCCGGCCGCTCGATCTCTACAACGCGCCGGCCAACCTGTTCGTCGCCGGCTTCATCGGCGCGCCGCGGATGAACCTGCTGCCGGTGAAGGTGCGTTCGGCAAGCGGCGCCGAGGTGCGTGTCGAAGGTCCAGGCGGGCTGTCGGCCTCGATCGCCGTCGACGGGGTCGCGCTGAAACCGGGAGACGACGCGACGCTTGGCATCCGGCCACACGACATCCAACTTTCGAATGGCGGCAAGGGATCGGTGGAAGCGCGGGTAACGCTGGCCGAGGCGTTGGGACCGGAAACAGTTGTCCACGCCACCATTGCCGGCGACAGCAAACTTATCGCCGTTCTCAAGCAGCAGGGCGTTGAAACGCAAGGGCCGCCGATCAACCTCGCTCTGCCGCCGGAGCGCATGCATCTCTTCGATGCCGCCGGGCTGCGTGTCGCACCGCGTTAGCCGGCGGCAAGATAGCGGGTTGTTTTCATGAACCGTCGCAACTGCCGCACAGCGAACGCGTGTTGCGCGCGCTTTTCAAAATAGGTGAACGTTAAGACAACCGAACTCTTCAAGAGGGCGCTCTCTGCGATCATTGCTGCCACGGGATGATCCGGAATTACTTCAAAGTGGATTTCTCGTAGGCGGTCTTCGGCAATACGGAGGTCCGCGCCGGCACGTTCGCGCGCCTGAGGAATCCGGCTGACTGATAATACGACCTGTGCTGAGGTTCAGTACGAACTACCGATCAGGTTCTGTTGTCCGGCTTCGTCATCCAAAGGACCGGGATGCGCCCGATCACGCTTGCGCCATTTGGCATTCTGCTCTTCGCAGGCGCCATGTGGCTGCTGTCCGCTTCGACGAGCGGTAGCGGATCACCGGACCTGACCCTTGCTGCTGCGAGGATTCGGCCTCGGCCTTCTGTTCGTGGCACTGGCGCTGGTTACGCTGCAGGGCCTTGCCGCCAATGCGCTGCCGTTTGGCATCGGGCTATTCAACTTCGGCAAGCAGGTGGGCGGTCTGACCGGCACAGCCCTCTTGCAAACGTATATTGATCACCAGAATGTCCACAACCGGACGATACTGGCGTCCCACCTCGTCAATGGCGATCCAGCCGTAGACCAGCGCTTGAGAGCAACTGCGAATGCTCTGGCGAACAGTGTCGACAGCACTGCGGCGACAAAGGCCGCCCTGCCGCTGCTGCAGCGCGCGCTTGAGAAGCAGGTCGCCACGATCTCGTTCGACGAAGCTTTCTTCGCGCTCGTCCTGCTGTTCGCGGTCGCTGCGCCCTGTCTCATTGTCGCCAAACAATTGCTCGGCCGCCAAGCCGCTCCGCAGAACTAAAACCGCGTCCACGCCCTATACTTTGGAACAGATCTATTGGTCGGGAGAGGCTTCCAGATTATCTCATGAGCCGTCTTAACCGGACGAGACAGGGATGACGAATGCAGAGGTTTTTCCGGTTTCACTCTGCAGCCGACGAAGAGGCAGCCGAGCGTCTTACCTGTCCGGCTCGTATTCCCAGTGGTAGGTGTTGATGCATCGATCCGCGTCGCTCCTCGCGCGAGGCCATCGTTAGGGTCCCCGTAGCGGCGATATCTCCGCGCAATGCATGGATTTCCATGAGATGCAGCCGAGGCATGGCGGAACTAGATTTAGGCGGTGAGTTCGCCTGTCCAGATATTGAAAACAAGTGCTATATCAAGCGCTGACCGTCCCCAGGCTTTTTTGTCCGACAGGAGAAGCCAATGACATCAGCGTCCAACTCACTTGGCGAAATCGACCCCGAAGCAACGCTTGCGCTGCAAATCATCGAGAGCATGCCCGGCCACGCGTGGGCAGCCGATGCCGCCGGAAGATTCACCTATGTCAGCCCAAACACGCTGGCGTTCCTCGGCAACATGCATGAGGATCTCAACACTTCCGAAGACGACGATGATTTCGGCTGGCGTCGAGCCGTCCATCCCGACGATTATGATCCTGTAGCCGCCAGATGGCGGCATTGCCTCGAAACCGGCGATCCCTATGATACCGAGCATCGCCTGCGGCGCGCCGATGGCGTCTATCGCTGGTTTCGAAGCTCAGTACGACCATTTCGCGATAGCCAGGGGCGCATCGTTCAATGGTACGGCACGACAATAGACATTGAGGACCAGAAGCGGGCCGAGTCAGCATTGCGTGACCGGGAGCGGGAACTCTCGCAGCTCGTGGATATGGTCCCGAGTCACATCTGGCGGCTCGATCCCGACGGCGAGCCGATCTTCTTCAATGGGCGCATGGTCGACTTTCTCGGCCTCGATGTAGCGGATCTGGACCGACCGGGCATGAGCCGGCTGGCGGTGATGATACAGGCCGCCGTTCATCCGGACGACGCGGCAGCATTCGGCGATGCACTCCGTGGTTGCTTCGCTACCGGTGCGAGCTTCGCGATGCGCTATCGCCTGCGCCGTGCCGATGGCGGCTATCGCTGGATGTCGAGCCGGGCGGAGCCGATGCGCGATGACGCTGGCCGCATCGTCCAGTGGTACGGCCTCTGTCACGACATAGACGATCAGATGCACGCCGAAGCGGCGTTGCGGCAGAGCGAGCAGCAACTTCAGCACATGAGCGACGCGGTGCCGGTCCGCATCTGGAGTGTGATGCCGACCGGCGGGCCGGTCTACTTCAACAAGCGATACCAGGACCATTTCCGCTCCGTTATCGCGAACTTTGATGTGCTCGGCGAGCCGGGCATCGAAACGTTGCTGCACGAGGTGATTCATCCCGAAGATGCGCCCGAGGTGCAGCGCACGTTGTTGACCTGTTTCGAAACTGGCGGCGGCTCCGCGATGCGGTTTCGCTGGCGCGAAAAGGACGGCACCTATCGCTGGGCTGAGTGCAGGGTCGAGCCGCGGCGCGATGACGACGGAACGGTCGTGCAGTGGTACGGGGTTTCTCTTGACATCGACGATGAGGTGCGCGCGCAGGCGGCGTTGCGCAAAAGTGAGCGGCGCCTCCAGCAGCTGATCGACACCGTGCCCGCTTTGATCTGGAGTACGACACGGGAAGGGACGCCTTCCTACGTCAACAAACGGTTCACCGATGTAACCGGGGCCACGCTCCACGACATCACCGCCCCGGACGGCTCGCCGTCGCTGAGCGTGATCCATCCAGACGATATCGACACCGCACGGCAGGCGATCCGCCATTCATTCGCAACGGGCGTGCCTTACGTTCAGAGATATCGCCAGAGGCGGGCTGACGGCGGCTATCGCTGGACCGAGACTCGCGCCGAGCCGCTGCGCGACGAAGATGGCAGCATTCTCCAATGGTACGGCGTGAGCGTCGACATCCATGACCTGGTGACCACGCAAGCCGCGTTGCACGACCGGGAACGAGAGCTCTCGCAACTCGTCAACATGGTTCCGAGCTACCTCTGGCGGCTGTCTCCCAACGGTGAGCCGACCTTCTTCAACAAGCGCCTGATAGATTTTCTCGGCCTGGACATAGCGGACGCGGAAAAGCCGGACACGAGCCGGCTGGCGGCCTTCATTGCCACCGTCGTCCATCCCGACGATGCAGCCAGCCTGAGGGAAGCACTCGACAGCTGCTTTGCCACCGGCGAGCGATTCTTCATGAAGTATCGCCTGCGCCGTGCCGATGGCGTTTATCGTTGGATGGAGGGCCGCGCGGAGCCGCTGCGGGACCAGGGTGGACGCATCGTCCAATGGTACGGCCTTACGCACGACATCGACGATCAGCTGCGCGTCGAAGAGGCGCTGCGCGAGAGAGAACGGGCTCTCTGGCAGCTCGTTGAAACGCTGCCGGCAATGATCGATTGCGCCGCGCCGGATGGCGAACCGATATATCGCAGCCAGCAGCTCCGCGAATTCCTCGGATACAATCTTGAGGAATTGGACGAAGCGGGAAAGTCCCGGCTGGCTGGCACACTCGACGCCGGTGTTCATCCCGACGACCTGACAGGTGTCAAAGAGAGATATGCCGATTGTCTGTCCACAGGCGAGCCGTATGCGCGACGGCACCGTCTGCGGCGCTTCGATGGTGAATATCGCTGGGTCGAGACGCGCGCCGCGCCGATGCGCAACGCTGAAGGCGCCATCGTGCAGTGGAACGTTATCTGCCTCGACATCGAAAATGAGATGCGGACACAAGAGGAGCTTCGGCTGGCACAAGAGAGACTTGCGCGTGCGAGCCAGGCGGCGAGCCTTGCCGAACTCTCCGCATCCATCGCTCATGAGGTGAACCAGCCGCTGGCCGCCATCGTCGCCAACTCCAACGCATGCCACCGTTGGCTGTCCGCCGAGCCCCCGAACGTCGAGCGCGCGAAGATCACGGCCGAGCGTATCATCCGCGATGCCAACTCGGCGGCGGATGTCGTCAGCCGCATCCGTGCCTTGTTCAGACCTTCGCTTGAAATGAGAACCAGCACACCGATCCCCAGCGTCGTTGCCGAAGCACGTGATCTTATGGCCGAGGAAGCCATGCGGCGTCGCGTTCGCATGGACATCGACGTCGAAAGCAACCTTCCGCTGGTTGCGTTCGATCGCGTCCAGATTCAGCAGGTCCTGGTCAACCTCATTCGCAACGGCATGGAGGCGATGGACACCACGGCGGGCGACAAGGTTCTCGGAATGCGCGTGCGCCGGATAGAGGACACGATCCAGACCGAGGTCCGCGACCGAGGCCCGGGTATCGAACGTCCCAACAAGATATTCGAGCCGTTCTTTACAACGAAAGGGAACGGAATGGGCATGGGGCTCGCGATCTCCCGTTCGATCATCGAGTCTCACGGCGGACGCCTTTGGGCGGAGAATAGCGTGCCGCGTGGGGCGACATTCATCTTCACCCTCCCGGTTGAAGCGAAAGCTGCGCAATAACTGGCGGCGCTCAGTAAGCGCTTGGTTTTTTCGGCTCTCGGTGAAGGGGCGCCGCCGCCCCGTGCAATGCATGGATTTCCATGAGGTGCGGTTGGGGCGTGGCGGGATTAGGGTGGCGACGTGAGTCCGTCAGCCCAGTCCAGCTATCAAGAGCAAGTGCTACACGAAGCACCGACAATCTCCAGAGTTTGTTTGTCCGTCAGGGGCACCCGATGACGATAGCGCCCAACTCACTTGGCGAGACCGATTCCAGCGCAACGCACGCGTTAACGCATGACTTGGACCGATCCGGACCGGGAAGTGGCCGACCTTTCGCGACGAATGAACCGGGCCTGATTCGCAGCAACCTGATCAGCGATCTTGAAAGAGGCGGGTTGTCGCGCGCCTGGTCGCACCGTCCCCAATTCTTGCATCTGGGGCTTTTTATTACGGCCTATGTCCTGGGCTGCGGCTTCGCCCAGTCGCTCGCAATCATACCTGGAACAGGGATTTCCATTTGGCCTCCGAGCGGGCTTTTCATCGCTACGCTTGTCTTCGCCTCCAGGTATAGCTGGCCGTGGTGGGTGCTGGGGGCCTGTGTGGCAGAACTGTTCAGCAACTTCTTGTGGTTCCACACTCCGCTGCCCGCGGCCTTCCTGATCTTTGCCGGCAACGCTCTTGAAGCGGTGGCCGGCGCATGGCTTGTGAACCAGACCTGCAAGCGCGCAGTTCGGCTGGAAACGTTGCGGGACGTTCTCGCATTCGTCGCACTGGCCGCTGGAGTTGCGCCAGTTGCAAGCGCGACGGTGGGAAGTGCGGCGCTTGCGTGGTTTGGCATACAATCGCAAACCTTTGCGACGGCTTGGCCGCTGTGGTGGATCGGAGACGCGACGGGAGTCCTGATCGTAGCGCCACTGGCGCTGGTCGTGTTCCAGAACTGGCGCGGCAAGGCGCAGCTCTCGGCGGCGCGGTGGATGGAAGCTTGCGTCCTGGGGCTGATCTTTCTTGGTATCGCCGCCCTTTCCTTGAGCGGCTATCTGCCCTTCGCCTACATCATCATGCCGCCTCTTCTTTGGGCCGCGGTGCGCTTTGAGTTCCGAGGCGCCGCCGTAGCATTGACCGTTCTTGCTCTGATCACGGCGGTATTCACGATATCCGGCGCCAGCCAATTTGCCGGCGATCCCGAGTCCCAGAAGCACAACCAGATCATGCTGCAGCTTTTTCTGGCCATCTCTGCATTTTCGGCGCTCGTCGTGGCCGCCATTTCCAGGCAGCATCAGGCGGCGGTGCTCACTTTGCGCCAAAGTGTGGAGACCTTGCGGGAGCGGGAGCGAGAACTCTCGTTGCTGGTCGAAATGATCCCCGCTCACATCGCCCGTATGGCGCCCAACGGCGAACCAACCTTCTTCAGCAAGCGCACGACAGACTATATCGGCCTCAACGACATCGCGGGCTGGGACAAGCCGGGCACGAGCCGCCTGGCGACCGTAGTCGCGGCAGCCGTCCATCCCGACGATGGACCCAGGATGAGAGAATGGCTCAGCCGCTCGCTCGCCACCGGCGAACCCTATCCCATAAGGTATCGCCTGCGTCGCGCGGACGGCGTGTACCGCTGGAGGGAGGGCCGCGCCGAGCCGCTGCGGAACCAGAGTGGAGCGATCGTCCAATGGTACACGGCCAGCATCGACATCGACGATGAGGTGCGCGCGCAGGAGGCATTGCGCGACCGGGAGCGGGAGCTCTCGCAGCTTGTCGACATGGTTCCGAGCCACGTTTGGCGCCTGACGCCGGACGGCGAGCCGACCTTTTTCAACAAGCGAATGGTCGACTTTCTCGGCCTTGACGTAACGGATTTGGACAAACAGGGCATCGGCCGGCTGGCGGCGATGATAGCGGCCACCGTCCATCCGGACGACGCAGCAGCATTCGGCGATACGCTCAGTCACTGCCTTGCTACCGGCGAGCGCTTCTCCATGAGGTATCGCCTGCGCCGCGCCGATGGCGTCTATCACTGGATGTCGAGCCGGGCAGAGCCGATGCGCGATCACGCTGGCCTGATCGTGCAGTGGTACGGCCTCTGTCACGACATAGACGATCAGATGCAAGCCGAAGAGGCGCTGCGGCGGAGCGAATTGCAGCTTCAGCAGATGATCGACGCTGTGCCGGTCCGCATTTGGAGCGCGGTGCCGACCGGCGGGCCGGTCTACTTCAACAAGCGGTACCAGGACCATTTCCGCGCCGTCATCGCCAATTTCGAAACACTCGGAGAGCCGCGCATCGAGGAATTGCTGCAAGAACTGGTTCATCCCGAAGATGCTCCCGAGGTGCTGCGCACGTTGCTGAGCTGTTTCGAAACAGGCGGCGGTTCCGCGATGCGGTTTCGCTGGCGCGAAACAGATGGCTATCGCTGGGCGGAGTGCAGGGTCGAGCCGCGGCGTGATGAAGACGGGGCGGTTGTGCAATGGTACGGAGTTTCCCTCGACATCGACGAAGAGGTGCGCGCGCGGGAAGCGCTGCGACAAGCCTCCGACAAACTCGCGCAAGCCACTCAGGCTGCAAGTCTCGCCGAGCTTTCCGCTTCGATCGCGCACGAGGTGAATCAGCCGCTGGCCGCGATCGTCGCCAATTCCCATGCATGCCACCGTTGGCTGGGCGCCGTCCCGCCGAACGTCGAACGCGCGAAGATTACGGCCGAGCGCATTATACGGGACGCCAATTCGGCGGCGGACGTCGTCGGCCGCATTCGCGCGCTGTTCAAGCAATCCACCGAGACGAGGACCAATGCGACGCTCAGCAGTGTCATCGCAGAGGCACGCGACCTCGTGACCGAGGAAGCGATGCGGCGGGGCGTTCGCATCAGCGTTGATGTCGGAAGCGACATTCCGCTAGTCGCGTTCGATCGCGTCCAAATCCAGCAGGTTCTGGTCAATCTCATCCGCAACGGCATGGAGGCGATGGACTCTGGTGCGGATGACGGAGTTATCAGCATCCGCGTGCGCCATATCGGGGATGTTGTCCAGACCGAAGTCAGAGATCGCGGCCGGGGCGTCGAGTTTCCCGACCGGATATTCGAACCGTTCTTTACCACGAAAGAGCAAGGGATGGGCATGGGACTGGCGATCTGCCGTTCGATCATCGAGTCGCACAGCGGGCGTTTATGGGTCGAGAAGAACGAACCACGTGGAGCGACGTTTATCTTCACGTTGCCGATTGAAGCGAAAGCGGCGTCATGACGACGGACGGCCAAATTGTCTTCATCGTAGATGACGATGAACGCATCCGGGAGGCGCTCAGTGAGCTGCTGGCCGCACATGGCATGCGTGCCGTAGCGTTCGGATCGGCGGGCGATTATATCCGCGCTGACAAGCCGGACGTCTCTGCCTGCCTCATCCTCGATATCGAGTTGCCGGATATTAACGGCCTCGATCTGCAGCGGCAGATTGCCGAGGGCGATCATCCGCCGATCGTTTTCCTGACGGGACATGGCGATATCCCGTCCTCGGTGCGTGCGATCAAGCACGGCGCCGTGGATTTCCTGACTAAGCCCTTCAGCGATGCAGACCTCATGGCCGCAATCCATGCGGCGATTGCCCAGGATCGGGTACAGCGATCGGAGCGCGCCGAGCTGGGCGTGTTGAAGCAACGTTATCTCGAGCTGACGCCGCGCGAACGTGAGGTGCTGCCGCTGGTGGTCAGCGGCTTGCTCAACAAGCAGGCCGCCGCTGAACTGGGGATCAGCGAAGTTACGCTGGAAATTCATAGAAGGAACGTCATGCAGAAGATGGTCGCGGCGTCGCTCGCCGACCTAGTGCGCATCGCCGAGCGATTGGGAATACCGATCACGCACTCGCGCAGGGCAGGGGGGAGCTGAGGGTGAGCAAGCGGAGGCCTGTCGTGGCGATTGTCGACGATGACCCAAGACTGCTCGAGTCGCTGGAGGACCTTCTGGAGTCCGCCGGCTATGTGGCCCGCAGCTTCTCGTCGGCGGGGGCGTTGCTGGTCAGCGGCCTGTCTGGATTGGACATGCTTATCACCGACATCGGGATGCCCGGCATGGACGGCTTTGAACTTCGCGACTTGGTCAAGAAGGCGCGTCCGGACCTGCCTGTGTTCCTGATCACCGGCCGCCACGAGATAGTGGATCAGCACCGCGCCAAGGGCATTGGCGGGCTTTTCCGCAAGCCGTTCGATGGCCAGGCACTGCTTGCGGCGATCGGCGACGCTTTACGCAACCCAGAAACGGAGGCTAAACATGAGAGTTGACCAATTGCCCTTACCGAGATCGGCGCCATCATCACAGCAGCGAAGGGCTGAAGCCGAGCAGCCGCTGGTCATTATTGTCGATGATGATGCCTCTGTTCGGGAGGCGCTGTCTGAATTGATCCTGTCGGCGGGTTTCCTGCCGGTGTGCTTTACCTCAACCCGTGAATTGCTTGACGCCGACGTGTTGGAGAGCCCCGGCTGCTTAATCCTCGACGTGCGCATGCCGGGGACGAGCGGTCTCGATCTGCAGCACCATCTTGCGAAAAACGGCAACCCCAAACCCATCATCTTCCTGACCGGGCATGGCGACATCCCGATGACTGTCCAGGCGATGAAGGCCGGCGCCGTGGACTTTCTCACCAAACCGGTGCGGGATCAGACGCTGCTTGACGCTGTGATCGCCGGCATTGCGGTGGATGCCAAGCGGCGGGCGGATGCCGTGATCGTCAAGCGCAATATCGAGCGCGTCGAGACGCTGACGCCGCGCGAGCGCGAGGTCCTGCGTGAAGTGGCGCGCGGACGCCTCAACAAGCAGATCGCCTTCGACCTCGGCATCAGTGAAGTGACGGTCAAGCTTCACCGCGGCAATGTCATGCGCAAGATGGAAGCCGCTTCCATCGGTGAGCTGATCCGGGCGTGGGAAACGCTGCCCGCGCCGATGCGCGAGGTCTAGAATTTGGCACAAGCCGATCCATGCCCCATCCAATAGGATCGCCCGGCGCGCCCGGCCATTTCAGGTGCTTTCTCAGCGCGCCCAGGCCTTCCTGCCTCTGGTACGCTCGTGCTGCTGCGGGTGATCCTGATGTACATCGGTGGTCCTGTTGGGTGTTTCGCGGCAAGGCCCGCGCCAAACATCGGTTACCACTTAGCGGCGCTCTTTGGCGGCGCCAGTCTGACCGACAAACTCGCAACATTTCATGCATCAGCAACTGACGCCGGCCATGCCGCGTCGGTCCCCGCGCCGCTACCCAAGCCTAAATTGACGTGTGTCTATAAGAGCTTGCCTTAGCCCGGCCCTATCTTCGGCGTGCCTGCCCTGCACTTTGGCATCGTATGACAGATGCTTCCGTAGAGTAGGTTCGCGGCCCGGATCGGTGCATCCTGTTCCTCGCAAGCCATCACGACCGTCGCGTTTCTACCGCTCCTCGCTCGCTCCTCCCCGAACGCGACCGCACATGCCGACTCGACGGTCGTGATGGTGAGCAGGATGTTCAAAGCACATGGATGGACATGATGAACAAAGACGGACTTTTCTCCGTCGGCGGATCTCGCCGCGATGTCTTGTTGGCAGGCCTGATCTCTACGGTTGCCGCCGGACTGCCCCGCGCTGCTTCGGCAACGAGCCGAAAACAAAACCTTCCCTCTTCCCCCTCAATCAAAGGAACCAAGACGATGAGCACCATCACGACCAAGGATGGCACCGAAATCTACTACAAGGATTGGGGCAAGGGTCCTGTCGTCACGTTCTCGCACGGCTGGCCGCTGAATTCCGACGCCTGGGACGGCCAGATGCTCTTTCTTGCCCATAACGGCTTTCGCGTCGTTGCGCATGACCGGCGCGGCCATGGCCGATCGAGCCAGGCCACGTCCGGCAACGACATGAACGGCTATGCGGACGATCTTGCAGCCGTGATCGAGGCGCTGGATCTCCGGGACGCCACGCTGGTCGGCCATTCCACCGGAGGAGGCGAGGTTGCTCGCTATATCGGACGGCACGGGACGAAGCGGGTGGCCAAGGCTGTTCTTATCGCCGCTGTTCCGCCGATCATGGTGAAAACGCCGGCCAATCCGGAAGGTCTGCCAATCGAGGTATTCGACGGCATAAGGGCTGGCCTCGTCAAGGATCGTTCGCAGTACTACCGGGACCTCGCACCGTTGTTTTATGGCGCGAACAGGCCGGGCGCCAAGGTTTCCCAGGGGACTCTGGATCAGTTCTGGCTCTGGAGCATGCAGGCGGGTCTCGTGAACGCGTACGAAAGCGTCAAGGCGTTCTCCGAGACCGATTTTACCGAGGACCTCAAGAAGTTCGACGTACCAACCCTCGTCCTGCATGGCGAAGACGATCAGATCGTCCCCGTCAAGGACTCGGCAGTCAAGTCGGCCCGATTGATCAAAGGCGCAAAGGATATCTATTACCCCGGCGCGCCCCACGGGATCACGGCCACGCACCAAGATCAGGTCAATGCTGATCTGCTCGCCTTCATCAAAGGATAGCACGCCCTCAGTCACGACCGCATGTTGTCCGCAATTCCTTGGAGCCGCCGATGACCACCTTTGGCAATATTTCGCGCGCCCTGAACCGCATTTCGGGTGGCGCGCCAGGTCAAACCTTGTGCGCTCGCATAGCCGAGCGGTGGCCTGAATGCTGGTTCTGTCGGCTCATGTCCCGGATTGTGGAACCGAACCACTGCGCCATCGAGCTGGAGCGCTGGCAGAGGCGCGAAACATATGCTGCGCCACGGCTGCCGCTCGGGCAACTGCGCCTGTGCAGCGCGGAGGCGATCGCCGGCGTTCGACACTACGTCGCGCTGTCGGGGGTCGCCGCCGCGCGCTTGTTCTGCCTTGAAGGCCAAAGCGCTCTGCAAGACGTCAAACTGGCTAAGCGCCCGGAGTTTATCAATCGGTAGCCGTTTGCGATTGCCGCTCATTTTGGCGGTCTCAATTCGGCGTGAAATTTTCTTGGCCAGCAGTTGCGACTATCGCAGCAGCACCGGCACTATTTTTCGAAGGCAGGAACGAAATGGGCGCACTCTCGGGCAAGATCGCGGTGGTCACCGGCGGAAACAGCGGGATCGGACTATCGGCTGCAAAAATCTTTGCGGCCGAGGGCGCGCAAGTCGTCATTACCGGCCGCCGGCGGCAGGCGGTCGAGGAAGCGGTCGCACAGATCGGGGCAGGCGCGCTGGGCATTCAGGGAAATGTGGCCGACGTGTCGCACCATGACGAGGTAGCGCAACAGATCCGCCAGAGGTTCGGGGCGCTCGACATCTATATGGCGAACGCCGGCATAAACACCATCACGCACTCGGCCGACGTCTCCGAGGCAGAATATGATGCGCAATTTGCCGTCAATACGCGAGGCGTCTTCTTCGGCGTCCAGAAGCTGACTCCGGTCATGCGGAATGGCGGCGCAATCATCCTCACAGGCTCGCTGGCCAGCGAGAAGGTTCTGGACGGTCATGCTGTTTACGCGGGCTCGAAGGCGGCCATAAATGCCTTTGCGCGCGGTTGGGCGATCGAACTGAAGTCTCGCGGCATCCGGGTCAACGTGCTCAGCCCAGGTCCGGTGGATACGGCTATTCTCGATAAGCTAGGCGTACCGTTTGAGCAGCGCGGGCTGTTTGAAAAGGCGATGGCGGAGGCAATACCCCTGGGCCGGATGGGGCAGCCGGAAGAGCTGGCAAAAGCCGCCCTGTTCCTTGCCTCGGACGCGAGCAGTTTCGTCACGGGCATCAATCTGCGGGTCGACGGCGGGATGGCAGTGCTCTGAGCCACGACTGCGATGTCGCGCCAATAGACTGGCGAATAACGCCGGTCCGGCTGTTTGACCCATACCAAGGCATTTGGCGATGCGGGCCGAAGGCCAGGAACTATGTCGTTGACGAGAGGAGGCTTTGCCGCCGTGTTCGATCCGGCCGGCTCACCAGCGCTCAACGGATCGACCGCGCCAGGCTCTCGCCACGGCGGCAGCGGCGTCTTGCAAACACAACTCTCTGGCCGCGCGCCCTCAGTGTCTGTTCCGGCGACCGCCGCCAATGCACACCCCGCATAGATACCTCAATCATGCTGCAGGGCACCTGATCTCCCTGGTGACCTACCCTGCACCTTGGCATTGTATGACAGACCCTTCCGCACAATAGGTTGGCGGGCCGCGTCGGCGCATTCTCCTGAGCATTGGTCACCACAGGCCACACGGGAGAAAGCAAATGCGAAACATAACTCGAGTCCTGGCCCTCACCGCAGCGCTTGCCGCGTCGGGCGGCGGGATGGCGCAGGCCGCGAATTCTCAGCCCAAGCCGACGATCGTACTGGTGCACGGCGCCTTCGCGGAATCGTCGAGCTGGGATGCAGTCATCACCAAGCTCAGCAAAGACGGTTATGTAGCGATAGCCGCAGCTAATCCGCTCCGCGGCGTTGCCAGCGATGCGAAAGCAGTCTCAGCCATCGTCCGGTCGGTTTCCGGGCCGGTCGTGCTGGTGGGGCATTCCTACGGCGGGCCTGTCATCACCGAGGCCGCCAATGGCAATCCCAATGTGAAGGCATTGGTCTACGTGGCAGGTTTCGCGCCGGATACCGGCGAATCGAGCCTTACGTTGTCCAGCATGTTTCCCGGCAGCACCTTGGGGAGCGCGCTTGCTCCAGTCGCGTTGCCGGACGGCGGACAAGACCTCTTCATCGAGCCGGCCAAGTTCCGCGCCCAGTTCGCCGCCGACGTTCCGCAAGAGCAGACTTTGCTGATGGCTGCCACTCAACGCCCTGTTGCGCAGGCGGCTCTGGCTGAAGCCTCGGGCGTCGCCTCATGGAAGACGCTGCCGTCCTACATGATCTACGGCTCGGATGACCGGAACATCCCGGCAGCCGTCATGAGCTTCATGGCCAAGCGTGCGCATGCGGTAAAGACCGTCGTCATCGAGGGTGCGTCCCATGCGCTCATGGTTTCGCATCCCGACGAGGTCACGTCACTCATCGAGGATGCTGCTGCATCGGTCAGTCAGTAGCAGGCCGGAAACGCCCAGCATCCGATCGAGCAACGAAAAATAGACACGCAACACCAGGAGACCAGACATGAAGATCGTCGTCATCGGCGGAACCGGGCTGATCGGTTCAAAGACCGTGGAGAGACTGCGAAACAAAGGACACGACGTGCTTGCGGCGTCGCCGAATTCGGGCGTCAATACCGTTACGGGAGAGGGTCTGGCGGCCGCGCTTGCCGGTGCGCAGGTCGTCGTCGACCTCGCGAACTCGCCGTCGTTCGAGGAAAAGGCTGCCCTGGAGTTCTTCGAGGCATCCGGGCGTAATCTTTTTGCCGCCGAAACGGCCGCCGGCGTCCGTCATCACGTGGCGCTGTCGGTCGTCGGTACCGACCGGCTGCAGGGCATGGGTTATTTCCGCGGCAAGTTGCTTCAGGAAAAGCTGATCAGGGAGTCCGGAATTCCCTACACCATCGTTCACGCCACTCAATTCTTCGAATTCACCGCCGCCATCGCAAACACGGGCGCCGTCGGGGATACCATTCATATGTCGCCGGCCTACTTCCAACCCATGGCGGCTGATAATGTTGCCGATGCGATGGCGGACGTCGCGCTTGCCGCGCCGTTGAACGGCATGATCGAAATTGCCGGCCCGGAGCGTGTTCGCATGAGCGAACTTGTCGAGCGCTTCCTGAAGGCCACCAACGACCCGCGCAAAGTCGTCCCGGACCCCGGCGCGCTCTACTACGGCCAAGTGGCAATCGACGATCGAACGCTGGTGCCCGGCGAGAACGCGCGCATCGGCGCCGTGCGTTTCGATGATTGGCTCAGCCGATACACACCACCGAAGTAAGTAATCATCGGATAGGCCCGCCATTCGCACCACAAGGAGACCAGACATGATCAAAACACTTCTCTGCGCCGCGCTCACCTCCGCTTCCGTCACCGCAGCAATGGCCAATGACGCCGCCAGCGTAAAGCTTGTCTACGACCAGGCTCTTCCAAACGTGCCCGGCAAGAGCATGAAAGCCGTGCTCGTCGAGTACGCGCCTGGGGGTACGTCGCCGGCCCATACCCATCCCAAATCCGCGTTCATCTATGCCACGGTCCTGGAGGGGGCGATCCGAAGCCAGGTCAACGACGGGCCGGTGAAGACTTATCGCGCCGGCGAGAGTTTCTCGGAATTCCCTGGCGACCGTCATGCCGTCAGCGAAAACGCCAGCAAGACGGAAGGCGCTCGTCTGCTTGCTATTTTCGTCGTCGACACCAGCGAGACGGAACTTACGACGAACGCGAAATGAAATCGTAGCCCCCGGGACCATCGGGGCGTACGCGAAGGGACGGTCAGTGACATGAATTCGATCGCCATCCGCACACTTGCGGGGATTTTGGTCCCCGATACTCCGCTTGTTGGCCGAGCGATCGAACATGCCCGCCAGCGATGTGAACCCTACCTGTTCAACCACGTGGTCCGATCCTGGCTTTTCGCGGCCCGGATCGGACAGATTCAGAATATCCAGCACGACGCGGAGGTTGTTGCCGTTGCAACCCTGTTGCATGACGTCACGCTCAATGAGGACTTCGCCGGGCCGCGCCGTTTCGAAGTGGAAGGCGCCGATCTTGCCCGCACCTTCGTTCGGGAGGGCGGCTTCGACGAGCGGCGCGCCCAATTGATCTGGGACAGCGTCGCCCTCAACTCGACGCCGTCAATCGGCCTCTACAAGGAGGCTGAGGTGGCGCTTTGCACAGCCGGCATCTGTCTCGATGTCGTCGGCTTGCAATACAGCCTCATTTCGTCAGCCGAGATTGCAAAGATCATCGGTGAGTTTCCACGCCTCCAAATGAAGCGACGGATGACGCGATGCTTTTGCCATATCGCCGAGGTCAGGCCGGAAACCACCTACGACAACTTTGCCCGGGACTTCGGCCAGCGCTTTGTTTCAGGCTACAAGGCGACTTCGGCAGTTGATCTTGTGATGAACGCTCCCTTCGAAGAGTGAACGCAGTTTCGATCCAGGTTCTATCGACACCGGTCGGTTCAGCCTCGCCCTTCAAGTGACCCAAACGCTGTGCGCCCGTCGCATGCCTGCGCCAAAGCGAATTGCCGAGGGCAGCGGTCAGGTGCCAATTTCCACCTCCTATACTTCGGTTTAGGCGCCCCAATCCAATCGAGTGGCAATACATATCATCGGAACGATAGCAACAGTTTGGCTCACCGGTCATCCTTACGCTGCAAATGGATTGCAAACACCTCAAGGAGACAAGTAATGAATATTGCAGCGTCACCGGTCGCTCCGAAAGGAAAAGCCGTCGCCCAACGCGCGAGTTATGCCGAGCAGTCGCCGGAACTTCTGAAGAAATTTATTGAATTTCTTGGTGCGACGCGAGAGGGGTCGATCGAAGAACCGATCCGCGACCTTGTTGCAGTCCGAGCCGCGCAGCTGAACGGGTGCACCTTCTGCCTCGATATGCACGTCAAACAGGCGAAGATCCATGGCGAGCGCGAACTGCGCCTTTACCACCTGGCAGCCTGGCGGGATTCGACCTTGTTCGTTCCTCGCGAGCGCGCAGCCTTGGCATGGACGGAAGTCTTGACCAAGCTGCCCGAGCAGGGTGTCCCGGACGAGATCTACGATCGGGTCAGGTCGCAGCTTTCCGAGAAGGAAATCTCCGATCTGACCTTCGTTGTCATGGCGGTCAACTCTTGGAACCGTCTGAACATCGGCTTCAAACCCGTCCCGGGCTCGGGCGATGCGAAGTTTGGCCTGAGCAAAGCAGCACTGAGCTAATCTTTGGAATGGGTCAGAATGGCGCTTGTTTGTGCGCCATTCTGACCGGCCGGGCGAAGGCGCCGAGCTCGGCGACCGACACTGTAACCGATCCCAGCCTCCCGGCCGCGGCCGAGAGGCGCTCTCAGGAGGGCGTCATGCGAATTGACAGTCTGCATCCAGTAATATCGGCCCGTCTCATGGTGGTCGATGTCGACGCTCCACTCCGCAGTGCGGCACTCTCACTTTCCAGGCCCGCAATAGGCCTGGTCGTGGTGTGCCACGGCAGTGGGGAGGCGGCAGGCGTGCTGAGCAAGTCCGACCTTGTCCGCCATCTGGCGAATTCAGGGCCAACAGAGGCGCCGATTGCGGCATTGATGAGCCGGTCCATCGTGTCCTGTGGTCCCGATGATGATCTTCATTCAGTCTGGCAGACCATGGCCGCGCAAGGCCTGCAGAATGTGCCGGTGCTCGGGGCTGACTCGAAACCGCTAGGCGTCCTCGATATCCGTGATGCGATGAAGGCGCTTTTCAAACAAGAGGAACTGCAGGAACGGCTGCTTGCCAACTACATCAGCGGGATCGGCTATCAATAGAGCTTGGTCTATCGTTTGGATATACAAAAGTATGTATCGGAGTCTTCTTAGATATAATGGACAATAAATGCCGTAAATTATAGCGTATTGAAGCAAATGAGTGTCGACTGAGCCAAGCGGGGGCATGAAATGTTTCGTCAGGACATAAAAGGAGATGTCTTCGACAGCCCGTCCGATGGTTCTGGAAGTAGTATGTCCGTGCAAATGTCGACGGCCGGCATCGTCCATGACCTGGGCAATCTCATTCAGGTCGCGTCGTCGGCGTTGAACCACCTGGCCCGCGATCCGAGCATCCAAGCGGCTCCGGCGCTTGGGCCTGTAATTGCCGGCGCCAAAACGGCTTTGGAACGGGCTGGGGACCTTGTCCGGCAAACCATCAGCCTGGCCCGAGAGAGCCACGCGGAAATCGAATGCACAAACGTAGGTGCTTGCCTGGCTGAGATCGAAACCCTCGTGCGGAGCGCCTTGGATGCCAATTTCGGTCTTGAGCTTCGGGTTGGGTCCGACCTGCCTTTGGTGAGATGCGACCGCTTTGGATTGCAAAATGCGGTTCTGAATCTTCTGTTCAACGCGCGCGATGCAATGCCTGACGGCGGTTTCATCTCGATCGATGCCGGCTTGGCCTCTGAAAGCTCTACCGCCGGTCAGGTAGATATCCGTGTCGCGGACAACGGTGTCGGGATGACCAGCGAGACGATGGTCTGCGCCTTCGATCCGTTCTTCACCACCAAAAGCGAAGGCCTCGGCGGCGTCGGTTTGCCGATGGTGAAGCGCTTTGTCGAGCAGTCAGGCGGAAGCATCGCCCTTCAGAGCACGCTCGGGGCAGGCACGACCGTCACCCTGCGATTGCCGGCGATGCGATAGCGGCCGACCAATCTCCCTCCGGTGACAGACGTGACATACAATCGAGAGATGGAGATGGATGCACAAGTCGTTGAAAACGTCCAACAGCGCCGTTTCGAGCTGCCGATCGCCGGCGATATGTTTGCGGCGGCCTATTATCGGCTCGAGGGCGGGATGGTCGCGCTGATACACACCGAAGTCCCGTCGGAATTTTCCGGACAAGGGATCGCGTCGCGATTGGCCCAAGGGACCTTCGAACTGCTCCGCAAAACCGGCCGTAAAGCGATCTTGAAATGTCCCTTCATGAGCCGCTTTTTCGCCAAGCACCCGGACTATGCTGATGTCGTCGACGGCTAGTCAGGGCACCAATGTTGAGGGTTTCCCAAGGATATATCCAAATGCCTGACGAGTATGATTTGCAGAGGTTCGTCAGCGCACAGGATCCGGTCTACGACGACGCGCTGGCCATTCTACGTCGAGGGATGATGTGCACTCCCTATATGG
The DNA here is from genome assembly GCF_040320455.1 of Mesorhizobium sp. M0698. NCBI lineage: Bacteria > Pseudomonadati > Pseudomonadota > Alphaproteobacteria > Hyphomicrobiales > Phyllobacteriaceae > Mesorhizobium > Mesorhizobium sp. M0698. The sequence goes on along the minus strand of NZ_JAMYPQ010000004.1, from coordinate 78,221 downwards.
AGTTCATCTTCCCAAGGTTGGCCACCAGGCGAAGCGGTACTGCGCCTGAGCCATATGCAATCACATCGCTCGACGAAGCCAGCGCCTATCTCTCATTTCCGATCCTTGGAGGCCGTTATCGGGAATGCGTTGGCACCCTGCAGCGGCTCTCCGGCCTGAGCGCTCGCGCTGTCTTCGGTGAGGTTGATGCGAAGAAGTTGCACGCGTCCCTCACGCTGTTTTCCGAAGCAAGCAACGACGAGTTCCTGCTCGAGACAATCTTCGACGTCTGGTTCGACGGTTTGCTCGATGAGGAAACGATGAACGATCTCTACTTGATGTCGTAGTGGTCTGCCTGCGCCACCCGGCGTAAAGCTGTCGCGGCGCTGAGGTCACCATCCGCTGCCTTATCCCTCACACGCTGCCATCTGGCAGAGGCATGAGCTCGTGCTCTCCCGGCACGCCGGGGAAGCGGCGTTCGCGCCAATCCGCCTTTGCCTGCTCGATCCGTTCGGCTGAAGAGGAGACGAAGTTCCAAAAGATATGACGTGGCTCGGCCAGGGGCTCACCTCCTATCAGCATCAGTCTCGCCGCATGGAAGGCAGGCGCCTGGAGCACAATCTCAGCGCCGGGCGCCAGAGCTACTAATTCGGCCTCATGAAACGTACCGAGCTGGCCGACAATTCCAACCTCACCGGCGAGGATGTAGATCGCACGCTCACGGTGTTCGGGTTTCACCTGGTAGCGCGCACCGCTCGTGAGCACAATTTCGGCATAGACCATGTCGGAGAACGTCCGGTGGCGTGCGCTCGGAATGGACGATGCCCGACCCGGCCGTCATCCAGTTGGCCTCGCCAGGACGGATGGTCTGCACTTTACCCAAATTGTCGCGATGGACGATCTCGCCATCGATCAGGTAGGTCACGGCCGCAACGCCGATATGCGGATGCGGTCCCATATCGAAACCGTGACCTGCGTCGAACATAGCGGGGCCGAAATGGTCGAACAGGATGAAGGGCCCGATCATCAGGCGATTCGAGGACGGCAATACGCGCCTTATCTTCAGTCCGTCCGCAAAATCACGGAGCCGGCTGGATGGGTGTATCGATGCCTGTGATATCGCTTTGGCGGATGGTCATGGATCTCTGTCCTTCTGCATGCCTTATCAGCCAGGTGTTCGAACGCGCTTGAACGGAGCGGCGCGAAAGACTGTCTGAATGGCTTTGAGGAGCGCGAATTTGGAGCCCGCGTGGTGCTGTCCGGCGATGCCGCTTTCATTAAGAGCCGACACCCTCATCGACAGGATCGCGGCAAGATCTTCGGCCATTTCGGGCCTGTCGTGCAGCAGCGGCGCAAAGTTTTTCTGGTCTATCTCGTAAACCGTGATGGGGGTCATTGCCCGCAAACTTGACATCTCGCCAATGCCGGCGAGCAAGCCGGTCTCGCCGAAGAAATCGCCAGGTGCAAGCCGGCCGATCTCCTGCAGTTGATCATCGCCCTCGCCAATTTGCCGGACGATGACTCCCGTCCGTACGATCATGAGCGACGGCAGCATCTCTCCCTGTCGTGCGATGATTTCGCCCTTATGATAGGTGCGAACCGAGGCCGCTTTGGCGAGCGACTCCTGCTCGGTATCCGTTAGCGCCGAGAATACCGGTATGGAATTGATGAGTTCGATCGGGGTGAAGCCTTGGGAGGCCGCCATCTCGTGGCCCGGCCGGTTGGTCATGGCAATCGAGCCCGAAAATGGCTCCGCCAGCAGCATGCCGGTCGACTTTGAATGGCGATAAATGAGATCGAAGATTTCGTTCCGAGCGGCACTTCGCTGGTCGATACTTGCGACGCGAAAAAACAACTCGATCTCGATAGCAGCGGCATCCAGGCTTCTGATGGTGACCGAAGGCGAAGGCTCCTGGAGGATTGAATTGCAGCTCAGCAAGACAGTGCGCATGAGCTCTACGATGATCGCCGGCGTCTTCGTTGGCGCCACCTTGACGGTTACGGCAAGTCCATGGCTCTCGTCCGGACCGCTTAGATTTGTTACCCCGATCTTGGCGAGAAGGCTGTTTGGCAGCGCCACGACATTGTGTGTCGGGGTCAGAAGTTGGGTCGACCGCCAATTGGTCTCGACAACGCGGCCTTCGGTTCCGTCGCCCAGAATGATCCAGTTTCCAAGCACGTAAGGGCGGCCGAGGTTAAGCGCGATCGCCGAAAATACGTCACCAAGCGTATTCTGGAGCGCCAGTCCCAGGATGACGGCAAAGACGCCCGACGTGGCAATGAGCGTTCCGACCGGCACTGCAAAGACAAACGCCAGGATCGACAGGAACATTCCAGCGTAGACGACACCGACCACGACGTCCTGCAGGAGACGTGCCTCGCGCGGCTTTCGCTCGAAGACGAGGTAGATACGGACAAATCCGATTAGCGCCCAGGCAAGGTGAACCCACCAGAGCAGCTTGACCGAGCCGATGAGGATCGCTCCTCCGGTTGTCTCGTTGTCCCCTGCGGTCTCGTATGGCACGACGCGCAGATCGAGAACCATGGCCGACATCGCGAGGAAAAAGCCGAGTTGGACGACCAGCTTCGCATTGGCGAAGCGTCTGGGGATGAGGGACCAAACGACGATCCCGGCGAGGCCGAGCAACACGATGTAGACCAGAGGAGAGTTCCACCAGCTCATGAACGATCCCCGCGATGCCAAGTTCAATGTTTGGTCTCCGGCCCGGCGATCGGGCCTCTGCCGCTGGCCTTGTCTTTTTCGAGAACTGCTTCGGTGATCGAATTCGGCAGCCGTCGCGGCTTTTCGATCAGCCCGAGCACCGGCATGGCGATGATGAAGAGCGCAAAATAGTAAAGCGTCGCCAGTTGGGACATGACGACGTATGCGCCTTCCGCCGGCCGGGAGCCGAGCCAGCCGAGAAAGAGGGCATTGGCAACGAACAGCCAGAAGAGCACCCTGTACCAGGGCCGATAGACCGCCGAGCGCACCTTCGAGGTGTCGAGCCACGGCACCAGGAACAGCACCGCGATCGAGCCGAACATCGCGAGCACGCCGCCGAGCTTGGAATCGATGGGCCCGATATTGAAGGTGATGGCCCGCAGGATCGCGTAAAACGGCAGGAAGTACCATTCCGGGACGATGTGGGCCGGCGTCTTCAGCGGATTGGCGATGCTGCTATTGTCGGGATGGCCGAAGTAGTTCGGCAGGTAGAAAACGAAATAGGCGAAGAAGAACAGGAACACGAGGATGCCGAAGGCATCTTTGACGGTGGCATAGGGCGTGAAGTCCACGACATCAGTTTTCGATTTGACCTCGATGCCGGTCGGATTGTTCTGGCCGACGACGTGAAGCGCCCAGATATGCAAGGTCACCACGCCCGCAAGCACAAATGGCAGCAGGTAATGCAGCGCAAAGAAGCGGTTCAGCGTCGGATTGTCGACCGCGAACCCGCCGAGCAAAAGCTGCTGGAGCCAGTCGCCGATCAGTGGGACGGCGGTGAAGAAGCTGGTGATGACAGTAGCGCCCCAGAACGACATCTGTCCCCAAGGCAGCACGTAGCCCATGAAGGCCGTCGCCATCATCAGCAGGAGGTTGGTGCAACCGAGCACCCACAGCAGCTCACGCGGCGCCTTGTACGAACCATAGTAGAGCCCGCGGCAGATGTGGAGGTAGACGGCAATGAAGAAGAACGACGCGCCGTTGGAATGGAGATAGCGCAGCAGCCAGCCCGAATTCACGTCGCGCATGATCTGCTCGACTGAATTGAAGGCCAGCCCCGTATCAGGAGCGTAATGCATCGCCAGCACGATGCCGGTCAGGATCTGTGAAACCAGCATGATCGTGAGAATGCCGCCGAACGTATAGGCATAGTTCAGGTTGCGCGGCACCGGATAGACAATGAAGCTGTCGTGCACCAGCCGCGGCAGCGGCAGGCGGGCATCGAACCAACGTTCGATTCTGGTTTTGGGCGTATAGGTCGAGTGTTTGTCGCCGCTCATCGAAATGCGCTCGCCTCAGCCGATACGGATCTTGGTGTCGGAAACGAATTGGAACACCGGTACCGCCATGTTCTCGGTGCCGGCCCCTTCCGGATGCGGCCCGCGGTGTCGTATTGCGAACCATGGCAGGGGCAGAACCAGCCGTCGAAATCGCCTTCCTGACCATGCGGGATGCAGCCGAGATGGGTGCAGACCTGGACCATCACCACCCAGGCTTCCTTGCCCGGCATAGTTCGATTGGCGTCGGTTGCCGGCGCATCGGCCGGCAGGTTGGCGTTGCGGGCAATTGGATCCTTGAGCTCGGCGAGACTGACTGCCTCGCCGTCCTTCCTCTCTTTTTCGGCGCGGTTGCGCACGACCACCGGCTTGCCGTGCCAGTCGACGATCAGCGACGTTCCCGGCGTCAGCGAGGAGACGTCGACCTCGATCGCGGCGGGCGCTTCGACGCGCAATGTGTGCTCGGCTGTGGGGGTTTCGGAAAGGTCGGCCATGATGGCGACTCCTATTGTTGGAAGCTGCGTCATCGCGTTGGTGGCAATCGAGCAAAAGCAGGCCACGGCTTTCGCCCTTCCAGTCTGCTCACGTCGCGTGAAATATGCCGGCCGTGGCCGCGTGTGAGCCATCGTGCAAACGGCACGTGCGTCCAATACTTTCGTTTAGGATTTCCTGAGCGAAGGACTGGCCGGGCTGGCGATGCCATCATGGAAGGTTCTGGATTCCTCCAGATAAACGTTGGCCACTGAGCTGGCATACGCCCCGGCATTGCGCACGGCGATCCCGAACTTCAGCCCGACCATACCTCGGCATAGGCACGCCTGGCTGTCGGTGTCGTAGTCGTCGTCTCCGCCAAGTGCGAGTTTCTGGAGCGGTTGTCTCGCGTGGCGCGGGGCAGGTTTTCCGCTCGGCGACGACCAATTGTGGGATTCAATCGGGTTCAGAAAAGGGAAAAGCGGTGAAACTCTACTACAGCCCTCTCGCCTGCAGCCTGGCGGACCACATCGCTCTGGAAGAGGCCGGTGTTTCCTTCGAGCGCGAAAGTGTGAACCTCAAGACCAAACGGACAGGCTCCGGGGATGATTTCACTACCGTCACGCGCAAGGGCTATGTTCCAGCCCTCGTGCTGGATAGCGGCGAAACGCTGACGGAAAATATCGCCGTCCTCGACTGGATTGCGTCGCAATACCCGCCACTGGGAGTGGCGGGGCCGTTGGGCCGTACCCGCCTTCTCGAAGCGCTGACCTACGTCTCAACTGAAATACACCGAAGCTTCAGGCCGATGTGGCACCAAAGCAGCGATGCCGAAAAGGCCAGGGCGAGCGCGACGATTACGAGCCAACTCGAGTTCTTCGCTGACGGGCTCGAGACCGACTATCTGTTCGGCGACAAACCCAGCGTCGCGGATTTTTATCTTTTCGTGATGCTGCTTTGGGCGGCCCGCTTCCACGTCCCTCTTCCCGCGCCTTTGCAAGCCCTTCGCATCCGAATGGCTGCCCGACCGGCCGTGCGCATCGCAATGGATCGCGAGGGCCTCGTCTGAAGCCGAGGGCGACTTCGAGCATAAGATCAGATGCAACATGTCCTCTCGCCCAAACAGAAGATCAGGAGTCATTCTCATGCTGCCGTTCCTGCGGATGCTACATCCAGCCGCTTCCAAGCGCGGGGATGGCCTACGTCTCGAATTTCTGAGGAGGGAAATCGAGGAAACGCTGGACCTTACCGACGTTCAGTCAGAGCTCGCCGCACTGCCCCCTGGCCGAGTGGTTGCAATACTGGATTCGCCGCAGTCACCGTCGAAATAAGCGCAATATTTCCTGTCGGCCGATGCGGCGGCCGGTCTAGTTGTTCCCGCTTGTTGGCCATCATAGAGGCTTCATCATGAATGCGAGTAAGGCTCCCGACACGGTCGATCATCGCCGCCGGCGCATTGTCGGTGCGACAGCAATGACGTTCGCCGCCACCGAACTCGGCTTGAGCGCGCCGGCAGCCACTTGGATGGTCGAGGCGAGGGCGTCCGCGACGCAAGCCAGGCCGGAATCATTCGGCTCGCTCAGACAGGTCAATGCCGAAAAACTGAGCGTCGGATATGCGGAGCTGGGGCCTGCCGAAGGTGCTCCAGTGATCCTGCTTCATGGCTGGCCCTATGACATTCACACCTACACCGACGTCGCTCCTATGCTTGCCGCAAAGGGGTACCGCGTGATTGTGCCCTACCTGCGCGGCTACGGCACTACGCGATTCCTGTCGGACGAGACGATGCGCAATGGCCAGCAGTCGGCGCTCGCCGCGGATGCGATCGCCCTGATGGATGCGCTGGGGATCGAAAAGGCCACGATCGCCGGCTGCGACTGGGGCGCCCGAACGGCCAATGTCGTTGCCGCGCTCTGGCCTGAGCGTTGCAAGGCGATCGTCTCGGTGAGCGGCTATCTCATCGGAAATCAGCGGGTCGGCATGGTGCCGCTGGCACCGGAGGCGGAGCTTCAATGGTGGTATCAGTATTACTTCGCCACGGATCGCGGCCGCGCCGGCTACGAGAAATACACGCGCGATTTCGCCAAACTCATCTGGCAACTCGCTTCGCCGCAGTGGAATTTCGACGATGACATCTTCCAGCGCAGCGCCGCAGCACTGGACAACCCGGATCACGTCAGCATCGTCATTCACAATTACCGCTGGAGGCTCGGCCTGGCACAGGGCGAGCCGGAATATGACGTTCTGGAAAACCGGCTGGCCCAAGCTCCCGTGATCACAGTGCCGACCATTACCCTTGAGGGTGATGCCAATGGTGCACCCCATCCCGACAGCAGTTCCTACGCCAAGAAATTCTCGGGCAGATACACGCACCGGATCATCACCGGCGGTATCGGCCACAACTTGCCTCAAGAAGCCCCGCAAGCCTTTGCCCAGTCTGTCATCGACGTCGGCGAATACTGATCAAAATCCATGACGTGCCCCGACCGTAAGGAATAACACGGGAAGATTCCTGGTTCTCGGCACAGCCTCCCGTCCGCTTAGGCGAGAACAGCTCTCCCGCCGACCCAGACCGACGCGATGTTGGCCCTGGAAGCGGAGTAGACGATCTTCTGAAGGATGCCGTCGCCGTCGTCGAGTTCGTCCCACAGGTGAATTGTGCCTCTGGGCGCGGCGGTGTCGACCAGGATCGCATCGAAATGGTAGCCAGGCGAGAATCGCCCCACAGGCAAGCCGAGTGCCGCGCCACCGCCTGCCGTCGCCAGGTGGAAGGACTCGCGAAAGTCGACGCGTGCTGTTCCGGCCGTGCCGCGCGTCTCGGCCGCTAGCGCCGGGTCGGTGCCGGTTTCCAGCATGCGCGACGACATGACCGTCGCGCGCATCGCATCGAACATCGAGGCGCTCGGTCCCCCGGAAATGTCGGTGCCGAGCCCGACCTTGACACCCTTCTCGAGGGCCGCCCTCAACGGGAACACGGCGCCTGCGAAGTAGGCGTTGGAGACGGCGCAGTGCGCCACGGCCGCCTTGCGCACGCGGATCGTCTCCATGTCGGCAAGCGTAATGAAATTGGCGTGCGCGAGCACGCTGCCGGCGCGCAGCAGGCCAAAGCGATCAAGGCTCGACGTGTCGCTGATCCCGTGGCGCTGCAGCACGTAGCCATGCGCCCAGTCGCTCTCCGAGCAATGCGTCTGCACATGGCAGCCGTATTCCTGCGCAAGCGTGCCGAGCCCTTCGAGGGCGGCGTCGGTACAGGAGGGGATGAAGCGCGGCGTAATGACCGGCTTTACCCGTCCCGTGGCATTGTCCGGATGCCCATGCACGTAGTCGATCAGAGCGCGCGTGCCATCGATGGCCGCGTCCGCCGAGGTATCGCGATAATAGGCCGGGCACTCGTCGGCATTGTCCATCGCCACTTTGCCGACCAGCGCACGTTGCCCGCGTTCGAGGCAAATGTCGACGAGCAGCCTTGTCGCGTCCTGGTGGATGGTTGCGAAGTAGAGCGCTGTGGTCGTGCCGTTAGCGATCAGGTCGTCGACCAGCAGGCCGTAGCTGCGCCGCGCGAAGGCGAGATCGGCGTAGCGCGCCTCCAGGGGAAACGTGTGTTTGTGGAGCCAGACCTCGAGCGGCACGTCCAGAGCCCGGCCGAGCTGCGGATATTGTGGCGCGTGCACGTGAAGATCGACGAAGCCGGGCAGCAGATAACTCTGCGCCGGCAAGGTCGCCAGCGAACCGGTTCGGCGCGCGGCCTCCAGCGCCTCGTCATAGCCGGCATCATGCGGATGCAGCACCGAGGCGATGATGCCTGATTGATCGATTGCGATCAGGGCATGGCGCAACTCTTCCACGAGCCCGCGCTCCGGAGCGTGAAAGCCGCTGGCCAGAAGCGTCTTGCCGCTCAGGTCGCTCACCTGTCCTCCGCCGAAGAACAGCTACGCACTGCCGTCGTGAAGCGCCAGAGCGCGATTGCCTGTCCGTCGATGCCGATGACAATATCGGAAGGGCTGCCGCTCATGCCGCTTGCGCCGTCGTGCCGTAGGTGATGCCCTTCTCCTTCAGCCAGCGGCGATAGGCGATCGACGAGCCGTCGGCCCGCGTCGGGATTTCCGCGCGCGGCTCAAGCGGCAAAAGAAGTGGCCGCTGGTTCTCCAGGATGATGCGGTCCTGCAGGAAGATGAGCTGCTGGAACTGCACCAGTTCGGTCGTGGTCGATACGTCGTCGATCAGGAACATGACGGGGTGCGCGCGGCAGCGGTCCGGATCGAGGGGCTGCACGAACAGACAGATCACGTCCCACCGGGTAGCCGAGTTGGGGCAGGTCTTGTAGAGCATCACCGCGAAAGGATTGGCGACCCGGTACATGTATTGGGTCATGATGCCACCGGTCGCCGAGAGTGCCGCCTGCGGCTGGAAGAATTCGCAGTTGGTCGCCCACACCTCATCCACGTCGCGGCGGATTTCGGTTGTGTAATGCCGCACTTCCGTGTGCGGCTCGGCGCCCAATATGTCGGTATGGACGAAGGGGAAATGCGCCATGTCGAGGAAATTCTCGACGATGCGAAGGCCGGACGCCTTTACCGCGATCGCTCCGCAAACGACAGGCCGGCGGTCGTCCTCATAGGCCTCCGGGATCGACAGCACATCGCCGGCCGGCATGCCGAGCGTGATCCATAGATAGCCGTAGCGTTCCCTGGCCGGGACTTGGCTGCCGTCGCCGGCACGCGACACATTGACCGCGCCTGCCGTATCGCGGGCTACCAACAGATCGATGCCCAGAAGCCGGTTCGCCATCGTGCCGACCGGAATCTCGTTCAGCGCGTCAATGCAATACCATTGATCGAGGGCCGCCTGCTCCGCAGCTCGCTTAATGGTCATTGTTGCGTCCTTCCTGTGCTATCTCACTGCCGATAGATGCGGTCCATCACAGCCCGGTGGTCGGCCATCGCCGCCTCGACATCGAAAGAGGCGAAGTCGCCTCTCGCGATAATCTGCCGGCCGTTGATGTAGGAATAGTCGACCTTGAAGGGTCCGCAAAGCACCAGCGCGGCGAGCGGGTCGCGCTCGGTCCCGGAAAGGCCGAGTTGGCTGCGTTTGACCGCGATGAAGTCGGCGCACATGCCGGGCGCGAGATGGCCGATGTCATTGCGACCGAGCAGGGCAGCGCCGCCGCGCGTCGCCATTTCGAGGGCCTCGCGCGCGGACAGCGCCGTCGGCGTGCCGCCGAAACCGCCGCGGCCGCCGGGCTTTTCGGAGAGGTAGTGGTGCGGCGCGACACGCTGAAGCATCAGCGCCAGCCGCGCTTCCATGAACAGGTTCGACGTGTCGTTCGAGGCCGAGCCGTCGACGCCAAGGCCGACCTTCACGCCCTTGTCGAGCATCTCGCGGATCTTCGCGATGCCCTGGCCGCAGCGCATGTTAGCCGACGGGCAATGGGCGACCCCGGTGCCGGTTTCGGCGAAGCGGTCGATCTCGTCGCTGGTCATGAAAATCGAGTGGGCGAACCAGACGTCGTCACCGAGCCAGCCGACGGATTCGGCGAACTCGACCGGCCGCTTGCCATAGATTTCGAGGCAGTACTTCTCCTCGAAAAGCTCTTCGGCAAGGTGCGAATGCAGGTTCACGCCCTTGTGGCTGCGCGCCAGCGATGCCGCATCGCGCATCAACTCCGGAGTCACCGAGAACGGCGAGCAAGGAGCCAGGATGATTCGGCTCATCGAATGTCGCGACGCGTCGTGATAGCTGCCGATCAGCCGTTCGGCATCCTTCAGGATATCCTCTTCCTTTTCGACGCAGCGATCCGGCGGCAAGCCGCCCTGGCTTTCGCCGCGCGACATGGCTCCACGCGCAGCGTGGAAACGCAGACCGATATCGCGGGCCGCACCGATCGTCGCGTCGAGCGTGCAATTGTTGGGCAAGATGTAGAGGTGATCGGAGCTGGTCGTGCAGCCCGAATGGATGAGCTCGGCCATCGCTACGCGCGCCGAGACGCCTATCGCATCGTCGTCGAGCTCGGCCCAGATCGGATAGAGCGTCTTCAGCCAGACAAGCAGCTCGTCGTCCTGAGCCATCACACGGGTGAGGTTCTGGTACATATGATGATGCGTGTTGACCATGCCCGGCATGACGACATGGCCCGATAGGTCGAGCACCTCGTCGGCACTGGAGGCACTGAGTTCCGCGGTGGTACCGACCGCTTCGATGACGTTGTCGTCGATCAACAAGGCGCCGTCGGAAATCTCGCGGCGCGTACCATCGAAGGTGGCGAGCAGATCGATGTTCTTGACAAGCAGGCGGGGCATGATGGTCTCAACGCATGTCGCGGAAATAGGGTTCGCCGAGAGCAGCCGGCGCGGCCATTACCCGGCGCATGCGCTGCCAGGCAAGCACCGGCACGATGATCAGGGCGATGGTGCCGAGATAGGGCAGCATCGACAGGATCGGCGCCGCGATCGGCCAGTTGCGTGCTTGGCCGACGAAGCCGAGAGAGGTGATGAGACCGAACAGCAGAGCGGCCAGCACGGCGTTGAGGGGCCGGTAGCCTGCGAAGATGACGAGAGAGACGGCAATCCAGCCGCGGCCGGCCACGACGCCTTCCGACCAGGAGGGAACGAAGGCAAGCGTGAGGTAAGCGCCGGCGCCGGCCGCCAGCGCCGAGCCCGCGGCGACATACCAGAAGCGGATGCTTTGCACCGAAATGCCGGCGGCGTCGGCTGCCGCGGGGTTTTCGCCCACCGCGCGCATGTTCAGCCCGTGGCGCGTGCGGAACATGATGTAGTGCAGCACAACCGGCAGAACGATGTAGATCAGGTAGACAAGGATGTTCTGCGTGAAGATCGCGCGACCGAGCAGCGGGATGTCGCTAAGATAGGGAATAGCGATCGGCGCGAAGGTCGCCGGCGCCGGCATGCCGGAATAGGCACGACCGATCGTTGCGGCCATGCCGGTGCCCATCAGCGTCAGCGCCAGGCCGCACAACACCTGGTTCGCTTTGACGACGACGGTGCCAAGAGCGAAGACGCAGCCAACGAGGAAACCGACGGCAAGCGCAAGGACGAAGCCGAGCATAGGGTGCGGCGTGGCGACGACGACCGCGATGCCAGTGATTGCACCGAGCGCCATAAGCCCTTCGACGCCGAGATTGACGACGCCGGCGCGCTCGGAGAGCGTCTCGCCCAGCGCCGCCAGCGCCAGCACGCCGCCGGCGAGAATGGAGGTCTGGATCAGTCCGGCGATCATGTCCATGGGTGTTTCCTCAGCTCGCGGCCGGTTCGGTCCGCGTGATGCGGTAGTGAGCGAGTTCGTTGCCGATCGCGGTGAAGAACAGGATCAGTCCGGTGATGGCGAGCACGGCCGAGACGGTGATGCCTTGCGTCTGCAGGATGATGCCCGAATTCAGGATGACGCCCATCAAAGCCGCGCCTGCGAGCACGCCAAGTGAGGAACCGCGCGCCAGCACCGCGACCATGATGCCGAGATAGCCGAAATTGTTGGAGATGCCGCCCTGCAGGCGATGCACCGTGCCAGCTACTTCCAGCATACCGGCGATGCCGGCGATCGCTCCCGACATTAGCAGGACGACGATCAGGCGGCGGCGGAACGGCATGCCCGCATAAAGCGCCGCGCTTGGATTCGACCCAGCGATCCTTACCTCGTAGCCCCAGCGCGTGTAGTTGAGCAGTCCTGCGATGACAAAGGTGAGCAGGATCGCCAGCGGGAAACCGTAGTGCACGATACCCCAGAATTCAGGCACGTCATGCGGCAGACGTGCGGTGGTCGCGAGCGCATGGCCGCTCGGGTCGAGCCATGGGCCGGTGGCGACGTAATAGACCATCAGCGTCGCCACGAAATTCAGAAGCAGGGTGGTGATGAGTTCGCTGACATCGGCGTAGGCGCGCGCCAGCGTCGGCACCAGTATCCAGAGCAGCCCGCCGAGCGCGCCAGCGGTGAACATAACAGGCAGGATCAGCCAGGTCGGGCCGGGAATGAACAGCGCGACCGCCGTGGCGCTGAAGGCGCCGGCATAGAATTGGCCCTCCGCGCCGATGTTCCAGGCGCCGATTCTCAGCGCTACCCAGACCGACAGGCCGGTCAGGATCAGGGGAGTGACCAGAAGTCCGACGTCTTCCAGCCCGAAGCTCGAGCCAAAAGTCGAGCTGAGCACCTCCCAGGCGAGTTCGACGGGAGCATTGCCGCGAGCGGCCAGAACCAGGCCGGCGACCCCCAGCGCCAGCACGATCGCCAGGGCACGTGCCGCAAAGGCAACGGAGGGCTGCGCGGATGGAACGCGCTGAAGCTTGATCGCCAAGGTCAGTGCTTCCCGGCAGCGGCCTGGGCGCCAGCACTGGACCGCATCTGCCCGCCCATCATCAGGCCGATTTCCTCGATGTCGGTGGAGGCAGTCTCCACCGCGCCCATGATCCTGCCATGGAACATCACGGCGATGCGATCCGACAGGTTGAACAGCTCTTCCAGCTCCTCGGAAATGAAGAGCACACCGACGCCGGCATCGCGCAATTCGACGAGGTAGTGCATCATCGTGTTGATCGCACCGACATCGAGGCCACGGCTCGGATAGGCGGCGATCAGAACCTTGCTTGCGATGCGCATCTCGCGGCGTGCGACGAGGCGCTGCTGGTTGCCGCCGGAAAGGTTGCGCATGGGCATGCCGAAATCGGGCACCGCAACGGATGCCGCTTCGGCGATCGTGCGCGCGAGAGCTGCCGCAAGGCGCGGTCGGAACGCGAAGCCCTTTGAAACAGGCGCCGACGCATATTCGCGGATTATGGCGTTGTCGGTGATTGAAAGCGCCGGCGCCAGGCCGCTGTGCAGCCGGTCTTCGGGAATGTGGCCGACGCCGAACTTCGCGTAATCGACCGCGCCGGCGGTCGTGACGTCCTTTCCGCCGAGCAGTATCTGGCCCGAGTGGATCGGCCGCAAGCCGGTGACGACCTGGGTCAACTCCTTCTGGCCGTTGCCGGCCACACCGGCGATGCCGAGAATCTCGCCGGCATGGATGTCGAGCGAAACCTCGTCGAGAAGGATGCCGCCCACGTCGTCACGCGCGACGACGGACTTGAGGCTGAGCACCGGCTCGGCGGAGATGCCGGCCGCGCCTGGCTGCCTGGCACGCAGATTGCTGAGCACGATCTCACGGCCAACCATCAGGCGCGCCAACATCTTCTCGCCGCAGTCCGCGGTATTTTCGGTGGCCACCTTGCGGCCGCCGCGCAGCACGGTGATGCGGTCTGATATTTCCAGGACCTCGTCGAGCTTGTGGCTGATGAAGATCACCGCATTGCCCCGGGACACGAACTGCTTGAGCGCCTTGAAGAGCTCGCGCGCTTCCGCCGGAGTAAGCACTGCTGTCGGCTCGTCGAGGATCAGAACACGGGCATTGCGCGCGAGCACGCGTAGGATTTCCACGCGCTGCTGCTCGCCGGTCGAAAGATCGGCGACGCGCGCGGATGGCCGTACCGCGAGGTTCAGCTTGTCGGCCAGTGCGGCAGTCCGCGCCTCGAGCACCGACGAGCCAATACGCTTGGGCGTTTCGGACCAGCCGAGATGAATATTCTCGGCGACCGTGAAGGCGGTCACCAGCTTGAAATGCTGGTGGACCATGCCAATACCGGCGGAGATCGCATCGACTGGAGATGCGAAACGCTTGGCATAGCCGTCGACGACGATCTCACCGGCATCCGGCTGATAGATGCCGGTGAGGATGTTCATCAAGGTCGATTTGCCGGCACCATTCTCGCCGAGCAAGGCGTGGATCTCCCCCGGCATCACGTCCAGGTCGACATCCTGGTTGGCAACGACGCCGGGGAAATATTTGCTGATGCCCTTGAGCAGCACGAGCGGCGGCGCGCCGGAGCCAGGCTCGTAACGCCCCGGGGAGGTGGACGGCACCTCCATGCCGCCGTAGCGGTGCTCGCTCGAAGCATGATGAACTGGAACAAAATCATTCATCCCGCTTAGCTCTTTGCCTTCTGCCGCATAGTCTATCCGAAAACTCTGCAATCTTTCGGGATCACGCTTGGAGGCCGCTGACGCCTTCGATCGACCAATCCCAGTTGTAGAGTTCCTCTTCGGTCATGCGATGGCCGGCAGCCACCTTGACGTTGCCCTTGGTGTCCTTGATCTCGCCCTCGAACGGGCTCCAGCCGCCGAGAATCTTGTCGCGCACGGCATCGGCCTGCTTTGCGACCTCGGTGGGCACCGTCTCGCCCCAGGCATCGCGGTCGATACCGCCGCCCATCGGCAGGATGGTCTGCGAGGGCGTCCACTTGCCTTCGAGGCGCAGGCGCACCTGGTCGACATAGAATTTCTTGAAGTCGATGGCGATCGAGGAGACGTAGGCCTTCGGCCCGTAGCGGCGGATGTCGGTATTCCACATGACGGCCTTCGCGCCGCGCTGCTCGGCCACCTGCAGATAGCCTGCTTCGTCCATGATGCCGAACAGAAGGTCGGCGCCGTTGTCGATGAGTGCGGTGCCGGCCTGGGTGGCAGCCTGCGGATCGAACCACGAGTTGATGACGATGGTCTGCACCGTGGCGTTGGGATTGACCGAACGGGCGCCCATCAGGAAGGCGTTGGTGCCGGAAAAGACCGACGGAACAGGGAAGGAGGCGACGTAGCCGAGCTTGCCGCTCTTGCTCATCAGGCCCGCGGCGACACCGGTGACGTAGGTCGGGTACCAATGGGCGAGATAGTAGGTCGAGAGATTTTCGAGCGGGTTGCGGCCATCGCATTCATAGAAGGCGACGTCCGGCGAACGCTTGGCCACGTCGTAGAGGAAGTCGCCATAGTTGGAGGTGGCAAACACCATGTTGGCACCTTCCGAGACGAACTGGCGGAAGGTGCGGGTCGCGTCGGCCGAATAGGGGATGCTTTCGACGAACAGCGTCTTCAGCTTCGGGAACGCTTCCTGCACGGCCTTCATCCCCTGGTCGTGGCTCCAGGTCCAGCCTTCATCGGTCACCGGACCGGTGTGGCCGAAGGCGATGACCGCGTTTTCCTCGGCGACGGCGGCGAGCGGCGTCTGTGCATGGGCGGGCGTGATAAGGCCGGATTTCGGCAGGAGCAGCGAGGCGCCGGCTGCGGCGCCCATGTTGAGGAAGCCTCGGCGGGAGAGATTGCGCAGGTCGATCATGCGTCGGTCCTTTGTTCCGTGTTGTGTTCAGTTCGGGAGAGACAGTTCGGTTTCCATGAGGCGGTCGATTTCTGCCGACCAGTCGGCCAGCCATGCCTGCTTGATGTCGTCGTCGAGCCATGCGGCGGACAGGCCAGCCAGCGCGATCCGCTTCAGTGCCGGCGGCCCGAGCGCGAAATTCTCCGCGATCAGCGCGTATTCGCGGTCGAGCGTCGTGGCGAACATGGGCGGATCGTCGGAGTGGATCGTCACGGTAAGCCCGGCCTCGATCATGCGGCGGATCGCGTGGTCGGGCGCGGAAAGGTCGCGCCAGACAGTGGTGGCCAGCGTCGTGCTCGGACAGCAGGTGAAGACGATGCCCATCTCCCTGCACTGCTCCATCAGCGCCGGGTCGTCGACGACATGGTAGCCGTGGTCGACCCGTCTCAGGCCGAGAATGTCGATGGTGTCGCGGACATAGTCCGCCGGGCCATCCTCGCCCGCATGGTTGGTGACATTGAGCCCGGCAGCCCGCGCTCGCTCGACGATGCGCGCAAACATCGGCGGTGGGTTCGGGCGTTCGTCGTAATCGAAGCCGATGCCGATCACCTCAGCCGGGCGCTCGGCCAGAACCATGTCCAGGAAGCGCTCGCCACCTGCCGCGCCGAGCGGCTTCGCATGCGCCGGTATCAGCTTTGCTATAAGCCCATAGCGCTCCTTCGCGCAGTGAAAGCCATCGAGGATGCCTTCGAGCATCGTCGAATAGGCCACGCCATGAGCCAGATGCGCATGCGGGCTGAAGAACAGTTCGACGTAGCGCGCACCGGCCTTCGCGCAGCGCTCCAGTGCCTCGAAGGTGATGCGAGAGAAATCGTCCGCAGTCCTGATCGAGGCGCAAACCAGATCGTAAATCTTCAGGAAATCCAGCAGGTTGCCGTAGCTGTAGAGCTCCGATGTCGGTCTGCCGTCCGGCAGCGACACCGCGTTCAGCGCCGCCAGCTCGGCGAATGTCTCTGTGGAGACGGCACCCTCGAGGTGCAAGTGCAACTCGACCTTGGGTATAAGCTGAATGAAACTTGACAACGACATCGACGCTCACCCGCCCGGACCGGCAATCCCAAGCCGCACCTGGTTTTCTTGGGCGACGGACGGCTGCCGAGTTGTTCGATAATCGCGGCTTTTTCCAACTGTCCGATCACCTGATACGCAACAGATGTCAGGGAAACGGGGCTTGCACAAGCCAAAAAATGATGCCTAACTAGACACATTCTAAAACTGCTTAAAAAATGTGCAGGCCGGGAGAAATATAGGCATGAAGCACCTACCGGAAGCGCAGAACCTTGCGCCTCCGCCTCAAACAACGCGCCTGCGCTTCGTCGGCCAACTGGTGTCGTCGAGCTTTAGCGAGTTCGCCGACAGGCGTGCCGCTCGGCTCAATCTCGATCTGCTGGTGCACGAAGCCGCGGACGATTTTTTTGTCGTCCAGGTTTCAGGCCAGCCCGATCTCATCGATGCCTTCGAGATGGCATGTAGCCTGGGACCAATCGACTGTCTGGTGATGGACTGCGAACGGGCCGAAATTCGGGGATATTCCAGAGAGGAAGACGCAGGATGACGATACAGGCTGGATGGCACCCAGTGGCGCTGTCGGGATCGATCGAGCCGGGCAGTTCGGCCGGGATCCGCCTTGGCGGAAACGAACTGGTGGTGTGGCGCGACAACAGCGGCGCAGCGCATGTGTGGGAGGATCGCTGCCCGCATCGCGGCATGAAGCTGAGCTTCGGTTTTGTCCGCGGCGACCATATCGCCTGCCTTTATCACGGCTGGCAGTACGACACGGCCGGCCAGTGCCGATACATTCCGGCCCACCCCGATCTCAGGGTGCCGGCGTCCATTACCGTGTCGGTCTACAGCACGGCCGAGGCGGCTGGCATGATCTGGACGACGCTGGACCCGGCAGCAGCATTGCCTGAACTGCCTGCCTTGTCAGAGGAGGTGGTGCCGGTCCGCAGCCTGTATCTCGACTGTTCCGCCGGGATGGTGATCGATGTCGTGCAGGCCATGCCGCCCGCATCTTCCTCCGGCGGATCCGGCCTCGCTGATCTGAAGGCGCTGAGCGGGACGCTGTTCAGCCTGACGGTCGGCGAAGAGACGCTGCTTCTTGGCCTGCAAGAGCTGACCGGCAAACGATCGGCCCTGCATGTCGCGATTGACGGACCGGCGGCAAAATATGCCGGCAAGGGGCAGAAGCATTTCTTCGCTTGGACGAGCGAGCTGCGTCATCATCTCGAGACCGGGCGTACCGGCTCGACCTCGACGACGCGGGCTGCATGATGGCGAGGATCACGCTCTACAACTACGAGCTGGACGAAAACTGCTACAAGGTGCGGCTGGCGCTTTCCATGCTCGGCCTGGAATGGCAGACCGTTGCAGTCGATGCATTTCCGGGGGCGGAGCAGAAGACGCCGCCATTCCTGGCCATGAACCCGGCGGGCAGCCTGCCCATTCTCCGCGACGACGAGGTGACGATGTTCGGCGCCGAGTCCATCGTTGTCCATCTGGCGCGCAGCCACGATTCAACGGGTGCATGGCTGCCGGCGGATGGTTCGGATTTCGCCAAGGTGATGCAGTGGCTTTTCTTCGCGGCCGGCGATCTCGGCGTTGCCAGCGCCGCGCGCCGCCATGCCATGTTCGGCGCCGGCGACGAGGCTGCGCTGCGGGCCGGTGCCGCGCACGCACTCCGCGCCATGGACGACCATATGACCGCGCGGGGTTTCGAGAAAAAAGAATGGTTCGCTGCGGACCGCCCGACCATCGCCGACATCGCGCTTTTTCCGGCTTTTGCGCTGAGCCGCGATTTCGGCGTCGACCATGACGAGTATCCGGCGCTGCGCCGCTGGGCGCGTCGCTTCCGCGCGCTTCCCGGCTTCATGACCATGCCGGGCATCCCCGATTACCATTGACGCCAACATTCGAGAACGAGGCTAGCAACAGAATGACCTCTCTCACGCGCTTTTCCGTCCAGCCGCTCTCGTCCATGACCCGGCGACTGGCCGGTGTCGCTTCCGGGCGAGCCGATCCCGATCTGGTCATTGCCGGCGCACGCGTGTTGTCGACCTATTCGGAGCGCATTCTTCCAGGCCGCGAGATCTGGCTGTCGGGAGGACGGATCGCCGCTGTGAAACCGGCCGGCACCTACAAGGGCGGCAGCGCCAGGATATATGACGCCAGGGGCGGCATCGTGGCCCCCGGCCTGGTCGATCCGCACATCCACATCGAATCCTCGATGGTGACGGCCTGCGCCTATGCCGAGGCGGCGCTGCTCAACGGCACCACGACCCTCTTCTGCGACAGCCATGAGATCGGCAACGTCATGGACGTTGCAGGCGTCGAGGCGATGCTGGAGGACGCGCGCCTGGCGCCATTGTCCATTTTCCTGACCGTGCCGAGCACCGTCCCGGCGACATCGCCGTTGCTGGAAACGGCCGGTGGCGACCTGACAGCCGAGAAGATCGGCGCATTGTTCGACAAATGGCCGGAAGCCGTGGCGCTCGGCGAGAAGATGGATTTCGTGCCAGTGGCTCTGGGCGATGAACGCAGCCATGCCATCCTCGCTGCGGCGCTGAGACGCGGCCGCCCGGTGTCGGGACACGTCTATGGACGCGAATTCGTGTCGGCCTATGCGGCCTCCGGCGTCACCGATACCCATGAGGCGATCGACCGCGAGATCGCCGACGACATGCTCGAAGCCGGCATCTGGCTGTTCCTGCGTGGCGGCCCGCCGACGACACCGTGGCACAGCCTGCCCGCAGCGATCAAGACGATTACGGAACTCGGAGCCTCGCACAAGCGCATCGCGGTCTGCACCGACGACCGCGATGCTGACGACCTGATGCTCTTCGGTCTGGACTGGGTGACGCGCGAGGCGATGAAGGCCGGCATGACGCCGGAGCAGGCCTGGTCGATGGGCTCGCTGCATGGCGCGACTCGCTTCGGCATGGAAGGCGAAATCGGAGGCCTCGGTGGTGGGCGCCGTGCCGACCTGGTGCTGCTCGACGACGGCTTCGATCCCGTCAGCACGTGGTATGGTGGCGAGCTCGTCGTCGATGACGGCAAGATCACGCCGCTGCTCGACCAGGCCCTCTCGACCCGCTACCGCTATCCGGACGCGGCCTACCATACGGTGAAGCTGCCGAAGCAGATCAAGCTGACGCCGGACCTGCCCGTCGGCAAGGTGGTGGCGCACACGATCCGCACTGAGCTGCCGGGGATCACGCTCGGCCACCAGAAGGTCGCGCTCGATCCGGCCAATGACTGGCAGAGCCATTTCGACCGCCACGGCCTGTGCTTCGTCACCGTTGTCGAGCGCCATGGCAAGTCGGACGGCAATGTCGCCTACGGGCTGCTCAGCAATTTCACGCTCAAGCGCGGCGCCGTCGCGTCGTCCGTCGGCCATGACAGCCACAACATCATTATCGCCGGCGTCAGCGAGGCCGACATGCAGGTGGCGCTGCGGGCGATCGAGGAAACGCAAGGCGGCGTCTGTGTCGTCGTCAACGGCAAAGTGACCGCAATGGTCGAACTGCCGATCGCCGGCCTTTTGTCCGACAAGCGCGTCACCGAGGTCGCGGAGGAGGTGAAGGTCCTCAAGCGGGAATGGGAGGCGGCCGGCTGCTCCATCCCCTATATGGGCTTCAACCTCATCCCGCTCTCGGTCATCCCCGAAATCCGCATCACCGACAAGGGTCTCGTGCTGGTGCCGGAAATGGAGATCGTCCCCGCCTTCGAGGCCGCCTGAGTGGATCCGTTCCGACTTGGCCTGGTCTCACCGCGCATACACTATTTCCAAATGGTCGCGCGGCTGGGCTCGGTGCGCCAGACCGCGCAGGCGCTCAACGTGGCGCCATCCTCTATCAGCCGCGTCATCAAGAGCCTGGAGGACGAACTGGGCACACCGCTCTTCGAACGCGTGCGCCAGCGACTGAAACTGACCAGCGCAGGCGAGCTTCTGCTCTACCACGCGCGTCAGAGCATCACCGAGTTGGCCCGCGCCTCGTCCGAGATCAACGATCTCAGTGGCCTCAACCGCGGCTCGTTGTCCGTGGCAGTCGTGGAGAGCGCGGCGCGCGGGCTGGTGCCGAACGCGCTGAAGGAATTCTGGAAGCGCCATCCGCGGATATCGGTCGATGTGCATGTCGCCGGGTCGCAGCGCGCCTGCGATGCGGTTGCCGACGGCGAATGCGATCTGGCGCTTGCTTTCGACGTGCGCGTGCCGCGCAACGTGCGCAAGATCGCGAGCACGCCTCTGCCGCTGGGCGTCGTCGCTCATCCGGACAGCCGCCTTGCCGGCCGCAAGGAAGTGAAGCTGTTCGATCTTGCCGGCGAACAGGTCATCGTCTCGGACAACAGCCTTGCTTTGGGCATTTCGATCGACGATGCGATCGGGCGCTCCATGATCGACATCACGCGACGGTCGCGGACCAACTCGATCGGACTGATGACCGAGATGGTGCGCCTCAACCTCGGCGTGGTGCTTCGCACCAAGCTCGGCATCGAACCGGAAGTGGCTGACGGATCGCTCGTCTTCGTACCGTTGCGCGATTCTCGCATGAACCCGCACCGACTGATGCTGCTCGCCCGACTTGAACGCGAAATGTCGGATGCGGCCTCCGCATTCGCGGCGCTGCTGGCCCGCATGGTCGAGGCGTTGCATGGCTAGTTGTTGCATTTTGCGCATCGATAAAGAGAGTAATTTGTCCCTATCTCGAACAACTGAGCTTTGCGAGACTTCCCGGAAGGGGATGTCATGAAGCAGAGTGCGGTCGACGCGGTCATTCGGGGGCTTAAGCGGGCGGGAGTGAGCATCGTCTGCTACCTGCCCGATTCGCTGTTCAAGGAGCTCTACCCGGCCCTTGATGCCGATCCGGATATCCGCACGATCCGCGTCACCAACGAGGGTGAGGGCGCGGCGATCTGCGGCGGGGTCTTCCTGTCGGGCAAGCGCGCGGCGCTGGTCATGGAAAATTCCGGCTTGCGCGCCTCGGTCGAGCCGCTGGCCCGCATGGGCCTTGGAGCCGGCATCCCGGTCGTGATGCTGATGAGCTATCGCGGCGAGCTTGGCGAGAACAACTGGTGGGCAATCCCGCATGGCATCACCATGGAGCCGGTGCTGAACGCGCTGCGCGTGCCGTACCGGATCGTCACCGAGGAGGCGAAGATCGAACGCGCCATCGTCGACGCCTATTCCTGGTCCTATGCGTCCTACTACCATTCGGCCGTGGCGCTCGGCGGCGAGGTGGTGCGATGAAACGCTTCGATTGCATGAAGGCGCTTGCCGCGCGATTGAAGGATGAGCTGGTGATCCTTTCGCTCGGCGGCAGCGTTGACGAGTGGTACAACGCCGCGCCGCATATGCGCGAGGCCAGCCTGTTCCAGCAGCAGCTCGGCTGCGTCACGCCGCAGGCCTTCGGGCTCGCCGCCGGCCTGCCGCACCGCCGCGTCGTTTCGCTCGATACGGATGGCGGCCTGCTCTTCAACCTGGGCATCCTGGCCACGCTCGGAAACGAGCAGCCGAAGAACCTCTTCGTGGTGGTCTGGGACAATGAGTGCTACCAGTCGATCGGCGGTCCGCCGACCCACACGGCGCTGGGCCGTGTCGACCTTGCCGCGATCGCGCGCGGCGCCGGCATCGAGAATGCCCATACGGCGCGCACGGTGGAGGAGTTCGACGCGCATTGCGCAAGGGGGCTCGCCGTAGATGCGCCCTATGTGTTGGTCGCCAAGGTCTCGGGAACGGTCCAGCCGGACATCAAGCGCAAGCACAGTGACGGCCGCGAGGACAAGTATATCTTCGTCCGCCACGTCGAGGCGAGCGAAGGCATCGTCATCATGGGCCCGAGCGAGCACAACTGACGAAACCATGGGCGCCATCCGATCCGTCATCCCCCGACGCGCGCTCAAGTCCGGCTACGACTATATCGTGGTCGGCTCGGGTTCCGGCGGCTGCGCGGTGACGCGACGGCTGGTCGACGCCGGTGCGGACGTCCTCTTGATCGAGGCCGGTCCGGCGGGTCTTGGGGTCGCAAAGATCGACGACCCCGGCCAGTGGGTGCCGCTCGGCCGCGGCACCTATGACTGGGGCTATGACTACGCTCCGACATCGCGCGTGAACGGCCGTACCATCGGCATCCCGCGCGGCCGCGTGCTGGGCGGCTCAAGCGCCGTCAACGCGATGGTGTGGTATCGCGGCCATCCGAATGACTACGATGCCTGGGAAGCCGGCGGCGCGAAGGGCTGGAGCTTCGCCGACGTGCTGCCCTATTTCCGGCGCTGCGAGGACTGGCGGGACGGCGCAAGCGAGTTTCGCGGTGCGGGCGGTCCGCTCCGTATCGAACGGCCGGCGATGCTGCACCCGGTCGCGCAGGCGCTGATCGACGGCGCGGACGAGATCGGCATCCGGGTGATCGACGACCCTAATGGCACCAGCAACGAGGGGGCTGCTGTCGCGAATTTCAACATCTGCGACGGTAAGCGCTGGAGTTCGGCGACGGGCTATCTCGTGCCGATCCTCGATCACCCGATGCTGACGGTGCTGACCGGTTCCGCGGCCATCGGCCTGACGGTCGAAGGCAGCCGATGCGTCGCGGTCAAGCACCTCGTCGGTGGCGAAATCCGCGAAACACGCGCTCGCGAGAGCGTGGTGCTCGCGGCCGGGGCCATCGACACTCCGCGCATGCTGATGCTGTCGGGCATCGGCGATCCGGTCGAGCTGAAGCGTCTTGGCATCGCAGTCGTTTGCGCTCTGCCGGGCGTCGGCCGGAACCTTCAGGACCATCCGCTGGCGCAGGCCTGCGTCTTCCGCGCGAAACGACCGATCGGACCAATGGTGGGCAATGGCGGCGGCTCGATGGTCAACTGGAAGTCGCGGCTGGATCTGCCGCAATCCGACCTCCACGCCTTCCCGGTCCAGGGCAACAGCGCCGAACCTGCGATACGCGCGCGCTACGATGTATCCGGCGATGTCTTTTCCTTCGGTGCGGGTCTCATGCGCTCGAAGAGCGTCGGGCACTTGAAGCTGCTCGACGGCAAGCCCGGCGGGCCGCTCGAAATCCAACCGAACTTTCTGGCGGAACCGGAAGACCTCGACGCCATGGTCACTGCGGTCGAGATGGTGATGGAGATGGCGGCTGCAAAGGCGAACGCCGGTGTCTTCCGCAACTTTGCCGCACCTGACCGCCGACTGACCCGCACCGAGACAATCGCCTTCATCCGCGAGGCGTGCACGACGTTCTTCCACACCTGCGGAACCGCCAAGATGGGCGACGACGCGATGGCTGTCGACAGCCGCCTCGCCGTGCACGGGCTGGACGGCCTGCATGTTGCCGATGCCTCGGTGATCCCGACGATCCCGACCTGCAACACCCACGCGCCCGCTACGATGATCGGCGAGCGTGCCGCCGATTTCCTGCTCGCTGCAGCTTGAGGACGTCATGAACGACGGAACGCACACGGAGTACCCGCGATGACCCAAAGCCTCATCCTTGCTGCCGACACGCTGCTGACCATGGATCAAGATAATCACGTGTTGCCCGACGGCGCCGTGCTGGTGGAGGATGGTCGTATCGCCGCGGTCAGCGCACTCGCTGCATTGCGCGCCCTTCATCCGGCCGTAGCCGTGAAGAAGCTCGACAATGCGGTGCTTTTGCCCGGGCTGGTCAATGCGCATGCGCATTCCGGTCTTCTGCGCGGCACGGCGGAGCACCTGCCGGTTTGGGACTGGCTGACGCTCCATATCAATCCGATGCATCGCGTGCTGCAGCCGCACGAGGCCGAGGCGGCATCGTGGCTCTGCTACGCGGAATCCGTGCTCGGCGGCACGACCACCGTCGTCGACATGTGGCGGTTCATGGAAGGCAGCGCCAGGGCGGCCGAGGCGATCGGCAACCGCCTGGTCGCCGTGCCTTACATCGGCGAGCATCCCGACTACAACTACTTCGACACGCTCGACATGAACGAGGCGATGATCGAGGGCTGGCATCGCAAGGCGGGCGGCCGCATCAACGTCTGGGTCGGGCTGGAGCATCTGTTTTATGCCGACGAGGCCGGCCAGCGCCGGGCGATCGAACTCGCAAGGAAATACGAGACCGGCTTCCACACACATTGCAGCGAGGCCGAGATCGAGATCGCGGAATTTGAGCGGCGCTACGGCAAACGGCCGATGTTCGCGCTGGACGACCTCGGCTTCTTCGAAACGCCGCGCGCCATGATCGCCCACGCCGTCTGGCTCGATCGAGAAGAGATCGAGCTTATTTCCAAGCGCCGCGTTTCGGTGGCCCACAATCCTGTTTCCAACATGAAGCTGGCAAGCGGCATCGCGTTGGTGGCCGAGATGCTGAAGGCCGGCGTGCCTATCGGGATCGGCACCGACGGCGAGAAGGAGAACAACAATTTCGATATGTTCGAAGAGATGAAGGTGACTTCGCTGCTGGGCAAGCTGAAGGACTTCGACGCCGCCGCCATGGATAGCTGGCAGGTGCTGCGCATGGCCACCATTCTCGGCGCCAGGGCGATCGGTCTCGACCACGAGATCGGCTCGATTGAAGTCGGCAAGCGCGCCGACATCATCGCGGTCCGCACCGATACGCCGCGCATGACGCCGGTCTTCCGCGACGGACCTTATTTCAACTTCCATCACAATCTTGTCCATGCCGTGCGCGGCAGCGACGTGTCTTTGACGATGGTCGATGGCGAGATCCTGGCCGAGGACGGCGCGCTGCGCACCGGCGACCTGCGCGAGATCATCGCCGAAATCCATCGCGTCGCGCCTGGCCTGTTCGCCCGGCGCGCCGCTTTCCTTGCCCAGAATTCCGGCGGCAGCCTGCAATGGACTCAATAGGGCGGGCCTCGGTGATGAAGACGACGGACAGGGCGGCACTGGACGATTGGTACGCGGTGGAGACGGTCGCCGATCTGGATGGCGCGCCGAGCCGCACGCGGCTGCTCGGCCAGGACATCGAACTGGTCCGTGACATCACGGGTGCAATCACGGTTCGGGAGGTCCTGGACGACGGCAACCGCGGCCCCGCGCTGCCCGTCCGGCAGCGCTACGGCTGCGTCTGGACGACGCTGGGCCTGCCCGGGAAGGAAATCTTCAAGATCGCCGAGGCATCGGAACCCGACCGCCGCTACGTGCCCTGCGGCTGGGTGACGATGCGGGCGTCGGGTTTGCGTGTCGTAGAGAATTTCCTCGACATGGCGCATTTCCCCTTCGTGCATACCGACATTCTCGGTTCGGAGCCGCACACGGAAGTGCCGGCCTATCTGAGCGAGATACGTCGCGAGGTGGACGAGGTCTGGGCGACCAACTGCACGTTCTTCCAGCCGCGCATTGCCGCAACGGAAAGCTCCGGCGCGTTTGTGCATCTAACCTATCGTGTGCCGAGCCCATTCGTTGTCATGCTTTACCGTATATGTCCCGGAGCGCCCGGTCGGCTCGATGCGATCGCGCTGTTCATTCAGCCCATCGAGGAAGACCTCTGCCGCGCCCAGCCGGTCATGTATCTGGTCGACTCGGCTTCGACGCAGACGGCGTTGCTCAACTTCGAACAGGTCATCTTCCTGCAAGACCGGATCATCGTGGAGAACCAGCGGCCGCTGCGCCTTCCACTCGAGGCGCGGATGGAAATCCCGACCCGCGCCGACGGGTCCTCCATCGCCTACCGCCGCTGGCTGAAGGAAAAAGGCATCCGTTTCGGCACGACTGCGGGAGCCACATGACCGGACCGGGTCTCCAGGTGCTTCGCCCGGCCTCCGTTGCCGAGGCGCTGTCATTGGCAGGCGAGGGCGCGTCGCAACTGGTCGCCGGGGGCACGGCGCTGCAGCTCGGCTGGGCGAAGGGCCTGCCAAAGCCGCGGCGCCTCATCGACATCGGCCGTATCGCCTGCCTGAAGGGCATCCAACCGGCCGGCGACGGCTTTCGCATCGGCGCACTGACGACACTGGGTGCCTTGGAGCGTGACCGGGCGATAGGCGAGAATTTGCCTCTGCTCGCAGCCGCAGTCCGCGCCACGGCGGGACCCGCCGTCCGCAATCTCGCAACGCTGGGCGGCAACGTCGCCGGGCGGACGGGTTGCCTTCTGCCGGCCCTGCTCGCGATCGATGCGAAGCTGGAGATCGTCTCACCGGCTGGGCGCGCCGTCGTGCCGCTCGCGCAATGGTTGGCCGACGCACCGTCAGCCGGTCTCATTGAGACGGTCATCGTTCCACCGCAGCCAACTGCCGCTCGCTGGACCCATCGCAAAGTCGGCCTGCGCGCCGCATTCACCCCAAGCGTGGCCGGTGTCGCCGGGCTGGTCGAGACAGCGTATGATCGCATCACCGTCGCGCGGCTCGCGGCCGGCGGCGGCGGGCAAGCGGCCCGGCTCAGTCGCGCTGAAGCACTGCTTGTCAGCCGCCGCCTGCAGGAGATCGATTGGGCCAAGCTGCACGCCGCAATTCTCGAAGAGGCGCCGGCGATCGATGATGCATGGCGGTCCGACCGCTATCGGCGCAGTGTCGCGGCGAATGCGCTGGTCTTCGGGCTCGGCGGCAAGTTGTCCCAAGGAGCACATTCGCCGCGCCGGCGGACCGTGCCGTCCGGAAAGCCGCCTGCCGAGGTTCTTGTGTCCCGATCGGAAACCGGCGCACGCTGGTACCAGCGGCCGGACGGCGCGCCAAAAATCGCCGGCCGGCTTGAATACCTGACCGACCATCGCGAGCCCGGTATGCTGGTCGGGCGCATTCGGCGCGCCGGCATTCCCCATGCAAGGATCGTTTCCATCGATACGAGCGCGGCCGAGGCGCTGCCCGGCGTCGCGGCGGTTGTCACGCACCGCGACATTGCCGGCAGCAATGCCTTCGGCATCGTTGTGCAGGATCAGCCGGCACTGTGCTTCGACAAGGTCCGCTATTTCGGCGACGCTGTTGCTGCCGTTGCCGCTGTTGACACGAAGACTGCCGAACGCGCGCTTGCTCTCGTCAGCGTCGAATACGAGCCGCTGCCAATTGTGAGCGATCCCCAACAGGCACTCGCCGCTGGAGCCGAGCCGGTCCACGCCTCAGGCAATCTGCAGTGCAGCTTCGAGTTCACGCGTGGCGATGCCGCCGCGACTTTTGCCAAGGCAGCTCATATCGTCGAGGCTGTCTATGAAACGCCGTGCCAGATGCACGGCTTTTTGGAGACGGAGGGCGGCTACGCTTTCGTCGGTACGGATGGTACCCTGAACGTCTTTGCCGGTGGGCAGCATGGCCGCCGCGACCGCATGCAGCTCTCGCGCATCCTCGGTATGCCGCAAGAGCGGATACGGGTGGTCACCAGCCCGACTGGTGGCGCTTTCGGCGGCAAGGACGAGCTGACCGTGCAGCCGGCCCTGGCCCTGCTGGCGCTGAAGACTGGACGCGCCGTGCGGCTGCATCTCGACCGGGCGGAATCCGTCATCGCGGGCACCAAGCGCAATGCCATGCGCATCCACATGCGTACCGCCTGCGACCCCGAAGGTCGTCTGCTCGCCCAGCAGGTGGATGTGATCGCGGATGCCGGCGCCTACGCGTCGCTCGGTCCGGGCGTGCTTGAGACGGCCCTCGAACACGCCTGCGGGCCATATGTCGTTCCCAACGTCCTCAGCTCGGGCAGGCTCGCCTACACCAATAACGGCGTCTGCGGCGCGTTTCGTGGCTTCGGTGCCAACCAGATGGCCTTCGCGGTAGAGTGCCAGCTGGACCGGCTAGCCGAAGCCGCCGGCATCGACATTATCGAGATACGGCGCCGCAATTTGCGCGAGCCTGGCACGCGAGGCCATCTCGGCCAGCAGGTCGCGCCGTCCGAACGTTTGGCCGAGATGCTGCAAGCCGCCGCTGCTGACCCGATCTGGGCCAAGCCGCGTGGTCCGTCGTTCGACGGCTGTGAGACGATCGGCGTCGGGATGGCGATGAACTATCAAGGCAACGGACTAGGCACGCTGCCGCCGGACCCGGCCGGAGGCGCGTTGCGCTTGGCTGCGGATGGCATGATCGAAGCTCTCTACGGCCTGGACGAGATGGGACAGGGCCTGCTCACCTCGGTCAAGGCCGCCGTAGCCGGAGCGCTCGGCTGCGGTCGCGACGATGTCCGGCCGGTCACCGGCGATACGGCGGCGACGCCCGAATCCGGTTCCTCTACCGCCTCGCGCGGCACTCACGTGGTCTGGCGGGTCGCGGCAGTCGCCGCACCAGCTTTTGCGCGCGACCTGCTGGCCGCAGCGGGCCAACTGCTTTGCCGTGAAGCCGGGACGCTGGCGCTGGGGCCCGGCGGCATCGTCGAGCGACATTCCAACAGCGGCTCAGTGCTCATGAGTTTCGCCGAGCTTGCCGAGGCGTTGCCTCCCGACCGGCTGCCAGCTGCTGCCGTCAGCTTCGAGTTTCCGAAATCGGACTATCTGGAAGGCAATGCACGCCTGATCTTCGCCTTCGGCGCGACACTGGCGCGCGTTGCCGTGAGCCGCATCACTGGGCAGGTACGCGTGCTCGAGCTCCATCAGCACACCGCGGCCGGACCGATGCTCGATGCTGCCGCCTATCTTGGCCAGATCGAAGGCGGCGGCGTCCAGGGGCTGGGCTTCACCCTCACTGAGAACGCGGCGATGCGGGATGGCCGGTATCTTGCCGGCAACCTCGATTTCTACATGCTGCCAGGCATTGCCGACACGCCGGAAAGCCTCGCGACCTTCGCGTTGGAGGATTTGGACGAGGACGACCCGTTCGGTCCGCGCGGAGTTGGTGAGCTTGGCATTGGCGCCGTGACGCCAGCCATCGTGAACGCGATTGCGGACGCCACAGGGGCTTGGCCCGAGCTCATCCCGGTCGATCCTGAATGGGTACTCGACGCCCTGCAAAGGAGTGCAGCGTGAGTGCCGAGATCGCGATTACCTTTAACCTCAACGGCTGCCGCCAGGCGCTGGCCGTGCCCGCCGAGTTGCGCCTGATCGACCTGCTGCGCGATCATTTCGGCATGACTGCCGCCAAGATGGCTTGCGGCATCGGCCGCTGCGGCGCTTGTTCCGTGCTGATGGACGATCGCGCGGTCAATGGCTGTCTGCTCATGTCGTGGCAACTCGACCGGGCCACCATCATCACGCCGGAGGGTTTCGACGACCTTCCCGAAGCTATTGTCCTGCGCCAGGCCCTGGCGGCCGAAAACGCCTTCCAGTGCGGCTACTGCGCACCCGGCATCACTGTTGCGCTGACCGCTCTGCTGCTGGAGAATCCGGCTCCAGACGAGTCTCAGATCCGCACTGCGCTCGAAGGCAATATCTGCCGCTGTACCGGCTATCATTCCATCATCCGCGGTGCTCTCGCCGCGGTCGAGGCACTCGGTCGCGGGATGCGGACATGACGATCACCATTCGAAACGGCGAACCCAGGCACGAAGGCGTCAAGGCGTTCCTGGCCAAACCTAGAATGCAGCACCTGATCGGCGGCGGCTGGTGCGACGCCAGCGATGGCGGAACCTTGCCTGCGACCGATCCTGCGAGCGGCGGCACGCTCGCGCTGCTGGCGCAAGGCACAGCCGATGACGCCGGGCGCGCCGTTGCTGCGGCGCGTGCTGCTTTCGAGGGCGAGAGCTGGCGCGACATGACGCCGTCGGCGCGCGGCAAGCTGCTGTGGCGCATCGCCGACCTGATTGAACGCCATGCCGATGAGCTTGCAGAACTCGAGACGCTTGACCAAGGAAAGTCGCTGAAGACCTCACGCTTCGCCGA
Source organism: Mesorhizobium sp. M0698 (assembly GCF_040320455.1). Taxonomy (NCBI): domain Bacteria; kingdom Pseudomonadati; phylum Pseudomonadota; class Alphaproteobacteria; order Hyphomicrobiales; family Phyllobacteriaceae; genus Mesorhizobium; species Mesorhizobium sp. M0698. The sequence continues at coordinate 47,873 of NZ_JAMYPQ010000004.1, read as the reverse complement.
GATTCCCGCCTCGGCCGAGCAGTTCCGCTATTTTGCCGGTTTTGCCACGAAAATCCTCGGCACGACCATCCCCACCTCCATCAGCTACCAACCGGTGGGCAGCAAGATTTTCGCCTACACGGTGCGAGAGCCGATCGGTGTCGTGGCAGCCATAACGCCATGGAATTCGCCGCTGCTTATGGCCTCGATGAAGCTCGCCCCGGCGCTTGCCGCCGGCTGTACGATCGTGCTCAAGCCAGCTGAGGAAACGTCGCTCACCGCGCTCAGGCTCGGCGAACTGATGATCGAAGCCGGCTTGCCGGACGGCGTCGTCAATATCGTGACCGGTCTCGGTGAAACCGTGGGCGCAGCATTGGCTGCAGATCCCGATGTCGATAAGGTCGCCTTCACCGGCTCGACGGAAGTCGGAAAGATGATCGTCTCCGCAGCGCGCGGCAATCTGAAGAAGCTGACGCTCGAGCTGGGTGGCAAGTCGCCGGCCATCATCATGCCCGATGCAGACATGGGGCTCGCAATCCCCGGAGTGGCTCGGGGGATCTTCGCCAATGCCGGCCAGGTCTGCGTCGCCGGCTCGCGTGTCTATGCGCATCGCTCGATCTACGACCGTCTGGTGGAGGGGCTGGCGGAAGAGGCGCGAAAGCTGCGTCTCGGACACGGGCTTGACCCGGATACCGACCTTGGTCCGCTGGTCAACGGAACCCAGGCTGCGCGCGTCGCCTTCTACGTCGGCGATGGTGCCTCCAGCGGCGCCGAGATCATCGCCGGCGGCCGGCGCTTCGACAACTTCTTCGAGCCGACCGTGGTTACCGGCGTTCGCCCGGACATGCGCATGATGCGCGAGGAAATCTTCGGCCCGGTCGTTGCCGTGACACCGTTCGATGACGTCGCGGAGGCGTTAAGCCATGCGAACGACTCGCCCTACGGCCTCGCCGCAAGCGTCTGGACCCGCGACCTTTCCGCTGCGCATCGCCTTGCCGCACTTATCCGGTCGGGCACCGTCTGGATCAATTGCCATTCCTACTTCTCGCCGGAATTGCCGAAGGGCGGCCACAAGCAATCCGGTTGGGGCTATGAGAACGGCGCACCGGGCCTGGAGAACTATCTCGAGACGAAAACGGTCTGCGCGGTGATTTAGCCGCGCCTTTCCCGCGATATTCGTGGATCGGCGGCTGACAGCCCTTCCATCGGCGGACAAGGATTGATCGAAAATTGCTCGGATCCTCCTGAGGACCAGTTCCTTGGCGGCGCTGGTCCACATCGACGTTGCGCTTGACTCGTCCATATTATCCATAATAAATCATACATATTGCCATGAAAAAAGACGGCAGGTCTGGGAGGACCAATGAAAATCACGGCCATCAAGGCTCGCGTCTGCAATGCGGAAATGCGCAACTGGGTCTTCGTTCGGGTCGAAACCGACGAGCCCGGGCTGTTTGGCTGGGGTGAGGCAACGCTGGAATGGAAGACCCGAGCCGTCGTTGGGGCGCTTCAAGACCTTGAGGCCCTGCTCATCGGGCAAGATCCGCGCAACGTGGAGCAGTGCTATCAGATACTTACGCGGCACGGATTTTGGCGTCTCGGCGTCGAGGGAATGTCTGCCGTCAGCGGCATCGAGATCGCGCTCTGGGACATCCTGGGCAAATCATTGGGCGTCCCCGTCTGGCGCCTTCTGGGTGGCCAGGTTCGCGACTATCTGCGCACCTATACGCATCTCGGCCTCGGGGACATGAAGGCGGTCTATGAGACCGGATCCGCGGACGCGATCGTGGAACGCGGACGCATCGTGACGCAAGCAGGCTACGATGCGGTCAAGGTCGTCTGCATTCCCTACACCCACTACGTATCGCCCGCCAAGGCAGTCGACTCCGTTGCCAATATGGTTGGCTCACTTCGCGAGACCATAGGTCCGGACATCGACATCATGGTCGATTTCCATGGACGCCCTGCATCGGTTAACGCTGCGATGGATTACCTCAGAGCAATCGAGCCGGCCCGCATCATGTTCGCAGAAGAACCCGTGCCGCCCGAAGATGTTGCCGGACTGGCGCATATCACGGCGCGATCGGCCGTGCCGATCGCTTCCGGCGAGCGGCTGATCGGACGTCGCGAATTCACGCACTCGATCGCAGCCCGTGCCTTCAACATTGCCCAGCCTGATATCTGCCACACTGGCGGTCTGCTGGAGACAAAGAAGATCGCGGCCATGGCGGAAACGGCAGGCATCGGCCTTGCGCCGCACAACCCGCTCGGTCCGATCGCCGGTGTGGCTGCTCTTCACTTCGGCATATCGACGCCAAACGTCGTCATTCAGGAGGAGATGTCCGGTGCCGTCGCCTGGTACGACGAGGTCGTTACCTGGCCAATTCGGCGTAAACCAGGCCGCTGGGACCTGCCCGAACTGCCGGGCCTTGGCGTCACCGTCAATGAGGACGTGATCGCGCGTCACCCCTTCAAGCAGGAAGTGCTGCATGCCCGCAATGCCGTCATGCCGGACGGCACCGTGGTCGACTGGTGAATGCAATGGCAGGCCGGCTGCAAGGAAAGATCGCAATCGTCACGGGCGCCGGCCAAGGCATAGGTGCCGCCACCGCCCGGGCTTTTGCGATGCATGGGGCAAAGACCGTCATTGCCGAACTGAATGCGGCAAGCGGCAAAGCGATCGCTGACGAACTGCGTGCCGGAGGCGCCGACGTATTGTTCGTCGAGACGGATGTCACGGACGCATCCGCGGTCGCGGACATGGTCGCCCGCACGATCACGAGCTATGGCGGCGTCGACGTTCTGGTCAACAATGCCGGTGCCAACGTCTTCTACGAACCATTGATGATGCCGGATGAGGAATGGGAGCGCTGCCTCAAGCTCGACCTCCAGGCCGCGTGGTTCTGCGCCAAGGCGGTTTTGCCGACGATGCTGGCGAAGGGCTCGGGGTCCATCGTCAACATAGCGAGCTGTCACGCCTTCCAGATCATTCCCCATACGTTCCCGTATCCGGTCGCCAAGCATGCACTTTTGGGCCTGACCCGTTCGCTGGCCATCGAATATGCCGCACGCGGTATCCGGGTGAACGCGATAGCACCCGGCTACATCGAGACGCCGATCGCGGAAGCCTACTGGAACACATTCCCGAACCCCGCCGAGGAGAAGCGGCGAGCCTACGACCTCCATCCGCCCAAGCGTATTGGCCGGCCGGACGAGGTTGCAATGACGGCGGTTTTCCTCGCTTCGGACGAAGCGCCGTTCATAAATGCCGAGACGATCACCATCGATGGTGGGCGCTCGGTTCTCTACCACGACTAGCAACCAATAGAGCTCTCAGGGAGGATATTCATGAAAACCACAACAAAGGCTTTGGCGACATTTGCGGTATTGGCTGCCGGACTGATGAGTGGCGCAGCAAGCGCAGACGACATCAAGATCGGCTACATCAACAAGATGGGAGACCATCCATGGTTTGTCGCCGAAGTCGGCGGCGCCAAGAAAGCGGCTGAGGCGGCAGGGGCCGCGTTCGTGTCGCAGGACGTTCAGTTCGACGCCAATTTGACGATCACGACCTTCGATACGATGGTCGGCGATGGCGTGAAAGGCATCGCCATCGTTGTCCCCGACAAGGCGCTGGGACCGGTCATCGCGGAGAAAGCAAAGGCCGCAAAAATTCCCTTGGTGGCGGTGGACGACGATATCTACTACCAGGATGGCACCCAGGTCCCCTATGTCGGCATGAATGCTTACAATATCGGTGCGCGGGTGGGCGAAGAGCTTGCCAAGCTCTACAAGGCTGAAGGCTGGGCGGGCAAAGAGGTGCGCATCGCCTCGATCGAGGACCGCAAGGCCGATACCTGCATGCAGCGCAACAAGGGCGCGGAAGAAGCGTTCCTGAAGGCGGTGCCCGATTTCAAGCCGGGCAGCATCGTTCGCGTCCCCTACGACAATACGATGGTCAACGCCATCGATGTGATGACCACCACATTGACGGCCAATCCCAGCGTCACGAACTGGATATTCTATTCATGCAACGATGACGGCGTGCTGGGTGGTGCGCGAGCACTGGAGAATGCCGGCTATTCCGCAGACCAGGGCATGGGGATCGGCATCGACGGGAGCCGCGCCTGCGATGCCTTCGGATCCGGAAAGCCCTCGGCGTTCCGTGGTACGATGTGGCTCAATTCGGAAAATCATGGCGCGCTGGCGGTGAAGATTCTCTTGGCCTCCATCAAGGACGGAACGAAGCTTCCCGTTCAATCCTTCACTGACCCGGAATACATCACCGCCGACAATTTTGCGTCGGACTACAAAGCCAAGCTCTGCCACTGAACCAGATATGCGTCATGCGCCGCAGTGCGCATGACGCTCTTTGGGCCGGCAGTTCGTCGGCGGGCACACGGAACCGATCCTCGGGAGGAGCTTTTGATGCAATCGGATTTCTTCTCGCTCGACAGGATATCGAAGCGCTTCGGCGTCGTGCAGGCGCTCGACAATGTCTCGATTGCCTTTCGGCTAGGAGAGGTGCTTGCCCTGGTTGGCGAGAATGGCGCCGGCAAGTCGACAATGATGCGAATTCTCGAGGGCGTGTTCGCACCGGACACCGGCACCGTGCTGCATGGCTCCACGCCGATCGTTTTCAGCGAACCGCGCGACAGCCACAGAGCCGGAATACGCGTCATCCATCAGGAGCCGGAGATCGTTCCGAACCTGACCGTGGCCGAGAACATTTTCGTCGGCGAACTGCCGCGGCTGGCAGGCGTCCTGCTCGACTGGCACAGGCTCGAGGACCAGACTGATAAGGTGCTTGCGACCTTCGGCATGCAGCAGGATATGCTGCCGCGTCAACTCTGCAGCACACTCGGTCCGGCACAGCGCCAGATGATCGAAATCATGCGCGCCATACGTGCCGGCGGCCGGCTGATCGCATTCGATGAGCCGACCTCGTCACTGACCGACGACGAAGCGCGCCGTCTGTTTTCAGTAATTCGCCGGCTGCGCGGCGAGGGCACTTCGATCGTCTACATCTCTCACAGGCTGAACGAGGTCATCGACCTTGCGGATCGCATTGTCGTCTTGCGGGACGGCCGGCTGGTCGATGATTCCCCCGCTGCCGGTGCCAGCGAGCAGACCATAGCCAAGCTCATGGTGGGCCGCGACATCGCCGATCTGTTTACGCGCGAGACGTGGCAATCGGGGCAACCGTTGCTGGAGGTGACGGGCCTGACCACCGACCACGTCACCGATGTGAGCCTCAAGGTCCGCCGTGGCGAGGTGCTCGGCATTGCCGGCCTTATGGGTGCGGGTCGATCCGAACTGGCAAAGGCGATTGTCGGCTATGATAGGCGCGTCGACGGAACCATAACGATGAATGGTGTGCCCGTTGGCCCCAACAGTCCGCATGCAGCGATCGTGGCGGGCATCGGCTTTGCCCCGGAAGACCGCAAGCACGAGGCGCTGCTGTTGTTCCGAAGCATTCTTGATAACGCCTCGCTTTGCGTGCCCGACAGAACGTCGACCTTCGGCTTCTTCAACCGGCGCAAGGCACTGGAGATCGTCTCACCGCTTGCAGCAAAGATGTCGATCAAGACGCCCAACCTCGACGAACAGGTTTCGAAATTATCCGGTGGCAACCAACAGAAGGTCGTTCTCGCGCGCTGGCTTGCGCGGCAGCCGATGCTTCTCATCCTCGACGAGCCGACCCGCGGCATCGACATCGGCGCCAAGGCGGAAATCTATCGCCTGATCGACGAGCTCGCCGCCAGCGGCATCGGCATAATCCTGATTTCCTCGGAAATGCCGGAACTGATCGGGCTGGCCGACAGGGTGCTTGTTATGGCTGGAGGCCGGATCACGGCCGAACTTTCCCGCCCTGACATCGACGAGGCCACGATCCTCAGACATGCCATGCCTCAATCTGCAGCATCGCTTGGAGGACAAATTCAGTGAACAGCCTTGAGCTCAGGACAGCAACAACGCAAACCGGCAAAAGGCGCGCTTCCTTGCGCATCGCAGAGCGCATCGGCATTCACAACATAAGCCTTCTTGTTGCTCTCGCCATTCTCGTCCTCATTTTCGGCACCCTGAGAGGCGACGTGTTCTTCTCCAGCCGCAACCTGCTGAACATCGGTCTAGGCATTACCATCCTGGGCGTTCTGGCGATGAGCCAGACCGTGGTTATTGTCGCCGGAGGGCTCGATATTGCCGTCGGCGCAATTGTCGGTCTGACCACAGTATCGACGGCAATGGCCATCCAGGCCACCGGATCACCCGCCGCGGGCATTCTTGCCGGCCTGGTCCTGGGCGGTCTTGCCGGCCTCGTGAACGGCATCATCATCACCTATGGGCGGGTCAACGCTGTCATCGCGACTCTCGGTACGATGGCGATCTTCCGCGGCATCGCGTTCATCATGTCCAATGGGCAATCGATCGCGATTTTCAGCGACACTTTCCGCTTCATCGGGATCGGACGAATCCTCGGCCTGCCTCTGCTGATCTGGATTCTCTTGCTGACCGCGATCGTGTTCCATCTCTTCCTTGCCCGCTCGATCGTTGGCCGCAACATCTATGCCCTGGGCGGCAATCCCGTTGTCGCACGCTTCTCCGGCATCAACATCAACCGCTACCGCGTCGGCATCTACATCATGAGTGGAGTGGCGGCCGGATTGGCCGGGATTCTGTTGGCTGCCCGTACCGGCTCCGGGCAGCCCGTATCCGGATCCCAAGGCCTGGAACTCGAGGCCATCACAGCGGCCGTTCTTGGTGGCTGCGCCTTGCAGGGCGGCAAGGGCACGATCGTCGGCGCACTGCTGGGCGTCGCCATCATTGGCGTCCTCAACAACGGAATGATACTGACGTCCGTGCCAACCTTCTATCAGTTGCTTGCCAAGGGCTCGCTGCTGATACTTGCTGTGGTAATTGCCGAGTACCACTTGAACAGGACATGACGATGGACGCGGCGATCGCTTCGACTGGCCAAGGCAAGCAGGACATTCCTGCCGCAGATGGCACCACGTCATCGCTCAAGGATCGCATCGCACGCGATCTCGGACAGCGCATCCTCGCCGGCTCCTACGCCCAGCACTCCGTCCTGCCGACGGAAGCCGAACTTTGCGTTATCTACGGGGCAAGCCGCACCGCGCTTCGCGATGCTCTTCTGACGCTTTCGGCGAAAGGATTGATCGAGGCACGCAAGCGGGCCGGGACGCGTGTGCGCGTGTCGAGCGAATGGAACAGGCTGGATGCACAGGTTCTGGAATGGATGCGCGATATCGAGCCCGATCTCGATTTCGTCCGCGGATTGATCGAGGCGCGGCTGGTCATTGAACCCGCTGCCGCCCAACTTGCGGCCAAGATGGCGACGTCAGGCGATCTCGCAGTCATCGAAGCGGCCTATGAAGCCATGCGCATTGCTCCGCAGGACAATCTCGCTGCGTGTCTCGATGCCGACGTCAGGTTTCATACCGCCATCCTTCGTGCCAGTCGCAACCCGGTGTTCGCCAATCTCGGCAATATGCTTGCGGCCGCCCTCAGCTTCTCCTTCCGCTTGACCACATCGGCCACCGCTAATTACCAGCAGACGCTGAGCGCGCATGGCGACGTGCTGGAGGCAATCAGGATGCGGAGGGCCGACGATGCACACGATCAGATGAAGGCGCTCATCGGGATCGCGTCGAACGACCTTCTTGCAGTGGCTCGCAAAGGCCGCCATCAACAGCCGATCGCCGCTGCCAAGGCCGATACCGTCTGAAGCGGATGGTCGGGACGATCAAGATCAGAAGCGGAGACCTGTCCGCTGAAATCGTCCCATCGCTTGGGGCAGGTCTTGCGAGACTGGACCATGGACGCGTGCCGCTCTTCAGGCCTTGGCCAAACGGCGGGAGCAGCAAACCGTTCGACCTTGCCTGCAACCTGCTTTTGCCATGGTCAAATCGCATCTCGGGCGGCGGGTTCACATTCGACTCCAAATTCCACGAACTGCCTGCCAATGTTGCAGGCGAGCCATTTCCCATTCATGGCAATGGATTTTCGAGCGAGTGGGACGTCGACAGCGTAACGCAGGACAACGCAAAGCTGTCGCTCATCAGCAACGGGCCCGGCCCATACCGATATCGCGCCGAGGTGAGCTACGCGCTGGCCGGACAGGGGCTCGAGTTGAAACTTCGCATCGTCAATCGGGCCTCGATCAGATTGCCGTTCGGGCTTGGCATCCATCCATGGTTCCCGAGAACGGCACGAACCGCGCTTCATGCGCCGGCCTCGCAGGTTTGCCTCGAACTGCCCAACCACCTCCCTGAACGGTTTGTGGATGTCAAAACCCATCCCGACTGGGATTTCGGCGCCCCAGTCGTATTGCCGAGTGGATGGATAAACAATCTGTTTGCCGGTTGGAACGGCGTCGCTACCATATCGTGGCCGGAGCACAGTTGCAGCCTGCGGATTGAAGCTTCATCGCCCTTGAATTTCTACCTGGTCTATTCGCCATCGGACGAGAGCGACTTCTTCTGTTTTGAACCGGTCAGTCATGCTGTCGATGCTCACAATCGTGGTTCGATCGACAAATGGAATGGACTGTCGGTGCTTGGGCCCGGCGAGAGCCTGGCAGCCCGTTGCAACTTCGCCGTCGGTTAAACGGACGTCTGCGGCGCCCTCGAATTGGCGGATGTCGATGTCCGACAGCATGTCCGGGGAGAACGAAGCCGGCTTTTTGTCCAAACGGAGTTTGGGAAAAGGGACTCAACCGACCGGGAACCCGTGAGCCGGTTCGACGTTTGCCGAACGTCGCGGCGCTCCAAATGTGCCTGGCAGGATTGGATCGATGACAGGTGTTGAACCAAAGGAATTCGTGCTCGCAGGCATCGTCATGAAGCGACTGGTCTCCGGCGAACAGACGGGAGGCTTGTTGAGTCTCTTCGAAAACAGAAGCGACGGGCACACGAAAACGCCAATCCATGTTCATGCGAATGACGACGAGACGGTCTACGTCATCGAAGGGCACTTGACCGCAATTGTGGGCGGTGTGGTCCGAACGCTCTCGCCCGGCGAGAGCATGTTTTTGAAGCGGGGCATCCCGCACCAGCTTATGAATCCCGGCAATCAGCTCGTTCGCTATATCCTGATAGACACGCCAAGTGTGTTCGAGCAGTTTCTCGCCGAAGGTGGCCATGAACGCAGCAAGGGAGAGGTGGTGGGGCCGCCGACGCCTGCCGATATCGAGCGGCTCAAAGTAGCCGCGCCGAAGTTTGGGATTACGCTTCTGCAGGACTGGCCGGCAAGAGAGTAGATGGCTTCGTGATGGCGGCTTGGATCGCCGCTAAAGCCGGCCCTTGCCCGAGGAACCGGTATTGGCTAGCCGCCGGCAATCCAATCCGAGAGGCTGCGGGCAAAACTTCGCGGCACGATGAGTTCGCACGCGGTCTCGCCGGTGCGCAGGAAGAGCACGGGCACGTGATGGAAGGATGTTTGCACGGCGCGGCCCGGAGCGGCGGCCGGCGCGTGCCAGTCGACGGCAATGCAGCCGGACAGAAGTCTTGCGATACCAGGGCCGGCCATTTTCAAACGAACACGACCTTCCCCGAGGGGCACGGAACAGCCGAGATCGGGGTCGACGATAAGGGCTGGCGCTTCTGTGCCTTCGTCGAGAGCCAGCCAAAGGCGGCGAGGTGCAACGCGGATGGTTAAAAGGCCCTTGTGGCGAACCGTCTCTCCGACCGAAGCGGGAAGTTTCGTGTTGAGCGACGCCGAGACGCTCTTTTCGAATTGTCTCAGTGTCGCGTCCCAGCCCTCGATCTGGATAAGCGGACAATCCGCCACGGACAGGCTGAAATCCCGAGAAGAGGTCAAGCTAGCCATGCAGCCGTTCTCCCTGCGGATCGATGAATACCGGCGAGACAACGCGGGCGCGAACCGTTTCGGCCTTCATCGGATAGACCGCCACGAGCTCGCTTCCTTCTGCCGCGACATCGCCGGCAAGCAGCGCCAGTCCGACATAATGGCCGCGTTCGGGGCTGTAGGTGACGGAGGTGACGCGACCGCGCCCATGGCCATGGGGTTTCTCATCCGGCAGGAACAGGATGGCGCCGCCGCGCAGGCGTTTTCCCTCTTCGATGCATTCCAGCCCGACCAGGCGCTGCCGGTCGGGAGCCTGGAAGGCGGGGCGCCGTCGCAGGACGTCGCCGACGAAGCCGCTGCGTTTGCCGGCCATGCGGCCGAGGCCGAGATCGTCGAGCGTCGTGCGCCCATCGATCTCAGGTCCGGCGACATGGCCCTTTTCGACGCGCAGCGCGCCGAGCGCCTCGACGCCGTAAGGCTTCAGGTCGAATGATCTGCCGGCCTCGAGCAGACGGCTCCAAAGCTGTTCACCGGCAGTGGCGCCGATATAGACTTCGTAAGCGCGCTCGCCGGAATAACTGAGACGCAGGATGCGGAGCGCACGGCCCTCCCATTCGCTTTCGAGTAGCCCCATATGCGAAAGCGCCGCGTCGGAAACCTCGAGACTAGGAAAAGCAGCGCTGAGGATCGCGCGGCTGGCAGGCCCGGCAACCGACATCGCCGCCCATTCATCGCTGACCGAGGTAACGGCCACGCGCAAATCCGGCCAGGCCGTGTCGAGCAGGAATTCGAGACGCGACAGCACATCGGCGGCCTTGGCGGTCGAAGTGGTCATGAAGAACCGGTTTTCCGCCAGCCGCGTCGTGGTGCCGTCGTCGAAGACGATGCCGTCGTCGCGCAGCATGACGCCGTAGCGGGCGCGGCCTACCGCCAGTTTGGCAAAGCCGTTGGCATAGACGCGGTCGAGGAAGATTGCCGCATCCGGGCCCTGGACATCGATCTTGCCGAGCGTGGAGATGTCCATCAGGCCCGCCGCCTGACGTACGGTCCGCATTTCGGCGACGTAGGCCTCGTTCACGTTACGCCCCGACTGCCGGTAGAAATAGGGCCGCATCCAGAGCCCGACCTCGAGCATCTCGGCGCCGTTTGCCATGTGCCAGTCGTGCATCGGCGTGCGGCGGATCGGCTTGAAATGATGGCCTATGGCGCGCCCGGCAAGCGCCCCGATCGCCACGGGCGTATAGGGTGGCCGAAAGGTCGTGGCGCCGGTCTCGGGGATTGTTGCCTTGCGCAGGGCGGCCATCGCGGCAAGTGCGGCAAAATTGCTGGTCTTGCCCTGGTCGGTGCCCATGCCGAGCGTGGTGTAGCGCTTCAGGTGCTCGACCGATTCATAGCCCTCACGATGGGCGAGCTCGATATCCCCGGTCGTCACGTCCATCTGGAAATCGACGAAGGCCTTTCCACGTCCAACGGAAGGGATCTCGCGAAGTGAACTCGTGGCGGTCTTGTCGAGATCGAGTTTCGACGGAGCGGGCACCGGCGCCGACTTGCCGCAGGAGGCTGCGGCCTCGCTACCGGCGCGATGACCGTCGTCGATGGCATCGGCCGTCGCATAAGTTCCCATCATCGCGCCGGCGCCGAACCGGCCGGCCGGAAACGAACCCGGCACGAAGCCGTCGATGTCGTCGCGGTAGGTGGGCTTGCTCCCCAGGTGCGAGGTGAGATGCACAGTTGGCGACCAGCCGCCGGAGATGCAGACCAGGTCACAGGCGGCCGAGGATTGTCCCTCCGGCCCGTTGAGCGTTACTTGCCTGACGGCATGGCCGCCGTGCAGGTCGACGATGCGCGTTGCGGCCCGCACCACCACGCCGAGCCGTGCGGCTTCCGCGGCAAGTGCTGCGGGCGGGACGGCGCGCAGATCGGCAACCGTCACCTCCGCGCCGGCTGCGGCATAGTCGAAGGCGGTGCGCCAGGCACCGTCATTGGTGGTGGCGACAATGATTTTCTTGCCCGGCAGGACGGCGAATCGATTGAGGTAGGTCCGGGCGGCCGAGGCAAGCATGACGCCGGGCCGGTCATTGTTCGAGAACACCATCGGCCGCTCGATGGCGCCGGTGGCGAAAACAATCGAGCGGGCGCGCAGCATAGTGACCGTTTGCCGGGCCTCGCCATTCGGCTGCGGATCGGTTGGATCGCGCTGTTCGACCAGTCCAAGGACATTGCCGTCATAGCTGCCGAAAGCGGTCGTCCGCTTCATCAGCGCGACGGTTTCGAAGCCCTCCAACTCGGCCTCGGCCTGCCTCAGCCATGCGGCCGCTGCGCTGTCGGACGGTTCCGCCAAAAGCTGGCCGCCAAGCAGAAAATCCTGCTCGATCAGCGCAACCCGCGCCCCGGCCGCGGCCGCTGCCCGCGCCGCCGACAATCCCGCCGGGCCGCCGCCGACAATGGCGACATCGGCGAAGGCATGACGAACCTCATAGCGGTCGGGATCGGGGTCGGTGCCGGCCCTGCCCAGGCCGGCCGCCTTGCGGATGAAATGTTCGTAGAACATCCAGGCGCGGCGCGTCGGGCCCATGAAGGTCTTGTAGTAGAAGCCGGCGGACAGAAACGGTGCCAACAGCCCGTTGACGCTTTGCACGTCGAAGGCAAGCGATGGCCAGCGGTTCTGACTCTCCACGACCATGCCGTGGGCGAGTTCCAGTGTCGCCGCCGGCAGGTTCGGCTCGCGCCTGCCGGCGCTCCCGAGCGTAACCAGTGCATTCGGCTCTTCGGGCCCGGCGGAAAAAATGCCGCGCGGGCGATGATATTTGAAGCTGCGCCCGACCAGGGTAACGCCGTTGGCGAGCAGCGCCGAGGCAAGCGTGTCGCCGCGATACCCAATCAGCTTGCGGCCGTCGAAGGTGAAATTGACCGGCACCTCGCGACGGATACGGCCACCCACTGGCAGGCGTTTGCGGTTCGAACTCATGCCGGTTGTTTCCTGACAGTCGATTTCCTGGCGAAGTCGACGGATGCGATCGCGTGGTTGCGTGTGTCGCGTTCGATCACCAGCCATTGCCGGCAACCGGTCACGTGCTGCCAGAATTCACGGTGCGGGCCGGCCGGGTTTGTCCTGATATAGACGTAGCGGTACCAGGCCTCCGGATCGGGATCGTCATGGGCCGGACGCGTGACCGAGGCATCGCCGCCATAGCGGAACTCGTCATGGTCGCGCGGGCCGCAGCAGGGGCATTCGATGCGCAGCATTTTGTCCCGCCTCCTATTGCAGCCAGGCGGAAGGGCCGACACCGGCCTCATCGAGCGTGTGGCCGGTGCGGAAACGATCGAGCCCGTAGGCCGCGACCAAGGGATGCGGCTTGCCGGTGGCGATCGTGTGGGCGAAGCACCAGCCGGACGCCGGCGTCGCTTTGAAGCCGCCATAGCACCAGCCGCCGTTGAGATAGAGGCCGTCGATCGGCGTCGGGCAGATGATCGGGCTGGCATCGGGCGTCATGTCCATGACGCCGCCCCAGTGGCGCAGCAGCCGGACGCGCGAAATGCACGGCATCAATGCAATCGCCGCCTCCGCGACCTCGCGCACGACACCGAGATTGCCGCGCTGGGCGTATGAATTGTAGCCGTCGAGATTGCCGCCGAAGACCAGTCCGCCCTTGTCGGACTGGCTGACGTAGAAATGGTCGGCGCCGTAAGCGACGACGTGATCTACCAACGGCTTCAGCGGCTCGGTGACGAAAGCTTGCAGCACATGGCTTTCGATCGGCAGTTCAAGGCCGGCCTTGGCACCGAGCACGGATGTATGACCGGCAACAGCGAGGCCGACCTTGCCGGCGCCGATCCGGCCTTTCGTCGTTTCGACGCCGACGATACTGTCGCGGTCGCGGAGGAAGCCGGTCACTTCGCAGTTCTGGATGATGTCGACGCCATGGCCGTCGGCGGCGCGCGCATAGCCCCAGGCGACGGCGTCGTGGCGCGCCGTGCCCGCCCGGCCCTGGAAGATAGCGCCATGGATCGGAAAGCGGGCGGTGTCGGAAAAATCGAGATAGGGCACGAGACGGCGCACCTCGTCGCGGTCGAGGATATCGGCATCAATGCCATTCAGCCGCATGACATTGGCGCGGTGGCTGAAGCCGTCGAGCTGATCGGCCGAATGCGCCGTGACGAGCTGGCCGCGCTGCGAGAACATGACATTGAAGTTCAGCGCCCGCGACATGCCCTCCCAGAGCTTCATCGAGAATTCGTAGAACTGGGTGTTGCCGTCGAGCAGGTAGTTGGAGCGGATGACGGTGGTGTTGCGGCCGACATTGCCGCCGCCGACATAACCCTTTTCGAGCACGGCGACGTTACGGATGCCGTGGTTCTCGGCGAGGTAGAAGGCGGTGGCGAGGCCGTGTCCGCCGCCGCCAATAACGATCACGTCATAGGACGATTTTGGCTCCGCTGCCCGCCAGGCGCGCTGCCAATTCTTCTGGCCGGACAGCGCGTTGCGCAAGATCGAAAATGCCGAGTAGCGCGCCATGTGTGCAGGCCTATCGAACGATCGGGCCGGCCGGCGTGCGGGTAAGCACTTCGGCGCCCGCATCGGTCAACAGCACCGTGTTGGAAACGAAGTCATCGCCGCGACCGGTGCCCATCAGCCATGACAGGATGTGGAAGCTCATCCCGGTCTCGATCTCGAGGTCGGAATCGTGCCTCAAGCCGGTCACCGAATTGCCGCCGGTCCATGATGGCGGCTGGCCGGCGCCGACAAGATAACCGCAGTGATGGCGGCGATAGTGGGAAAGACCCGCCTCGTCAGCGACAGCCTGCCAGGCGGCGTAGACATCGCGCGCCTTGGCGCCCGGCCGCAACGCCTCGACGACAGCGTTGAACGCCTTGGCGGTCACTTCCGCCATTGCGGCGTCTTCGTCGCTGATGTGGCCGATGCGAACGAGCCGGCCGAGCGGGGCGTGGTAGCGTGAGATGCACCCGGACAATTCGACAAAGACCGGCTCGCCCTTGCGGTAGATCCCGTCGCCCCAGGTCGTGTGTTCTTCACCCAGGCGCGCGGCCGGGCGGATGAACGGTCCGAAGCCCGGCGCATGACCGCCGGCGCGGATCATTGCCGCAACACATTGGGCGGCGACCTCCTGTTCGGAAGCGCCATCCGAGATCGCGGCGATCGCGGCACCGGCACCGGCGTCCGTCACCTTTGCGGCCCGCCGCATCAGCACTTGTTCGTCGGCGCTCTTCACCCGCCGCATCTTGTCGATCAGACCGGAGACATCGCTCCACTTGGCATCGGCTTGCATCTGGAGTGCCACGGCAAGTCCATGGCTAAGGCCGGCCGTCCAGTATTCGAGACCGATCCGCTTGCCGGACAGGCCGAGCTCCGCAAGCACCCGCGCGGCAAGGTCGGCCGCCGTTTCGCTGTCGGAGTGACCACGGAATTCCGCTGCCTTTACCTGCTTCTCGATCGTCACCATTTCCATCGAGCGGGTGACCAGGACAGGTTTTCCCTGGAGCGGGACGATCAGCAGGTGAGGGGCAAAATACCCCCAGTGATCGAGCCCGGTGAGATAGAAGACGTTCTCCGGCGAGGCGAAGACCGCCCCGTCGAGCTCGCGCTCGGCTAGAGCAGTACGGACCTTGGCAAGGCGGCCAGCGATTTCGGCTTCGGAAAACGGATTGCGGTCCATCGGGCGTCCTCGTGCTTGTTGCCGGCTTGCTGGCGGGCATGGTCTTTTCGGCAGCCGGTTTCCCGGCCGCCATGTCAGTCGATGACGACGAGTTCGCGCGCCACGTCGCAGAGGCGTTCGCCGCCGCGATCCGTGACGACGAAGGATTCCGAGATGGCGATGCCGAAATCGTCGAGCCAAACGCCGGCCATGAAATGGAAGCACATCCCGGGCTGCATCTCGGTGGTGTCGCCGGGACGAAGGCTTGCGGTGCGTTCACCCCAATCGGGCGGATAGGCGAGCCCGACCGGATAGCCGACGCGGCTTTCCTTCTTCAGCCCGTTCTTCCTCAACACTGCCTGCCAGGCGGCTTCCACCTGTTCGGCGGTGTTGCCGGGGCGCGCCTTCTCGAGGCCAGCGTCGACGCCCTCGACGATCACCTTGGCCATGTCGAGGATGGCTTGCGGCGGCTTGCCGAAATGTACCGTCCGGGTCAGCGCCGCATGATAGCGGCGCCGCACGCCGGCGATCTCCAGAATGGCGAGGCCGCTGTCCGGCAGCGGCGCGTCGGACCACGTCAGATGCGGCGTGCTGGTGCCCTCGCCAACGGGCATCAGCGGACAGATCGCGGCATAGTCGCCGCCCGCTCCGGGCACGCCCATGATCTGTGCGTGATAGATTTCGGCAATGACATGGTTCTGCGGCACGCCAGGCCGCATTTTCTCGATGGCGCGGTTCATGGCATGCGTGCAGATCGCACCCGCCTCGCGGATCAGCACCAGCTCGGCCTCGGATTTGACCAGCCGCGCCCAGTTGACGAGATCGTGGTTGTTGGCGAAGTGCGCGTCGGGCAGCCCTTGGACCAGATGGGCGTGGCAGCGCGCCGTATAATAGTGCGCGTCCATCTCGACGCCGATGCGGGCCTTTCCCCAACCGCGCGACCGGATCAGTTGGGCGAGTTCGTCATAAGGGTGTTCGACGGGCTGCTGCACCAACCGTTCCGAGAACGGCACGATGTTTTTCTCGGGCAGGCCGGTGGTCAGGCGTGCGCTCTTGGCATCCTGTGCCCTGCCGAACCAGATCGGCCGGTCTTCCTCCAGATGGACGAGCACGCACTGCGGAACGTAGAACGACCATCCATCATAGCCGGTCAGCCAGCACATGTTGGCGGGATCCTGACAAACGATGAGATCGAAGCCGGCTTTTTGCATGCGTGTCTTCACGCCGGCGAGGCGTTGCCCATACTCCGCTTGCGTGAATGTCCCGAAGCCGTTCGCGGTCGCCACCGAAATCCTGCCTTCCAGGTACGCCGTTTGCCTTTTGTAAATGGCAACTAGGCCAAATTGTGCACAACTCGACGTCAATTTGCTGGCTAACTGCGAACTATCGTCGAATTTTCATGGTTTCTATATCTCTGCTTGCGAAATGTCTAGGGCAGTTGTATACGTCTGATCAAGCAGGCGTCGACCTCGAAGAAGGCCGCGCCCTGGGAACCATCCACAGTTGTCCAATGGGAGAAAAGCATGCTCAAATCATCGATATCGCGCCGTATGGTCGTGAAGGCGGCTGCCTGCATCGCGCTCGCCGCGACGTCATTGACCTCGTTGTCCGCTCACGCGGAAACCACCCTCGAACGGGCCAAGAAGGACGGCTACATCCGCGTCGGTTTCGCCAACGAGGCGCCGTTCGGTTACGCCACGCCAGACGGCAAGCTGACCGGCGAGGCCCCTGAAGTCGCCAAGGCGGTGCTCGCCAAGATGGGCATACCGCAGGTCGACGGTGTTTTGACCGAATTCGGCTCGCTCATTCCGGGTCTCAAGGCCGGCCGCTTCGACATCATCGCCGCCGGCATGTTCATCACTCCGAAGCGCTGCGCCGAGATCAACTACTCCGAGCCGTCCTACGGCATCGGCGAGGCTATGCTGGTGGCAAAAGGCAATCCGAAAGGCATCAAGGATTTTTCCAGCATCAAGGACAATCCGGATCTCAAGCTTGCCGTGATGGCCGGCGCCGTCGAAGGCGGCTTCGCCAAGGAAGCGGGCGTTGCCGGTGGGCAGATCGTCTCCTTGCCCGACCAGTCAAGCCTGGTCGCCGCCGTCCAGTCGGGCCGCGCCGATGCGGCCGCGCTGACCGCTCTTTCGATCGCCGACATGGCCAAGAAAGCCGACGGCGTCGAATCGACCAAGCCCTTCGGCGAGGTCGCCGGCAAATCGGTAAAAGGTCATGGCGGCTTCGGCTTCCGAAAGGAAGACACCGACCTGCAGGAGGCTTTCAACGCCGAGCTGAAGAAGTTCCTCGGTTCGCCGGAGCATATCGCGCTGGTCGAGCCACTCGGCTTCGGCAAGGATTATCTCCCCAACAAGACCACCGCAGAGCTCTGCGCTGGCAAATAGGTTCCCAACTGCTGGCGGCGCGAAAGCGCCGCCCTTTTTCCTTGGGGGAATCGCATGGGTATCCGTACGCTCGTTGCCATGCTGGTCATCGCGCTTGTCGTGATCGGTGCCTTGGCAACACAGGAATCATATCAAGTGTTTATGCCGGGGCTGCTGCAAGGCGCGGTCCTGACAATCGAGATCGCCGTCCTCGGCAGCCTGCTGGCAATTGTCATGGGCGTGCTTGCGGCACTTGCAAGGATGTACGGCCCGACGCCGCTCAGATGGCTGGCCACGGTCTATGTCGAGATCTTCCGCGGAACGTCGGCACTGGTGCAATTGTTCTGGCTGTTTTTCGTGCTCCCGCAATTCGGCGTCACGATCAACGCGTTCGTGGTGGCGGTGCTCGCGCTCGGCCTGAATGTCGGCGCCTATGGATCGGAGTGCGTGCGCGGCGCGATCCTGTCCGTCGCCCGCGGGCAGTGGGAAGCGTGTACGGCATTGAACATGAGCCGCCCGCAGATGTTGCGTCGGATCATCCTGCCGCAGGCCTTTGTCGCGATGATCCCACCCTGGGGCAATCTGTTCATCGAGCTTCTGAAATCGACGGCGCTGGTCTCGCTGATCACGCTTTCGGATCTCGCCTTCAAGGCGCAGCAAATGAACCAGAACACGTTCAAGACCATTCCGATCTTCACCCTCGTTCTTTTGATGTACCTGGCAATGTCGCTGGTTGTGACCATCGGCATGCGGCTTCTTGAAAGGCGGGCGTCGCTCGGACTGGCGCGGGGGAAGGCGGCATGATCTGGGATTGGGGATTTGCCCTGGAAATCCTGCCGGTGCTTGCCCGCGCCGCCGTCATTTCCATCGAAGCGACGCTGATCGGCTTTGCGCTTGCCGCCTCGCTCGGCCTGGTGCTGGCCGTTGTCCGCATTGCCGTGCCATGGACCAGCTGGACGATTTCGGTGCTGGTCGAGCTGATCCGCTCGACCCCGCTGCTCATCCAGATATTCTTTCTCTATTTCGTCTTTCCGAAATTCGGTGTCGTGCTCGACGCTTTCACCGCCGGGGTGCTGGCCATCGGCATCCACTACGCCGCCTATTGCTCCGAGGTCTATCGCGCCGGTTTCGACAACATCCATCGCGGCCAGTGGGAAGCTTCGATCGCGCTCAATCTCTCGTCCTGGACGACGTTTCGCGACATCATCATTCCGCAGGCGATCCCGCCGATCGTTCCGGCGCTCGGCAATTATCTGGTGGCCTTGTTCAAGGAAACGCCGTTGCTTTCCGCAATCGCCGTGATGGAACTGATGCAGACCGCCAAGATCATCGGCTCCGAAACGTTCCGCTACACCGAGCCGATCACGCTGGTCGGCCTGTTTTTCCTTGCCATGAGCCTGGTTTCGGCGGCGCTCATCCGCTCCCTCGAAGGGCTGCTCAACCGGAGGACCACCCGATGACTGAACAACCGATGGTCCGCTTCGACAATGTATCGAAACGCTACGGCACGTTAACCGTTCTCGACGGGCTCAATCTCGAAATAGCGCGCGGCGAAAAAGTCTCGGTCATCGGTCCGTCGGGTTCGGGCAAGACGACGGTGCTGCGCATGCTGATGACGCTGGAGACGATCAATGACGGCGTCATCTGGGTCGAAGGCGAGCCGCTGACCCATATGGAAAGGAACGGCAAGCTTGTTCCCGCCGATCTCGCCCACATCCGCAAGATCCGCGCCAAGATCGGCATGGTGTTCCAGTCGTTCAACCTGTTTCCGCATATGACGGCGATGCAGAACTGCATCGAGGCGCCGATAACGGTGCTCGGAATGAAGCGGGCGGACGCCGAGGCACGAGCGGCCGAGCTGCTGGAGCTGGTCGGTCTGGCCCAGAAGAAGGACCACTATCCGTCACAGCTTTCTGGTGGCCAACAGCAGCGCGTCGCCATCGCCAGGGCGCTGGCAATGCGGCCCAAGATCATGCTGTTCGACGAGGTGACGTCGGCGCTCGACCCGGAGCTTGTCGGCGAAGTGCTGCAGGTGATAAGGCAAATCGGGCGCGAGCATGATCTCACCATGCTGATGGTCACCCATCAGATGGGCTTCGCCAAGGAGTTTTCCGACCGCGTTTGTTTCTTCTATCAAGGCAAGATCTGCGAGCAGGGACCGCCAAGCGAACTGTTTGGTGCTCCCAAGAACGAGCGGACACGGCAATTCCTGCACGCTGTCCTGGAGGCTGGGTGACGATCGAGACAGAGGCCAAGCCGCCCACGACGGTGACCGCCGCGCCGCCGCGCCCGCTCTCCGCGCGGGAGCGGTTCGAGCGCATCTACCGGATATTGCGCGACCGCATCTGCCTGCTCGATTATGCGCCGGGAAGCCACCTTTCCGAGGAAGAACTTGCCCAGGAATTCGAGATCAGCCGCACGCCGGTCCGGCGCGTGCTGGCGCGCCTTGAATCCGAGGGTCTGGTTCAATCCGTCCACGGCGTCGGCACGATCGTCACCGACGTCGACATCGAGGAATTACAGCAGGTCTATCATCTGCGCCTGGAGCTGGCGCTCCTCGTCGGCAAGCTTTCGCCGATCCCGCGCACGGCGGACGACCTCGACCGGATACGGGCGCTCATCGCGCGCTGCGATTCCGATATACTCAATCCCGACCAGCGCGCTTTCCTGCGCCTCAACATGGACTTTTTCTACGAACTCACAGCCATGACCGGCAACCAGCCGCTGCGCGAGATCAGCGAGCGCCTGTATTTTCAGGTCGCGCGCGTCGTCCTGAAGCTGATGCCGCAATTGGGCCTTGTCGAGGAATTCACCGCGTTCCGCCGCGAAATGGAAGAGGTCCTTGCCGCGGCCGAAATCGGCGACTGGGAGTCCATCGGGCACATAAGGCGGGCGCATATCTCAATGAGCTTCCGCCGCATGATGCGTCACGCAGGCGAGGCGAATCTGGATAGAGCTACATAATCAGCCCCCGTAAGATTTTTGCTGGTGGACTGCCGTCGCGCTGCGTTTGCCAGGGAAAGCATGGCCGCCAGCCCGATGCCGACAGAATTTGCCAGCACCGGCGATGACTAACGCGGTTCGATACTGCAGGCCGGCGCCGCCCTTAAAGAGGATCCTCACTCGGTATGTTGGCGGGATTCCAGACGACCTCCCACAGATGTCCGTTCGGGTCGCGGAAATATCCGGCATATCCGCCAAAGAACGTGTCCCGGGCAGGCTTGATGATCTCGGCTCCGGCGCGGGCGGCCTCATCCATCACTTGATCGACTTCTTCGCGGCGCACAACGTTGTGGCCGATTGTGAACGAGGTCGAGGTAATCGGCGCCTTGGGCAGGCCGGTGTCGTAGGCGAGGTCGTCCTGAGCCCAGATCGCGAGCTTCAACCCGCCGGACAGCGTGAAGAACGCGACGGCGCCATGCTCGAACTCGCGGCCGATGATCCCTTCCGTCGGCAAGCCGAGACCGTCGCGGTAGAATGCGAGAGAACTCTCGAGGTCGGCGACGGCGATAGTCAAAACCGAAATGCGCGGTTTCATGGCAGTCTCCTCTGGTTGTCGGAGATACCAGGATAAAGTCGGGCGACAGTGAAGACTTGAACAAAACGGCCAACAGCGTGCCGCCAAGTCGAAGAACGCGCCGAGGTTTCACTCGTTGTGCAGCAGGTGATGAATCTGTCGCGGGGTGCTTCCCGTCAGGCGGCGGCTCTCGCGGACAAGATGCGCCTGATCGGAATAGCCCGCCTCGGCCGCCAGCATGGCGGTGGAGCTGTTGGAGTGGCTCGAAAGCCTCAGAAAGTGCTGGTAGCGGAGGATACGGTCAATCGTCTTAGGGCCATAGCCGAAGCTCGTGTCGAAGCGCCGGCGCAACGTCCTTTCGCTCATCTCGAGCGCGCGCGTCGGGTGGCGGCCCGCGCTCAATCAAGCGATATGCCGCCTGCATGGGAACGTCTGGCGCGCGGGAGGCCGCCTCCTCGGCGACGACCTGTTGGAGCGAGCAGGCCAGATCCTCGAGATTGTCGCCAGCGCGCACGCGGCTGGCGAGGCGGCGAGCTCGCGCGCCCCACAAATCCTCGAGCGACAGCCTCTGGCCGACAAGCTCGATTTGCGGCACGCCGAGCCATGCCGCCGCCGTGGCAGGATGGAAGCGCAAGCCGATCACGACCTCGTCTGCCGCCAGAACCTCGGTCTGCGGCTCCTTATCGGGGCCGGCAACTCGGAAGCTGCCTCCGATCCATTGCAGATCGATCGTTGCGTCGGGCATGATGACGATTGGCGGTGCGCCCGCCGGGTCCATTCGATGCACCCACACCGAAGCAAAGCTCCCGTGAAGCCGCGCCGACGCTGGACGTTGCTGAAATGAACCCGTTGCCTGTGCTGGGACGGGATCGCTCATCTCGCTCCTCTTCGGACTAGCGGCGGTGAACCTACGGCGCAGCGGCTGCGCCCGGCCGTCGCTCGAGGCAACAATCTGCACGACCGACAACGTCTTCCAATCGAGAACGGTTGCAAGAATCGGTCGTTTTCTTCCGGCCGGAATGAAGAGGGCAGGTTAGGGGTGATGCCACGCGCATCGCCTCGGCAGCGCCGTGTGAAGCCATACGTCGATGGCCGTTTCGTTTAATCCGGTAAGCGAGATGCGTGCTTATCTTTCGGCGTCGTACATCACACGAGAGGTATGCGTCATGAGCAACAACAACGATCAACGGATCGACTACGTCGAATTCAACGTGAAAGACATTCAGCGGTCACGCGACTTCTACGGAAAGGCCTTCGGCTGGACCTTCACCGACTACGGCCCGCAATATTGCGAGTTCAACGACGGGCGCTTGTCAGGTGGCTTTGCCGCTGGCCCAGCGAGGTCCGGAGGAGGCCCGCTCGTCATCCTCTATGCAGATGATTTGCCGGGAACGGTCAAGCGGGTCGAGCAGGCGGGAGGCAAGATCGTCAGGCCGATCTATGGATTCCCGGGCGGCCGGCGCTTCCATTTCGCGGACCCGGATGGTTACGAGCTTGCGGTTTACACCGAGGACGGCAGCAAGGAATGATCGCGTTCTTCCACCACCTCGGATTGGTTTTGCTCGGCAGCGTCTTTATCTGGGCGGGCGCCGAGCATTTCCTCAGGTTCCGGGCGGTTGCAGCGTCCCTGGCCGAGCGGGGCTTTCCTGCTCCCAGGCCTCTTCTCGCGGCCGGATCGGTGCTGGAGATTGCAGGCGGCTTTTGCCTAGCAACGGGCCTTGGTGGACCCTTTCCCGGCGCGGCCTTGGCCGTATTCACCATTGCGGCGTCTTTCATGGCGCTCAACTTCTGGCGCTACAGCGGTGATGAATGCGAAGCGCTTCGTACCGGCTTCACCATCAATGTTGCCGTCTTGGGCGGGTTGATTGTCGCCGCGACCACTAGCCTGTGATCATCGTTTCGAGGCGGCGGGCCACTGGACACCACGTCAGAGCCATTCCATGACGCTGCGCTGCTTGAGCAGTTCATTGATGGCTTCCGCAAGGCCGGTCTTCCGGCGTGACCTCCCAAACGGCCAGCATTGAACGCGGCGCTCTGTACAAAGCCTACTTCAAGATCGCGGCGACGATGAGTCCCATCCCCTGCGGTCCTCCTCTAAGGTAACGGCGCCTTGGCTGTCACGGGTCGCCTTAGGCGCTCACGAATGCCTTGGGCAATGTGGATGAAGGCAGCGCACCTCGTAAACATGCAAGTTCACATTTTTAGCGGCGTGAGCAGGCGGTCCCTGAAAATCCGTGTTCTGATGTCGTTGCCTCCTCGGCACCGTTCGTGCGACCTATTCCTCAAAGCGACCCGTGGCGTCACGATCGCGCTCGTACCGTCTCGTGAGCGGAAACGGCGGCAACCAGGACTCGCGTCGGATGATCCAGCTTTCGTAGGTTGGCATCAGTTGGTCAGGCGCATCCAGGGACCCCAGGTTTACTTCGATTTCGTCTGCGGTGCGTCCGAAAATGGAGGAGCCGCAGCGGGGACAGAAAAACCGCCCGGCGTAGTCGCGTGTTTCGCCGTCGATCGTCACCGCATCCTCAGGAAAAATCGCGGAAGCGTGAAAAAGGGCGCCATGATGCTTGCGGCAGTCAAGACAGTGACAAAGGCCGACCCGGTATGGGCGCCCCGACGCGATAATTCGGACGTTGCCGCACAGGCAACCGCCGGTGAATCGGTCCATGCTGCGTCTCCTCCAAAATCAAGCGGCCGGAATGGTTACAACGACCGGCACTGTTGTTGCAATCGCCGCGCCGCGGGCGGGGACACGTCGTTCTTCCGTGGCGATGACATTGCAGCCGCCTCTCTATGCCTTGCGCGAGCTTGCCGCCGAAAATAGGCTTTGGTTTGTCATATGGAACGAAACGGCGCGTTCCATTGAGCCGCCAACTCGGCGGCCGAGGCGATCTTGACACCGCAGTCGGCGAGTATGCGTGCGACGGTCGCTACCAGTTCGGCGTTGGACGAGGCTATGCTGCCGTCCGGAAGGAAAAGATTGTTTTCGAAGCCGACCCGGACATGGCCGCCAAGCAACGCGGCGGCGGTCACGCACGCCGCTTCGTTGCGGCCGAAGGCGCAGACGCTCCAATGGTCGAAGCGCGGCATGTTCGCCGCAAGGAATGGCAAGAGATCGGCAGGAACGGACGTCTGTCCCGGCGTGTAGCGGCCCAGCACGTAGAGAACCGGTATGCTTGCCCACGGGATCAGTCCGCGCTGCTGCATGTCCGAAAGCCTGACGGCCTCCTCGGGCGAATAGAGGATGATCTGCGGCGCAACCCCCTCGGTGTGCAGCCAGGCCATGAAGCGCACGAAGGCGAGTTCCGATCCGGCATCAGGAACGATTTCGCGAAGCGCCAGGGAGACAGCTTGCGGCTTTACATCTTGTACGACGGCCATCTGTTGGGCCGGCGAATAGATACCGAGCGCTTCGGAGGTGATCTGGATTACCAAGCGGTCGCCGGCAGCACCGCGGATGGCGGCGATCGCCTGGCGGTAGGCGTCGGCGTCGAGCAGATGATTGTCGCTTCTGTCACGGACATGAACGTGGATCATAGCCGCACCGGCATCGGCGCATTCCGCGGCCGTCCTCGCAAGTTCGGCTGGTGTCAGCGGAATCGCCGGATGGTCGGCCTTGCTGCGACGTCCCCCGTTCGGGGCGACGGCTATGGCGATGCGGTCGAGACCATGGGCCGGCTTCATGGGGACGTTCTGTGAGTGACAAGATTCATATGAATCGATCTTTGATCACACTGAAACAGACGTTGCAATCGCTGGTCTGGCGAGCTAGCAATATCCATGGACCAGGGAGAGCTTGCTGGACAGATCGTCAGTGCCTTCGACGGCATGTCGGCGCAGCTTCGGTCCGCTGCGCGCTATGTCCTTGATAAGCCGTATGATGTCGCGCTGTTGTCTATGCGCGAGCAGGCTCGGCACGCAGGAGTGCAGCCGGCGACGATGACGCGGCTGGCCCAGCATCTCGGCCTTGATGGCTACGAGGCGGTACGCGATATCTACGCCGCCGCGATCCGGGACGGCGAAATCGGTTTCGCCGGCAAGGCGGGCCTTCAGGTGGCCAGCCAAAAGCTCAAGGGCGACCACGCGCTGGCGGCCGATATTCTGGATTCGATTTCCAGCCAGCTTTCCCATCTCGCCGAAGGCAGGTCGATCGACCGTCTGGTCGAGACGGCCAGGGCGCTGAGTGCGGCAAGGCGCGTCTATTGCCTCGGCCTGCGCTCGAGCCACGCAGTCGCCTGGCATCTGCATTACATCCTGTCACTGATCGGCGAGAAGTCGGTGCTGCTGCACGGCATCGGCGGAACCGATGGCGACGCTCTGGCCCATGCGACCAAGGACGACGTGCTGATCGCCGCCAGCGTCCTGCCCTACACGCGCTTCACCATCGAGCTTGTCGAGTACGCTGCCGGCCGCGGCGTACCGGTCATTGCGATCACCGACAGCGGGGTAGCGCCCTTGGCGCTGCTTGCCGATCACCTAGTCGTCGTGCCGACCGGCAGCCCGTCCTTTTTCCACACCATGACGCCAGCTTTCATCGTTGCCGAGGTCCTCGGTGCTCTTGTCGCAGGGCAGGCAGGCGAGGGCGCTGTTGAGTCGCTGCGACGTTTCGATGAGCAGGGCGCCGCTCTCAAGACCCATCTGAACCAACGTCCGCCGAAGAAAATGCCCATGAGGGACCGTCGATGACACACATTCTTCATCGAACCATCCACTCGACGCTGCCGGTCGCCATTCGCGGCCAAGGCATCGAACTGTTCGATGCCGAGGGCAAGTCCTATATCGACGCGTCGGGCGGCGCGGCCGTGTCCTGTCTCGGCCACGGCCATCCCGACGTGATCGCTGCACTGCACACCCAGCTTGACCGCATCGCCTACGCCCACACCAGCTTCTTCACCACCGAGGTGGCGGAGCGCTTGGCGGATCGGCTGGTCGAGGACGCGCCGAAAGGCTTGGACCACGTCTATCTAGTCAGCGGCGGCTCGGAGGCGGTCGAGGCCGCGCTCAAGATGGCCAGGCAATATTTTGTCGAGAAAGGCGAGCCGCAACGGCGCCATCTCATCGCACGCCGGCAGAGCTATCACGGCAATACGCTCGGCGCTCTCGCCACCGGCGGCAACGAATGGCGCCGCGCCCAGTTCAGGCCGTTGCTTATCGAGACCCACCATATCGACCCCTGTTACGCCTATCGCTATCAAAAGCATGGCGAAAGCGACGAAGCCTATGCGGCGCGCGCCGCCCAGCAGCTCAAAGACAAGATCCTCGAACTCGGCCCGGACGAGGTCATCGCCTTTGTCGCCGAGCCGGTGGTGGGTGCCACGCTCGGCGCGGTGCCGCCGGTCGCGGATTACTTCAAGCACATTCGCGCGATTTGCGACCGCTACGGCGTGCTGCTCATTCTCGACGAGGTGATGTGCGGCATGGGCCGTACCGGCACTCTGCATGCGTGCGAGCAGGACGGCATCGCTCCCGACCTGCTGACCATCGCCAAGGGACTTGGCGGTGGCTACCAGCCGATTGGCGCGGTGCTGCTCGGCCGGCATATCTTCGATGCCTTTGCCCAAGGCTCGGGCTTCTTCCAGCATGGGCATACCTATATGGGCCATCCAATGGCAGCGGCGGCCGGCCTTGCCGTGCAGGAGGTCATCCGGCGTGACGGTCTGCTCGACAACGTCAGCGCAATGGGCGCGCAGCTGGACGAACGCCTGCACCAACGCTTCGATAACCACGATCACGTCGGCGACATTCGCGGGCGGGGTCTATTTAGGGGAATCGAGCTGGTGGTTGATCGCGCCAGCAAGGAACCATTCGACCAGAGGCTTGAACTCAACGCCCGCATCAAGCGCGAAGCAATGGCCCGCGGCCTGATGATTTATCCGATGGCCGGGACGATTGATGGTGTGCGGGGCGTTCATGTGCTTGTGGCGCCGCCATTCATCATTTCCAAACAGAATATCGATCGGATCGTCGAACGGCTCGGTGAGGCGATCGACGCTGCGATCGCTTCAGCGGCCTGACCCGCACGACGCGGACCGCCTCAACTAGTTCCAACGCGTCATCGGCGACGGGCCGGGACACCCACCAGAGAGGTAGCGACCATGTACAGTTCAATGAAAACCCTGATCGGCGCGGCGGCCTGCATGCTGCTGGCGCTGCCATCCGTCGGAGCCGAGCAGCGCTTCGTCACGGTCGGCACCGGCGGGGTCACCGGCGTCTACTACGCCGTCGGCGGCGCCATTTGCCGGCTGATGAACAAGGACCGGCAGAAAACCGGCATCCGATGCTCGACGGAGTCGACCGGCGGTTCGGTCTTCAACGTCAACTCCATCCAGACCGGCGACCTCGATTTCGGCCTGACCCAATCGGACGTGCAATACCAGGCCTATGAGGGGACCGGAAATTTCGACGGCAAGCCGTTCAAGGATCTGCGGGCCGTGTTTTCCGTCCATCCCGAGCCGTTCACCGTGCTGGCGCGGCCGGACGCCGGCGTCACCAAATTCGAGGATTTCAAAGGCAAACGCTTCAACGTCGGCAATCCCGGGTCAGGCACCCGCTCGTCCATGGAGGAGTTGCTGAAGCAGATGGGCTGGACGCTTGGCGATTTCTCGCTTGCCGCGGAGCTGAAGGCGGACGAGCAGGGCAGCGCGCTGTGCGACAACAAGATCGACGGTTTCTTCTACGGCGTCGGTCATCCTTCCGCCGCGATCCAGGATCCGACCACGGCCTGTGGCGCCAAACTCATCCCGCTGACCGGTCCGGCAGTGGACGCGCTGTTGGCAGCTCATCCGTACTATTCAGTCGCCACCATCAAGGGCGGCATGTACGCCAACAATCCGGACGACGTGACGACATTCGGCGTCCGCGCGACAGTGGTGACGAATGCCAGCACACCCGATGAGGTGGTCTACGAACTGGTGAAGTCGGTCTTCGAAAATTTCGATGACTTCAAGAAACTGCATCCGGCTTTCGCCAATCTCGATCCCAAGGAGATGATCAAGACCGGTCTGTCGGCGCCAATGCATCCGGGCGCGGAGCGCTATTACAAGGAGAAGGGCTGGCTCTGAGGCCTTCAATGCGAGGCGCCACAGGCGCCTCGCATCGCAAATAATTGTGGGGAACGATGACAGATCAAAGCCAGCGGGCGGCAGGGCCTGACCAACCCGTTATCGACATTGACAAGCTTAGCGAGATCGTCGCCGAAGCCGACACCGGTGGGCGCAAGCCGACCGGCCGCACCGCGAAGCTGATCCTCAGCGTATCGCTGGCATGGTCGCTGTTCCAGCTCTGGTATGCCTCGCCCCTTCCGTTCATGCTCAATTTTGGTGTCGTCAGCGACGGCATCGCCCGCTCCATCCATCTGGCCTTCGCCCTGTTTCTGGCGATGCTGACGTTTCCGGCCTTCAAGACCTCGTCGCGCAGCCGGGTGCCGCTGCCCGACTGGGTGCTAGGCATCGCCGGGGCGGCGTCCGCCCTCTATCTGTTGGTCTTTTACAGCGATATCGCCCATCGGCCGGGCCTTCCTACTACGGCTGACCTGATCGTCTCGATCGCCGGCGTCCTCATCCTGCTCGAGGCCGCCCGTCGCGCCGTCGGGCCTGCCATCACCGTCATCGCGGCGATCATGCTGATCTATATCTTCGCCGGACCTCACCTACCTGGCCTGCTCGGCCACAAGGGCGCGACGTTATCGCGCGCAGCCTCGCAGATGTGGCTGACGTCGGAGGGGGTCTTCGGTGTTGCCCTCGGTGTGTCCACCAACGTCGTCTTCATGTTCGTTCTGTTCGGAACATTGCTGGAGCGCGCCGGCGCCGGCGGCTTTTTCATCCAGCTTGCCTTCTCGCTGCTCGGCAAATACCGCGGCGGTCCGGCCAAGGCCGGTGTCGTCGCTTCCGGCCTGACCGGCATGATTTCCGGGTCGTCGATCGCCAATGTCGTGACCACCGGAACCTTCACCATCCCGCTGATGCGTCGCGTCGGATATTCTGCGGTGAAGGCGGGCGCCATCGAATGCGCGGCCGGCGTCAATGGTCAGCTGATGCCTCCGGTGATGGGCGCCGCCGCGTTCTTGATCGCGGAATATGTCGGCATCTCCTATGCCGAGGTGGTCAAGCACGCCTTCTACCCGGCGCTGCTGACCTACGGCTCGTTGTTCTACATCGTCGATATCGAGGCGATGAAGATGGGGCTGAAGGGTCTGCCGTCGCGCAGCGCCCATTCGGCCTATCAGGGTGCGCTGCGCGGGCTGATGGGCGTATGCGGCTTCATCGTCCTCGCAGGGCTTGTCTATTACGGCATTGGCTGGACGAAGATCGTTTTCGGCGCGGCCGCGACCTGGATGATCACTGCCGCGCTGATCGCCGTTTACATCGGCCTTGTCGCCTACCGGGCGCGTTATCCCGACCTGCCGCTGGAGGATCTGGAGGGCGAGATCGTCAGGATTCCCCACTTCGGCGAGACGGCGCGCACCGGCCTGCATTTTCTGCTGCCTGTGATCCTGCTGATCTGGTGCCTGATGGTGGAGGAGTTGTCGCCCGGCCTGTCGGCATTCTGGGGCGCTGTCGCCCTTATGGCGCTGATCGTCACGCAGCGGCCGCTCACCGCCTTTTTCCGCAAGGACCGAGCGCTGGCGCAGCATTGGCTTCACGGTTTCGACGATCTGGTCGGTGGCCTGTCCGCCGCCGCACGCAACATGACGACGGTCGGCATTGCCACTGCGACGGCCGGCATCATCGTCGGCACGGTTCTGCTCACGGGCATCGGGCTGGTAATGACCGAGCTGGTCGAATTCATCTCGGGCGGCAGCTTCATCGTCATGCTTTTGTTCACCGCGGTGATCTGCATCATTCTCGGCATGGGCATGCCGACCACTGCGAGCTATGTCGTCGTCGCCACTTTGATGGCGCCGGTCATCGTCGATTTGGCGGCGCAGAACGATCTTGCCGTGCCGCTGGTCGCCGTCCACATGTTCGTTTTCTATTTCGGGCTGATGGCGGACGTGACGCCGCCAGTGGGGCTGGCGGCTTATGCTGCTGCGGCAATTTCAGGCGCCGATCCGGTGAAGACCGGCATTCAGGGCTTCAAGTACGAGATCCGTACCGGCCTCTTGCCATTCATCTTCATCTTCAACACCGGACTGCTGATGATCGATCTCGAAGGGCCGTTCGACTTCGTCGCGATGGTGGTCACATCGACGCTCGCCATGGTCTCGTTTGTAGCAGCGACGCAGAATTGGATGCTCGTGCGCAACCGCTGGTACGAGACGATTGCGTTGCTTGTGGCCTGTTTCATCTTGTTCAGACCGGGATTGTTGCTCGATCAGGTGAGCGAACCTTATCGGGCAGTGCCTGCCTCCGAACTCAGCCGTATCGTCGACGAGACAGCCGAAGGCGGAGCGGTTCGCCTGCGCCTGACGACACTGAACCTCAACGGCGATGAGATATCGAAGCTGGTTCGGCTACAACTCGGGCCCGCAAATTCATCGGCCGAACGCCTGAAGGCTGCGGGCCTGGACGTCAGTGCGCTTGGCGATAGCGTGACAGTCGGCGTCGTGCGACTGGGCAGCCAGGCGGCCAAATTCGGCCTGCAGCCCGGCGACGAAATCAACCAGGTGCTTGTCCCTGCGGAACGGACGTCGCGCTATTGGTTCGCCATTCCGGCTCTGCTGTTGCTCGGTCTCGTCGTCTGGGGCCAGAAGCGGCGAAGGCGGGCGGTTGGTCTGTAAACGTCTTGTGAGCGGAAGCGTCTTGGCCAGCATGTCGGTAACCAAAGAACCAAACGACGCCCTGGAGCCGGCTAACGCGGAAATGCGCATGACGACGCGCGACCGCCCCTTCGAACCCGTCGACTACGGGCTTTACGCGCTGACGGTCATTGCCTGGAGCGCATCGTGGTTCGCGATCGAACTTCAGGTCGGCAGCGGCGTGTCGAACGAGGTCAATCTGGTCTGGCGCTTCGCCATCGCCACGCTGCTGATGTTTGCCTGGGCGGGTTTTTCCGGTCGGCGGCTCCGCTTTCCGATCGCCGATCATTTGCGCTTTGCTGTGCTTGGCATCCTTATCTTCTCGTCGAACTTCCTGTTTTTCTATTATGGCGCCGGCTATCTCGTCAGCGGCTTGCTCTCGGTCGTCTTTTCGCTCGCCTCGGTCATCAACATGCTGCTCGGTGCCTTGGTCATCGGCGAGCGCCCGGCGCCGCGCATTCTCGCCGGCGGCATCATCGGCTTCGCCGGAATAGCGCTGATGTTCTTTCCCGAAATCGCTGCCAACGGGCTTTCCGGCGGCACGTTGGTGGGCCTTCTCCTGTGCCTCTGCGGCACGCTGAGCTTCTGCGCCGGCAATCTCGTCTCCGTCGCAAACCAGCGCCGCGACCTGCCGCTCGTTTCAACGAGCGCCTGGGGCATGCTTTATGGCACTTTGTGGTCGGCGTTCCTGGCCTTCCTGCTTGGTGAGCCGTTCGTGTTCGCGACGACCGCCCCTTATATCGGCTCGCTGGTCTTCCTCGCCGTCATATCGACGGTCATGGCTTTCGCCGCCTACCTGACGCTGCTCGGACGCATTGGCGGCGCCCGCGCCGGCTATGCGACCGTCATATTTCCCGTCTTTGCGCTTTTGATCTCCACGGCGCTGGAAGGTTATGACTGGACTGCGTACGCGATCATCGGGCTCGTCCTCGTTGCCGCCGGAAACGTCCTGGTCATTCGCGGAGGACGGCGCTGACGCATGCAATACTTCGCAATGCGCCGCCTTCCGCTGCGCGGGCCGCGCCACATAGGTGCACCGGATAGATGGGTCAGGGCGCCTTCTTCTTCTGTCTTTTTTATCCAGCTTGACTCTCTTGGTCGTCAGTTTAGGCTGCGGTCAATGGGTCAGACCAATGTACCAGGGTTGGCCCGGGAGGGAACTAAACGCGCATGCCGATCCAGGCCGTTGAACCACGCCGGCTTTACCGACAGGTAGCCGATCAGCTCAGGCAGCTGATCGATGCCGGCGAGTTTTCCGTCGGCGACCGCCTGCCGACCGAGCGGGATCTGGCCGACCAGCTCGGAATTTCCCGCCCGACAGTCCGTGAAGCGCTGATAGCGCTGGAGGTCGAAGGCCGCATACGCATCCGCGTCGGCTCGGGTATCTACGTCACCGATCCGCCGAGCGCCGCCGCCTCCGAACCCGAAGTCGAGGAAGGCCCGTTCGAGCTGTTGCGCGCGCGCGAATTCGTCGAAGGCGCGATCGCCGCCGAAGCGGCCCTCCATGTCCGGCCTGCAGATATCGAACGGCTCGACGACGTGCTGCGCCGGATGGAGGCCATGCGTCACCCCAACAAGATGACCATTGCGCTCGACCGGGAATTCCACACCGCTGTCGCCGGCATTCTCGAGAACGCGGTGCTGGTGCGCTTCATCGGCGAGCTTTTCGACCAGCGCATGAACCCGTACTTCGAACGCCTGTCAATCTATTTCGAGACCAGCGATTCCTGGCAGGTCGCGGCAAAGGAACATCGTGCCGTGCGCGATGCAATTGCCGCGCGCGACCCCGAGCGGGCCAAGGCCGCCATGCAGCAGCATCTGCGCCAGTCCCAAATCAGATTCTCACGCAATTTCGATGAGAGAGCCGCAGCCAAGGAGGTTGCGGAATAGCAGTTGGCCGGGGGGAGATCCGGCCGTCAAATTCAACCAGGGAGGAATTAGATGCTGAGAAAATACGCAGTTCTGCTCGGTGCGATCGCCGCAATTGCTATACCCATGGCGTCGGCCTCGGCGGAAACGGTCCTGAAATGGGCGCATGTCTACGAGACGACGGAGCCCTTCCACACCGAATCCGTGTGGGCGGCCGACGAGATCAAGAAGCGCACCCAGGGCCGCTACGCCATCGACGTCTATCCGGCCTCGCAGCTTGGCAAGGAAGCGGACATCAACCAGGGCCTGATGCTCGGCACCGTCGACATCATCATTTCCGGATCGAGCTTCGCGGCGCGCGAATATCCACCGATCGGCGTCACCTATTTCCCATACACTTTCCGCGATGCCGACCATCTGCTGAAATACACAAAGAGCGACGTCTACAAGGCCCTGACCAAGGGCTATGAGGACAAGACCGGCAATCATATCGTCGCCACCACCTATTACGGGACGCGGCAGACCACCTCGAACCGGCCGATCGCCAAGTGCTCCGACATGCAGGGCTTGAAGATGCGCGTTCCCGACGTGCCGGCCTACCTGGCCATGCCGCGTGCCTGCGGCGCCAACACGGCGCCGATTGCCTTCGCCGAGGTCTACCTGGCTCTGCAGAACGGCACGGTCGAGGCCCAGGAGAACCCGCTGACCACCATCGAAGCGAAGAAATTCTACGAGGTGCAGAAGAACATCGTGCTGACTGGCCACATCGTCGATCATCTCAACACCATCATATCGGCGTCGCGCTGGGCCTCGCTGTCCGACGAGGACAAGAAGATCTTCACCGAGGTGATGCAGGAGGCCGCCGCCCGCGCCACGGCGAAGATCGTCGCCCGCGAAAAGGAACTGGTGCAGGTATTCAAGGATCGCGGCATCACCGTAACCGATGTCGACCGTGCCGACTTCGAGAAGAATGTGCTGGAGAAGGTCACCTTCGAGGAGTTCGGCTACAACAAGGCCGATTGGGAAGCGATCCGCGCCATCAAGTAGGGCATCGGGAAATCGGATGCTCAACCAAGAGGATAGGGCGGCAATCGGATTCGCCACTTGCCCATCCGTCCGGCTTCAAATTGCGCCGGACGGCCTTTCCAATCCTTGACGACCCACCAGCTTCGGGAGCCCGCGCCAATGGCCGAGGAACACCACACCGAGATCACCGTCGAAGAGATCGCGCACGCCTTCGAGGAGGTGCCGGTCGACGTCGACCTGTCGGACCACGGTATCGAGGATTGGGTCACGCTTGCCGTGTTCTGGGGCATGGTCGTCTGTGTCTTCCTGCAGTTCTTCACCCGCTATGCGCTGAACAACAGCTTTGCCTGGACCGAGGAGATCGCCATCAACGCGCTCGTCGTCGTTGTCTTTCTCGGTGCCGCCATGTGCGTGCGCCTTTCGCGCCATATCCATGTCGACGTGCTTTACCACTATCTGCCGGAGCGTGTCGGCCGCTGGCTGGCGCTCGCCGTCGATATTGTCCGCATCGCATTCTTCGCCTACGGATCGTGGCTGATGTGGCGCTACGTCACGATCGTGGCGCATGAGCGCATGGTCACCGTCAACCTGCCGCGGCGCTGGTTCTTCTACGCCGTACTGGCGGGCTTCGTGCTGATGCTTCTGCGCTCGATCCAGGTCTTTATCGGCAATTACCGGCGCGGCTATTCGGTGCTCGAGCGTCCCGGTGCGTTCGAGACAGCGGGGGTCTGAGCGATGCTGCTTCTGGTAGGGGGCTTTCTTGTCCTGATGCTCATCGGCGTGCCGGTCGCTGTTTCGATGGCGGCCGCCTCGATCCTTTACCTCGTCATCTACGGCGTGGCGCCCGATATCATCGCAGCCCAGCGCATGATCGCCGGGGTGGAGAGCTTTCCGCTGCTCGCCGTGCCCTTCTTCATCCTGGCCGGCAACCTCATGAACATCGCCGGCGTCACCGGGCGCATCTATTCCTTCGCCCTTGCCCTGGTCGGCTGGATGAAGGGCGGCCTGGCGCAGGTCAACATCATCGGATCGGTGATCTTTTCCGGCATGTCGGGCACCGCGCTCGCCGACGCCGCCGGCATCGGCACCATCGAGATCAAGGCGATGAAGGACCACGGCTATCCTATCGACGCCGCGGTCGGGGTTACCGCCGCTTCCGCCACGCTCGGGCCGATCTTTCCGCCCTCGCTGCCCTTCGTCATCTACGGCATGATGGCCAATGTCTCGATCGGCGCGCTGTTCATGGCCGGCATCCTGCCCGGCGTGGTCATGACCGTGCTGATGATGATTACGGTTGCCATCTTTGCGTACAATCGCGGCTGGGGTTCCGACACGCCTTTCGAGCTTCGGCGGCTCGCCGAAGCGGCGGGCGAGGTGCTGGTGGTGGCTGCCTTTCCGATTGGC
Organism: Mesorhizobium sp. M0698; assembly: GCF_040320455.1. Classification (NCBI taxonomy): domain Bacteria; kingdom Pseudomonadati; phylum Pseudomonadota; class Alphaproteobacteria; order Hyphomicrobiales; family Phyllobacteriaceae; genus Mesorhizobium; species Mesorhizobium sp. M0698. Next base: position 12,485 of record NZ_JAMYPQ010000004.1, on the reverse strand, counting down.
TGCTATGTGCTTGTGCAGCTTGGCCTGTCGATCAACATCGCGGTCGGCATCGCGCTGCTGCTGCTGATCGCCGCGGACTGGTATTTCGATTTCTCCGCGGTCATGGCGCTGATGACGCCGGTCATCCTGATCGGCGGCATGACGATGGGCTGGTTCACGCCGACCGAGGCGGCGATGGCGGCCGTGATCTGGTCGCTTTTCCTCGGGCTGGTGCGCTACCGCACGATGACGCTGCGTTTGCTTGCCAAGGCCAGCTTCGACACGATCGAAACGACCGCGTCGGTGCTGTTCATCGTTACCGCCGCATCGATCTTCGCCTGGCTGCTCACCGTCAGCCAGGCGGCACAGCTGTTTTCGAACTTCATTTTCGCGCTCACCGAAAACAAATGGGTCTTCCTGATCCTGGTCAACATCCTGATGCTGGTGGTCGGCTGCTTCCTCGATACGATCGCCGCGATCACGATTCTGGTGCCGATCCTGCTGCCGGTCGCCGCCGTCTACGGCATCAACCCGGTGCATTTCGGCCTGATCATGACGCTCAACCTGATGATCGGGCTTTTGCACCCGCCGCTCGGCATGGTGCTGTTCGTGCTGTCGCGCGTCGCCAAGCTTTCGGTCGAGCGCACCACCATGGCGATCCTGCCGTGGCTGGTGCCGCTTATCGTGGCGCTGCTTCTGATCACCTTCATACCCGCCATCACGCTTTGGCTGCCGACCGAGATGGGACTGATCCGGTGAGCGGCCAGGTGACTGCGGCGACGCTGTTCGGCCCGCAGGACCTGCGCGTCGTGGAGCATCCGCTCGAACCGCTGGCACCAGGCATGGTGCGGGTGCGCTTTGGGGCAGGGGGCATCTGCGGCTCCGACCTGCATTATTTCCGCCATGCCCGGACCGGCGACTTCGTCGTCACCTCGCCGCTTGTCCTCGGCCATGAAATCTCCGGCGAAGTCGTCGAGATCAACGGCGCGGCACCCGGCCTGGGCGTCGGCGACCATGTCGCGGTCAATCCGTCGCGCTGGTGCGGGCATTGCGCGCGATGCCTGGAAGAGCGCGCCAATCTCTGCGAAAACATCTACTTCATGGGTTCGGCATCGAAGACGCCACATATGCAGGGCGGCTTCGCCAGCCTGTTCGACGCCACGCCCGCGCAATGTTTCAAGGTTCCATCTGACGTGGCCTACCAGGCGGCCGCACTTGCCGAGCCGCTGGCGGTCAGCCTGCACGCCGTTGCGCGGGCGGGCGACATCAGGGGCCGCAACGTCATCCTGTTCGGTGCCGGCCCCATCGGTCTCTTGGCCATGCTTGCGGCCAGGCTTGCCGGCTGCGCTGAGCTTACGGTCGCCGATATCGCCGCCGCTCCGCTCGCCTTCGCCCGCAGTTTGGGCGCCGACAGGACGATCGACCTTTCCGGCGGCGACGCCGAGCTCCAGGCGCTTGCTGCCGGCGGTTCGCTTGATGTGGCGTTCGAGATTTCAGGTACTGCCGCCGGCCTTGCCGCGGCGATCGCCAGCGTCCAGCGCGGCGGCACGGTGGTCCAGGTCGGCAATCTTCCCGGTGGCCAGATCCCGCTGCCTGCCAATGCAGTGATGGCCAAGGAGATCGACCTCAAAGGCACATTCCGCTTCGGCACGGAGTTCGGCCGGGCGGTCGATCTCATCGTTTCGGGGGAGGTGGATGTCCTCAAGCTGGTGACCGCCGAGCGCACGCTTTCTTCCGCGCCCGACGCCTTCCTTCTTGCCGCCGACCGTTCACAAAGCGTCAAGGTCGTGCTCACTGCGGACTGATCGGGAAACGGCCCAAACGCATTGAGCCGCGCGAGAACGTTGGCAGTCAAACTCAATCACTTGTTCTGTGCTGACGTTTCGTGGAACGGGTCGCTCAGATGGAACGCCGGCTCAGGGAAGAGGGAAATCACGCCGTGTGCAGTCCGCCAAAGATAGTCCTGGCTTTGAACTGCAGAACCAAGTTGTTATGGGCGGCTGGAAGCGACTAAGTGCCGTGTCCATTTCGGACAACATGTTCGCATCTGTCTGCTTGCAGTTGTCTGGGCTGTCGTTACAGACGAGGATAGCGCCCGCGGCACGTTTCGACTGCTGGCCGGTCATCGTGCCGAACGCCGTTGAGAATTGCATTGCGCGTGCGACCGCGCTTTTCCACAAATATATCGGCTCAATCGCGATTGCATGTGTGTCGTTTACACAGTCGGCTATGGTTTTGTCGCTCAGCCGCATCTGCGTCACCATTCCAGCACAGAATTGCGACTGTAGTTCCGCTTGCTCATCTCCGATTGCGAGCCCTGCAATCTCTGACCTTGCGCGGTCGGAAAGTGACACGATGTAAGGGGGCCGCGGGCCGTACCGGTCAACATAAGAAAATTCACAGGTATTCATACCCGTAGCTGAATCGTGTTCTTGAGAACCAGTAAGCTTTCCGAAAGTGATGATCGACTGTCCGGCGTCCAAGGTTGGAAAAAACTTCCTCTGGGATTGAATGTCATAGAAGTCGAAATAATAATCCATGCCGGCGCCGTCGGAGGTCTGCAATGCGCAGCGAAAATTCGATCTGATCGAGGCGGTAGAATAGCCGGTATTCTTTCCGCCGACGCGGATCAAAGAGATGTATTGCGTCACCCTGTCCGTTTGGTCGCTCACTCCGCGATCGTCTAGACCTACATTGACAATGTCGGGATTAAATAGCTCGGCCGTCACATAGGCTCTGTCTTGGTCGAACCAACTCAGCATGGCAGCGACCGTCGGGGTGAAGAATGCAGTTAATAGCGCAGCCACTGCCGCAGGAAACCCGATCCAGTCGCGTACGAGTTTTGCACCAAGTGTCACCTTTTGCCATCCGGTTGCCCCTCTACCGAGATCTGCCAGGCAGTGAGGGCATCGAATGGCTTTTAAGGAGATCGGCTCGTCACATTTCGGACATTGCCTCCCAGAGCCGGGGAATACAGATCTCGGGTCGGCCGCTGCCGTTGCCTTCTCTGTGCCGTCTTCCATGCTTGCCTCCAAATAATCGCGACTTACAGTCGTGCCTTCATGGTTTGTTTGGCACGACGTCGCTGATCTGGACGTAAGGGGGTGGCTGGTCTCCCTTATTAAGTTTCGAGCGCGACGAGCCTGATGAGGTAAGCACCAGTTCAGCTGGACGTTTGCTCAGCAGCAGCTCGCGCAATTGGCTGCCGGAGTGTCGTTTGCTGCTGTCGGCAAGTGCCTTCGCTTGAATCAACGAAGCCAGACCTGCAATCAGCGCCGATGCGGCCGAGGTTCCGCCGAAGCGGGTATAGAGAAGCCCGGTCGGCAGGGGTGTTGTTTCGTCGATGACGTCCGCATCGCCGGCCAGGCGGGCAGGTACGTCAATCGCCAGAACACTGAAGGGTGAATATTCGGCTCCGGCCTTCGCACGTGCTGGCCCAACCGACCTGGCAATTGCGCTGCCCATCTCAGCGGCGAGGTCAATTCGTACGACATGGTCGGTGATCATAGCCTCGTCGTCACTCGGGCCGTAGATCGTAACGCCTGAAGCGTAGGTGCCGCTCGAGTAGGCGGAACGCCACCCCAGCTGATTGCCCGCGCCAACAACGATCAGAGATGTCGCTCCGAAGGGTGCCTCCGTCGCAGTCGCCAATGCCGCGGGATAGGCCGGTTCGGCCATTCCGTCATTCCCGGCCGCGAGAATGACCGGACGATCCGCTGCGATCGCTGCCAGGAGATGCTCAAAGATCTTCTTGTCGGTGGCCAACGCCTCGTCGTCGTCGAACCGCGTCATGCGAACACCCGTCCCAGACGCGTTCTTCCCTCTGGCCAACCTGCCGAGATCGTTCACCGATCGCGGCAGCAGAATGACATCGGCGCGACAGGCGACCGCGTGCAGAAGCGCGGTGACAAGTGGAGCGATTTCATGGCTGTAGGGGGTGGCGACCGGAATAATCGTCGCAAACGGATTCACGCCAAAGTACGGCAAAACGGCGCCATCGAGCGCAGGCGCCGACCCCGCCGGCGGCTCCTTCAGTGTCCGGCCTGCTATAAGACCGGCGCAAGAGGTGCCGTGTCCGGCAAAACGCTCTGCCGGATCGGCAGCGTTGACAAGCCGGGGCTCCCCTTCGGACATCGCTTTGATGCGCCGGGCAATATCGTCGCGAACGGCGTCGTCGGCGATCATTTTCAATATTGGAGCCATCGTCGCTTCAAGGTTCTGCCAGCCATCCCGGGCGGCGCGCCGGTCCTCCTCGCGATAGACTACTCCGTCGGTCGACACCGCCACGTCCAGCCGGGCTTCGATGCAGCTAGCTGGCAGATTTGGATGCCTCGATGTGCAGCCGCTGTCGATAATGGCGACCCGGCTCTCAGGCAGGCCCTTTGACCAGATTGGCGGCACAACGCCTGGTCTTTGCGCGTCGAGCAAGCCAATGCTGGCAAGATGCCAGAGATAGAAAAGAGGGGACTCGGTCCGCTCCTGTCCTGGTGCAGTGTCCGGTTCCATAGCTCCCCTCCCTCAGTGCCATTCCAGGAGAGCTTGACGCATCTCGCGGCTGCACAAATTGATGAAAAACGGTGCGAACTGCCTGGCCAGAGCCTGGCCGGCCTCCGTATCCGAACGGTAATGTAGCCCCGCGTGCTCACGGTTTTCGGCGACGCGCTCGGCAACGAAGAACAGTTCGGTTGTGCCGGGATGTTCCGGTATCAGGCGCGTGAGAACCTCGGCGATGCAGAACATTTGAAACGAATGGTTGCTTGGAAATGCCGCATGAGGCGGAACGGGGATGAATGGCCTCAACCGGGAGTCCACCTGGTTCGGTCGCTGGCGATTGAAGACGGCCTTGTAAAAGTAGCCAACGCGCTCGGCGACCTGCAGGATCAGTTCGATCATCCTCTCAGTACTGTCGAAGCCGCCGCTTTCGATGCCGAGAGGGGCAAAGATGTCCGACAGATTGGATGTGTCGGCCTGCGACAGGATCTCTTCCTGCCTGGCGCGATCGTTGACAAGGCTCAGTTGGTGAACGTGAAGCGCTGCAATTTCGGCGGCAGCTTCCGACGGACCCGGCGGCGGTTTTATCTGCAGGGCCTCGAAAGGGTAAGTCCCGTCCAACATCCCCGCAGCGTAAAGCCGCCTCACGACGTCCCAGGACGCGAGAACCTCGCCGACTGCGCCGCCGCCGCGCTCCACCTGCGCAGTTGATCTTGAACGTGATCGCGATCGCGATCTTGACCGCGAGCGGGACCGTGAGCGCGAAAGGACTTCGAAGCTGCTGCGGGAACGCGATAGGGATCCCGCAAAGGCCGCAGCGAACTTGTTCGCATTGGGCAGATCTTTAAAAAATTCCGTGAAGAGAGCGTTGTCTGTTTGAAGAAAGCCGATTTCGCCGCGTCTTGTCAGGACGATATTCGAACTGATCCTAAAATCCAGTTGGTCAACAGGTTGAAGTCCCATCTCTTTGTCCCCCATTTGCCCGGCAGCCTTCTTCGAAAAGGCTGCCCCGTGTTATAATTTCTGCAAGCGGTCGTCATGCCGGCTTCTGGAACATCGCCTTCAGTTGGTTGGCCGCGTATGGAAGAAAGAGCGATGCGCCGTAGAAAAGAAAATTCCCGACACTGGTGACGATTCCAGAAACCTGATCGGGCCGCACGATCGCAAAGTAGAGGACGACGTTGCTCGCGCCCCAGAATAGCGTAACCATCAAAGATGCCCCAAGCATGCCGGCTACACGACTGTAGCTCTCGACAGGAGCTACGCCGTTGTCGTCCTGGATATTCTTCTCCAACATAATCGATTTGTAGTCAATGCTTGTGAATACGGAGCGCAGAAGAAATATAGTCGCTCCGTTGAAAGCAATCAAAAGTCCCCATACCGGATAATTGTCCATTTTATTTCTCCCACAGAGTGATCGCGTTTCGGGTGTGGACGCCACCGCAACCGATGGCGTCCATTGATTTGGGGAATGTCAGGCGGAAGACGACTGCAGGGCGTCGAATATCCACCCGCCGCAGTTCAGGCGTCCGTTTCCATCATCGGTGCCGTAGGCTCGCAATCGGCGAATCCCGTCGGCCCCGATGCTTAGGCGGCAGTCATGCGGCCGGCCTGCAAGGACTAGAAACGGCTTGGCGTCCGGCTGATCGATTTTTTCCAGCATTTCGAACACGGTGTCGTCGCCGTCCTGTTTGACCTTGCGTGCGTGAATGCGGTTATTGGCGGCAAATAGCCCATGCTTGCTATTCGGGAAGTCGAACAGATGCGTGTCGCTGATCGAGAGCGTGTCGTCCTTGAGCTCGACGATTAACGTCTCTGACGAGGCCGGCGTGATCGGCCGAGCTGGATCTTCACAGCGGCTATGACTAAGTTGGTTCGCCATACGCGTGCGAAAGTTGTTCATCACATCATCTCCTTTGCTTTGGCGGCGAGTTCAGACTCGAAAGGATCGTCGGGGATGATCGCGTGCAGAGGCCCAACGGGGTTGGACTTCATGACGTCGATCAGGTTGCGGCCAAGACGCACACCTTCGACAGCGTCCATCTGCCAATGCACACCGAGATAGAGACGGCTGACGGCATTCTCATGGATTGCCTGGGCAAGCGTCATCTGGCGGACATGGTGGGGACGCACGGACCCGTCCGGGTCGATGGCGCGGCCATCATACTCATCGGATACGAAGGCAAAGACGAGATCTTTGCCGCCGCCCAGAGCTTCAAGCAGCTCGCTTGCGAGCCCGAAGCAGGTTGAACCGAAGGTCGCATGCCCCGATGGATAGGCCGGAAACTGCGGCGTTCGTGACTTCGGACCATCGCCGCCACGCGGGACGGAATTCGTCTGTGGTGCCCCGAGGGGGGCCCAATGCGCATCCGATTCGACCAGCGAAGGTGTGTCGGGTGGCAATTCGAGCCATGCCTTGATGGAGGTATAGTCCGGTTTGCCGGCCTCTCCGGCGGGCATTGAGAGCCTGGCCTGATCGAAGGTCGGCACGGACGCGGTACCCTCCCTGAATCCGGCCTCGTTGGTGCGAAGCAAGGTTGCCGGCCGTGCGACATGATAGGTGAATTTTTCGCGCCACGCGGCAATGCCGGCATCGGCCATTCCCAGGTTGCAGATGGCCAGCAGAACGGCCAACGCCTCCGTCGAGAAGTTCGCCTGCTCCGCGATCGCGTGAAGACATTGATTGTAGAGGCGCGGCGGCAAGCCGATCCCGCGAACCCCGTCATAGGCCCAGAAGGTTCCGATGAGCGTTTCCTCGGCTGTTCGTGTCAACCGGTCGGTCCCTGGAGCAGCGCCTTTGCCGGCGACCAGGTCGCGATCCGCCGGCCAGTTCATTGCTTCGAGAAACGCCCCCAGGGGCTCTGTCTGGCCCGGCTGCGGCGGCCGCTCTCCAAGGGCCTCGCTTGGCCCGACAAACTGTATCGCGCCGGCAGGGTAGGTGACGAAGGGCCTAACGTCGAAACCCCATGTCGCACCCAGCACGGCGGCGCCCAGGGGCGAATAGGGGTCAAGGCTGAAGGTTCCTGGTAGGCCGAAGGCGCGGTATTGCCTATCCCGTGTTCCCGAACCGTCGGCGGACCGAGCGTCCGCGAGCATCCGGCCGATGGCAGCGCCATACTCGAGCCCGTTTTCGATCGCCTGCGCCGACTGGCCCTTTTCATACAGATGCAGTCGGTATTCCGTAACGAGCTGCTCAACGAAGGCGTCTTCGAACAACAGCCGGATCGTGACCGACGCCGCTCCGGCGACAGCGGCTTCACGGCTGATCACGGCAGGCGCGGCAGGGAGCATGGGCTGATATGCGGCCAGCCGAGCAAACCGATGATGGTTGTTGTGGAATGAAGCCGGATCGGCCATCAGCAGGGCGTCGTACATGGCGATATGCACGATTGCCAGCGCGCGGGACGCACGCGTCGGCCCGCCCACTTTCGGTTCAAGCTTTGTTCGGCCTTTTCCGGCCTCGTCGATGCCCGTTCCATCGCCGAACGTATAGTCCTGGCGTTGCGCTTCGAGTGAAGCCCTGCTCCAGAACAAGATCGGATCAAATTGATCTAACATTTTTTTAGCCTCCATCTTGGTAGCGCAAGCAAGATTTTGATTTCAGTGCGCCGCCGACGCGGGAAATGACCATGCCCGCGTTCCAAAACCGTCCGAATTTCCGTCGTTGTTGCGTGAAAAATGCGTGAAAAGACCATCACTGAACGCGCGATCGAGTGAGATTGTGTATTCTTTTGCGGTCTATGCTATAGAGATGGCCGGGGTTTCGAGGGTAGGCTGGAAATGGCCATGCAACTCATCGCGCGGCTTACGCTGCGGGGCATCTTTCGACTTGAGGATATGCACGGCCGTCAGATTGCCGTGCCGAGCAAGAAGGCACGTGCCTTGCTTGCGATTCTTGCGTTTTCCCGGAACGGGGAGCGTTCCCGAGCCTCGCTGCAGGACATGCTATGGGGGCGATGCGAGAAGACGGAGTCTCAAAACAGCCTTCGACGCGAGCTGTCATCGTTGCGCGCGCTGCTCGCGGGGGACTTGGCCGATCTGCTTCATATCGATCGCGAAACCGTCTGCCTTCGGCTCGACCGGTGTGACGTCGACGCATTGGGCGAGGGTGAAAGCGCTCAGACGAACGGAACGCTTCTTGAAGGCCTCGACATTGCTGGAGAGGAAGGGTTCGAGGAATGGCTGCGCGAGAGGCGAAGCCAGCGGCAAACGGCGGCGCCGAGAGTGACCAGTCCGGGGGCCGACGACACTCGACGCAGTGGCGCGCAGCCCGACAGGCGTCTGGTCGTGAGCATCGGCTTGGATGCTTGGCACAATGGTGCGGTCGGCGCCATGATTTTGCCTGAACTCTTTCGGCAGGCCGTCATCTCCGGCCTTGAGGAAACGGGCTGCTTTCGGGTTTCCGTCCCGGATCCCGCTCGCAACGGGCCGCGAAGTGCTGCCGACGCGCAGGACTTGGATCTGCTGATCAAGACGGAGAGCGCCTACGATACTCTGGCGGTTGCCATTATGTGCGTCGGTTCGACCAACCGGGACGTTATGGTCAGCATGAGTACGGTGGTAAAGCTTGGCGGAAAGACGCTGGCACTGGAGCGGGATCTTCAGGCCTTCGCAACCAACTGTGTTGACCGTCTCCTGCACCGGAACATTCTCTCGCTCGATGCGCTGGACGATTCCCATCTCAGCCGAAAACGGCTTCTGACTGCTACAGCGCAGATGTTCAGCCTTAGCCCGTCCGACGTCAGAGCCAGCCGTGCGACGCTGACCGAAGCAAATGGACTCAGCCGCCAGGGCATCTTTCATGCTTGGCGCGCGTATCAGGCTGTATTTCTTTACGACCGTTCGCATGCCTACGACTATCGCCTTACGATCGAAGAGTGCAAGGACGACATGCGCGTGGCTATGGACCTTGATCCATTTAATGGCGCAGCCCTGTCTCTATGCGCCCACGTACACGCGTTCCTCCTTCAAGATTTCACTACTGCCGGAGAATATTTGGAAAAAGCAAGGCAGACGGGTACACAAAATGTCATGTACTACGACGCATTCTCTATGCTAAACTTCTATACTGGACGTTATTCAGAGGCTAGGGCAGCGGCTAAGAAGGCAGAGATACTTGGAAAGAACTTGACGTTTCGATATTGCTTCGCGACGTCACTGTGCATGATTGAGGCGATGTCGGGTGATTTCGAAGCGGCCGCCCGCGAGGGGCGTCGCGCTCTCGCGCTTGAACCGGGGGGGCGCGAGATTTCGTATCCCCCGACACTCCGCTATTATGGGGCTGCGTTGGCGCATCTCGGCCTCAAGGACGAGGCCCGCGAACTGTTAGACGACTGTCGTTCCATGCTCACCCTTGCGGACGCTACCGCCAAGCGCGAGCGCCTGGCGGAAGGTCAGCCAGCTCTGTCCTGAAAAACCCTGCTCGATCACCGAACCCCAGAGGATCAGGACATTGATTCCAGAGTATCGCCGGCCAGTGGCGGCGTTCTTCGGCATGGCGAGCGGCGCCTTCGCAGCTGCCATTCCCCATGGCTGAACCCAGGGCAGCCGACCGGCCCCCAGCTCGCCGATGATCTTGTTGGTGATATCGTCATATACGCTGGCCCGGGTCGGGGCAGCCTGGTGCCGATGCTTGGTCATTGCTAGTCTCCGCGCCGGGCGCCGGGAGCCTCTCTCCCAGCCTTCAACCCGTCAGTGCGCCAAGCGCGGGCCCTCTAACTCTATGGACTCGAACGAAGATTGCGGTTGCTGACCAACTCCGAGGTGGAAGACACCGTTCGAAACCGCAGCGTGAGGCGATCAGCAGAACCCACTAAGCCGGGCGCACGGGAGTAGGCCCAAGCGACCCGGCAGTGAGTCCATGGAAACGGAAGCCGCACAGATAGCCGAAGCCAGTCAGGAGCGGTTTCACCGGCCACGGAAGTGGGGAGCCAGCCGAAAGGCTCGTGGAGTGCGCGTCAGCGCAACCGCTCCGATTAGCAGGTCAAAGGAGCATCTTTGCCGCAGGCGCTCCAGTCGGCGCTTTTCGCAGCCGTATATTCAGAGAAAAGATCGTGCGGCAGGGCATCCGGAATGGCGAGACAGAAAAGTGTGCTCAATGCGACCCGCGATCCGTCTGTTTCCGAGCGAAACTATCGGACCATAGAGATTGGCTGAGGGCTCCGTTTTGAAAATCCCCGAACAATTCGACGAGACCACGCCCCTGCGCGTCGCGATTGCAGCACGAATTGCCTTTCCCGATGGCTCGATGTGCGCAGCAGGCCTACGCAAGGAACGTGACGCCGGCCGACTTGAAACCGAGCTAATCGCAGGAAAGGAGTACGTCACCTTGCTGGCGATCACCAGAATGAGGGAACTATGCCGCGGGCGTCGAAAGGGCCACGCCTCGTCTGGCGCGGCGAAAGCTGGAAAAAGGACGGAACACTCCGAAACAAAGCTGGATGGTTTATCCGCGATCGAACAACGTTCATCAGCGCTGGCAGCGGCGAAAAAGGCCATCCAGGACCTGAAGCTGAAAAGGCGCTCGCGGTCTACATCGCCGGCAAGTACCACCGAGCGCGCGGTGCCGAAGATGTCTTGATAGCCGATGTCGTCAGCGTCTACCTGAGAGAGGTTGCACCGAAGCATGCCGCGCCGGAAGAGACGGCGGCTCGGCTGGACAACATCCTCGATTTCTTCGGTGAAAAGACGCTCGCCGCTATCAACGGCAAGCTTTGCCGCGACTACGTCGCGTTCTGTCCCACCGAAGCCGTTGCGCGCCGCCAACTCGAGGATCTTCGTGCGGCCATCAACTACTACCGCAGGGAAGGCCACACGACTGCCGCACCGACGATTGTCCTGCCTGACAAGGCCGGTGCGCGCGAGCGCTGGTTGACGCGCAGTGAGGCGGCCGCCCTTATCTGGGCCGCGTGGCGTATGAAGCAGAAATGGAAGGGCCAGGAGAGCGACCGGCGTACCGGGCGACACCTCGCCCGCTTCATGCTTGTCGCGCTTTATACAGGAACGCGCTCTGCCGCAGTTTGCGGTGCCGCCATCCGTCCCACCAAAGGGCGTGGTTATGTGGACCTCGACCGCGGCATCTTTTACCGCCGCGCCGATAGCGCAAAGAAGACCAAAAAACGCCAGCCGCCTGTGCGCTTGCCGGACAGGCTGTTGGCGCATCTCCGCCGCTGGGCGTGCACAGATCTCGATATCAGGACCAAGGCGCGCGGCAAGAGCGCAAATATTGGTCGCAAGATATCGCAAGACTTTGTGGTGGAGTGGAATGGAAAGCCGGTGGGGTCGGTCAAGAAGAGCTTTAGGAGAGCTCGCGACGCTGCCGGCCTCGGTCCCGACGTCACTTCGCACACGCTTCGCCACACCGCTGCGACCTGGCTGATGCGGGCCGGCGCCGACATGTGGCAGGCCGCGGGCTTTCTCGGCATCACCGTGGATGTTCTGATCGATACTTATGGTCACCATCATCCCGACTTCCAGGCAGACGCCGCCGAGAAGATCGCGAAGAAGCACGTCGCCGCCAAGGCGACGAAAACCTCGCTCAGGATAGGTGGCGATGAAAACGTGAACTTGGCCCGATCGCACCACAGGTTCCCCACACAAAGCCCGAAAGGAAATGCAATCATTGCGGAGCGAGCGTGACGAAGGAACCCGGGAACCTGCGGCTTTGCCGGTAGCGCACATCGTTCGGGACGATGGGATCGCAGGTTCAAATCCTGAGCGCGCTCAGGTCCCTCCTGTCTGAGCGACCACGGGGCGAGCGGTTGAGCGAACAACAGAACCGCTTGTGAACGCGCCGTGTCAGATCGAGCTTTAGACCCAAGGCTTTTCTGTAACGAACGCTGGCTATCGACCTGAACGTTACCTTGGTGGCGATCGATGGTGTGATGTCACTTCGGAACGTACCCTAAAATGACCGCTTTGCGCCCGATGCACGAACATGAAGTAATCGCGGAAGCGGTGGCCACCTGAGATGTGGCGGCGATGTTCGAACATCTGGCCGGCTGGCTGTCCTCCGA